>SVHF01000016.1 GCA_015055975.1 Clostridiales bacterium | reverse complement strand
CTTAACAACAAGTTGTTAAGGATTTCGTAAACTGCAAAAAAATAGAGCTGCTAAGAATTTATTTCTTAACAGCCCCTACTTTTATTCTTTAGGCAAATTATTATATGCTCTAGCTAACCTTTTCCTATATTCTTCAACTATATCTTTTGGCTCTAAAATTGTTAGTTCATCACCAAAAGTAAAGCACCACGCATAGAATGTTGGAGATACATTAATTGTGCCTCTTATTGTGCAAGTTTCATCAGTTTCTTCCATACAGAAGAAATTGCAACCTAATCTATCTACGATTTGTCCAGAAATCTTCTTATTAAACTTTATAGTTACAACCTTATCTTCGCCTCTATACATTGAGAAGGATTTATTAGATAATTCTTGCGCTTCTTTTACTTTAAACTTTATAGCGTTGATCTTTGTTGCACAAACATTATCCATTCTATCTACTCTATATGTTGTAGGTTCGCCATATTTTTCGCTGTATGTAACCAAATAGTATTTGTCGTCTCTAATTACTAAATCAATTGGGTTTTCAACGTAGAATTCGTTGTTATTTCTAGGGATTTTATTCCCGCCAATATCTAAATCAAAATATCTAAATTGAACTTTCTTATTGTTCTTTATAGCCTCAGTTATAGCTGCGATATGATTGAATATGTTTTTGTTAGAAGATTTAATTTCGTTTTTAATTGTGATATTTTCTTTAACAAAGTCCTTTTTATTAGAACCCGCTAAGCCTAAAAGTTTATTTGTCAATTCATCCGTTTTTACTTGAGTTAGGAATTTTGCTGCTTGAACAGTATCGATTAATATTCTCAATTCATAGTCTTCAAAAGCAGGATTAGCAACATAATACTCCATTTGTTGTCCTCTTTCTGTAAGGATTTCAAATCCATTATCATTTAGAGTCTTAATGTCGTTATAAAGAATCTTTCTATCGCATGAAATACCTTTAGCGGCAAGCATAGAAATAAGTTCCTTTGTTGTTAATCTTTTGTTCTCGTCTGTATTTTGTTTTAGAATCTCATAAAGAACCAATAATTTGATTTTATAATCGCTATCTTTCTTTGGCATACTTTTCCCTCAATTTTTAAGTGTGGACTTCTATTATATTCTAAAGATGTCCCTATTTCAAGACATTTTTGAGAAAAAAGAATTTGGCGAGTGGACCCCGCCAAATTACTTTCATATTAATAGTAATTAATAGTTTTCTTTTCTTACTTCGAAATAGCTTTGTGGATGGTTGCAAACTGGACATACTTCTGGAGCTTCTTTGCCAATTACTAAATGGCCACAGTTTCTGCATTCCCACATCTTTTCTTCGCTCTTTGCAAATACCGCTTGCATTTCAATGTTGTTTAGAAGCTTTCTATATCTTTCTTCGTGAGCCTTTTCAATTTGGCCTACTGCTCTAAACTTTTTAGCAAGTTCAACGAATCCTTCTTCTTCAGCATCTTTTGCGAATTGTTCATACATATCTGTCCATTCGTAGTTTTCGCCATCTGCTGCAGCTTTAAGGTTTTGAGCTGTATTACCAATTCCCTTTAATTCTTTGAACCACATCTTTGCGTGTTCTTTTTCGTTATCTGCTGTCTTTTGGAAGATTTCACAAATTTGCTCATATCCTTCCTTCTTCGCAACTGAAGCAAAATATGTGTATTTATTTCTAGCTTGGCTTTCGCCTGCAAATGCTTCCATTAAATTCTTTTCTGTTTTTGTACCCTTTAATTCCATATTTACCTCCTTTATGTTCTTGAATAGTACATGAAGTTCGCAATGTTCATTGGCTCTAATCTATAGAAGAATCTAAAGAAGAACTTGCGTACTTTATTTTTATCAAAATCAATGTTATTTGCACATACAATCTTAATCTCCCCTGGCTCTCTATCCAAAGTTATTGTCTTTTCTTCTCCCTTTAAAAGTGAGAAATAATTCTCTGATGCAATAGCATTTGATTCTACCATTACATTATACGCGAAATTATCTAAAGCTTTAATAGTTAATTTCTTTCCATCAAGCTTTGTTTCGAATTTAACCTTATTTAAAGGCAATTTAGATGGCTTATTGAAGATTTCGTAAATTGATTCATTGTTGTACGTAATTTTCAAAACTGAGTCCAATTTCGCCTTTAGGGTCGCAACATGTAAAAAGCTATTTGGTTCAACTTTAACATTATATGTGTATGTATTTAAAAGCGAATTGTCTTTTATAGCATATTCTTCAATTTTTATGTCAAAAGCTTTTTGCTTTAGAGTATCGTTATGAGCAAAGATAGTTGCTTGTCCATTTTCTTTTTGGCAAGTAAGCGTTACTGGATTAAAGAATTCTTTTGCCTTATATTGAAGTGCTTTTGGAATACCTTCAAAGTCAACTGATGACCAGCTTGGACAATTCCATACATCGTTATATTGCCAATAAATAGCACCATTACATCTTCCCTTATTTTGTCTAAAATGAACGGCTGCATTTTTAATACATTCTGCTTGAACTATACCTGTTAGGTATGGAAGCGCATCAAAGTGCTTTGGGAAATCAAACATTTCTGTTAGATAGAATAGCATCTTCTTATTACCACCAATACACTTTTGGTGAGAATTGAATGCCTTTGATGTAATATCGTAATCTTCCTCTTTTGAACAGAAAGTATTTATAGCCTTATTAGATGGAAGTGATTCAAGACCAAATTCAGATAAGAATCTTGACCATCTTAATTGATAATAATCAAGCTTCTTTAAACCATGCCATACATTCCACATATGAGTATCTCCAAAATTGTCTGAAGAAATGTTTTCCATAAAATCAGATCCTAGTGGGGATGTAGGAATATATGATACTTGAGTAATGCCATCTAATGTCTTTGGCATAATATCATAGAAGAATTCCTTGTATGCCTTTAATAGCTTTGTGCCCTTTGGCATCCAAGAATACATTGTTTCAATTTCATTATTACCACAGAATAATGCAACTGATGGATGAAGTGATTCTCTCTTTACGTTAAGCTCTATTTCCTTAACTACATTTGCTAAGAAATCTTCTTCGTAGAATGGATATAGTTGGCATGCAAAGCAAAAATCTTGCCAAACAAGTAATCCTAATTCATCACACTTATTTAAAAGATATTCGTTAGCGTAGCTACCACCACCCCAAACTCTTATGATATTGAAGTTGGATTCAACAGCCAAATTTAAATAATAATCAACAGTCTCTGTTGTTATATCTTCAAAGATTGCTGCAAAAGGAATTAAATTACCTCCCTTTGCAAATACTCTTTCACCATTTATCATTAAAGCAAAGTCTGTTCCAAATTCATCTTTAGATTGATCTAAATACAAGCTTCTTAATCCTATCTTTTTCTCAATAGTTTCTTCGTCGCCTATGAATTTAACTGTGTATAGAGGTTGAGTCTTTGTTTCAGATAATTCTCTTGTATACCAAAGTTGAGGTTTCTTAATTTCAACCTTTCCATTTTCAACTTTAAATTCTTCGCCCTTTGGAGATATAACAACTATCTCTTTAGCGCCATCAGCAGATAATTCTAGCTTTGCTAGATCCTTCGTTGTATCTTGCTTTATTGAGATATTTGAAATCTCTTCATTAAATGAAGCAATATAGATATCGTCTAAGATTCCTGAATATGGAACACATGGGCCCCAGTCCCAACCAAAATGGCATCCTGGCTTTCTTATATATGGAATACCATCAACGCCATTGAAGTTCCCTGGCATTGCTGCTTTTTGTTGTCTATCTCTAATATATTTATATGCAGAATGGAATTCAAATACTAAATTGTTTGTTCCTTCTTTAATTGCGCTTTTAATATCCGCATCAAGTGGGATATATGAATTATTTAATTCTGCGACCAAGTCGCCATTTAAATAAATTGAGCACAAAGTGTCAACGCAAAAACATCTAAGTCTTATATTTTCGCTCTTTAAAATGTCTTTATCTACTTTAAATTCTTTTGAGAATGTGAAATCTTTCTCGGCAGTAACTAGTGCTTCTTTCTCATCCCCTGAAATTAATGGATTTTTCAAAAGTCCTGCTTTAATGAGAATACCAAAATCTGTTCCTGGCACATTGCCATCAGCCTTATATGCACCATCTTGTGATTCTAGATGCCAAATGCCATTTAGTAATAGTTTGTTCATTTATTAACCCCTTTCTACAAAATTGAGAGACCATAGTCTCTCAACTTGCATTATTTTATCAATAATTAATTAAGCTTGAGCAAATTCGTCCTTACCAACGCCACAAAGTGGGCATGCAAAATCATCTGGTAGGTCTTCGAATTTTGTTCCTGGTGCGATTCCGTTATCTGGATCGCCTACTTCTTCGTCGTATTCGTATCCGCATACTTGACATACATATTTCATAGAAATTTCCTCCTTTTGCTCTTGCTATAAATATATCATATATATTTTGTCTATTCAATATGCGATTTATTTAAATAAACTTTACAACTATTCATTGCGCTTCCCCAAACTTTTGCCACTTGAATTATTAAATATTTAGATTATACTTAAAGTATATTTCGGAGGCGTATATGAAAGTATTAATTTTAAATGGAAGTCCAAGAAAAAATGGAAACACAACAATCCTTTTAGATGAAGCATGTAAAGTATTCGAAAAAGAAGGAATCGAATATAAAATAATCGACGTTGGTCAAAAGAATATTAGAGGCTGTGCTGGATGCGGATATTGCTCAACTCATGACGAATGCGCAATTAAAGATGAAGTAAATGAAGCAGCAAAGTATTTCAAAGATGCAGATGGTTTACTTGTTGCCTCTCCAGTTTATTATGCTTCTCCAAATGGAACATTAATTAGCTTTTTAGATAGATTGTTCTATAGCTCACCATTTGATTTAAAAATGAAAGTAGGTGCTGCATTTGCTGTGGCTCGTCGTGGTGGCACAGAGGCCACTTTTGATGTATTAAATAAATACTTCACTATTTCTCAAATGCCAATTGCATCTGGAATGTATTGGAACAATGGCTTTGGTGGAGCTAAAGGCCAAATTGCAGAAGATCAAGAAGGTTTGCAAAATGCAAGAGTTGTTGCCGAAAACATGGTATTTTTAATGAAATCGATAGCGCTTGGAAAAGAAAAATTTGGATTGCCTAAAGGCGAGAAAAAAATATTTACAAACTTCATTAAATAAAAAATTCGGGCTGGATTAAATCCAGCCCTTTGTCTTCTCCCTTAATATACTAATTATACACAAGTATATCCGCCGTCAACTGCGATGGCTTGTCCTGTTACGTAAGAAGATTCTTCAGCACCTAAGAAGATAGCAGCTGAATTTAATTCGCCTTCTTTACCATATCTTTGCATTGGAACTGTTCTCTTTGCAAATTCTTGGAAGTAATCAGAATTTAATGTATCTGTTGTTAATTCTGTGTAGAAGTATCCTGGGCAGATAGCGTTAACTGTAATTCCAGCTGGAGCTAATTCTGCAGCAGCACCCTTTGTGAAGTTTACAACAGCACCCTTTGTTGAGTGGTATGCAATTGTAGGGATAGCTGTGTTACCAACTAAACCATAGATAGAAGCGATATTGATTACTCTACCATATTTTTGCTTGCCATCAGCCATTGCCTTCTTCATTAAATTACCAAAAGCCTTTGTAACAGCAAAGATTGATGTTAAATCAAGATTTAGAGTATATTCCCAATCTTCCTTCTTGTAATCTAAAAGTGGTGTACCTGTTCCCTTTTCGCCACCAGCATCGTTAACTAAAACTTCACAGTGACCAAATTCCTTCTCTACTGCTGCTACAGCTGAATTGATTGATTCTTCAGATGTAACGTCGCACTTAACTGGAAGAACTTTAATACCAAATTTTGCTTCTAGATCTTTTGCTGTATCCTCAAGTCTTTCAACTCTTCTTGCTAATAAAACTAGATTTGCACCTTGTTCAGCATATCCATAAGCCATTTGCTTACCTAATCCTGAAGATGCACCTGTGATTGCTACTACTTTACCTTTGTAATTAAACATAAAAATAATGCCTCCAAATTTTGTTATCGGAAGCATTATAACATATCGTTAATTATTTAACAAGTTATTTTAGTTAAAAATTTAACAATTTATCTAAATTGTGGTAAGCCAGGCCTCAATATTTGTTGGTTGAGTGTTAACTTTAGCTTGGCATGCACATAAAGACACGCTTAGTGCAAGCACTATTACAATCAAAATGATTGCAAATTTCTTCACTATTTAACCTCCTCAACTTCTTTTGGGCCTTCTTCAACTTTTTCTTCAATTTTTGTTGGTTTTACATATTTTATTAATACTTCATTTGCAATACATGCAAATACTAAAGTAATTAAAGCGCCCATTGAAACGTCGCTTAGATAATGCGCAGCGGCTAAGATTCTTGAAAAACCTACTAGCATTACAAAACAACAAGATCCGATAAACATAGGTAATTGAGCCTTTTTCAATCTATCATCTGCAAGTGGCGCAAACATTGATACTACAATCAATATTGCTGCTTCGCCAGTATGACCAGATGGGAATGATTTGAATTCTTCTTTAGATATACCTAAAGCGATATAGTCTTTATAATTTGCACATCTTTGCCACCAGTTATGGAATGGAACAATTGATTGGTCTAAAACTGTTCTATATCTTGGACGATGCATTAAGCTCTTTAATCCTGTAATTCCACAGATTAAAACTAAAAATAGGACAATATACACGCAAAGGAATGGGATCCATGCTTTTTCATTCTTGCAATCTTTAAATGTGAAATAGCCCCCAACTTCAGCCGCAAGGCCACAAATCCCTGCTGTTAGATATCCAACAAACATAGGAGCTTTATCTACAAAGCCGTTTATTCCAAAATATTCTTTTCCTGCATAGTTAACTGTGACGCCTAAAGCTACAATAGCTAAAGCTATAAATACAATTTTTACCCAAAGCTTTTGTTGCTTTAACCCTAGTGCAAAAAATCCACCGCCAATAAATGCAAATCCGCAAAAACCTATTGTTGGTGCTATTACCGAAATAAACAATCCAAATCCATTTGTTGAACTTGCGATTGCACTTGATAATTGATAATCAAATATAGAACCAAATATTAACGCTACAATGGCAACCCCAAGTGCGCTTAATAATGGTATCCTCATATTCTTCATAATCTAGTCCTCCTTATTACCATTTTAGTATAACTAAAAATTATTAAACGATTATTATTCTATTTCCAACCGTTTCGTATTTATCTTTTAAACTGCCATGTAATACATCAACGATATATCTTACTAATGCTTCGCTATCTAGCATTACATTTTTAGATATGACTTCGCATTCCTTAAACATTACAACACCATCTCCGCCGTCTAATAAAATAAAATCTAACGAACATATTGTATAAGTCTTTTCAGGATCGATTGCGACGTATTCATCACCTTGAAGAACTTTTACGTTTTTAACTCTTCTTTCGCCATCTACCTTCACGAAATTCCCACTTTCATCTACAACAACACTACTTGCAATAGATGTATCTATTGTATAGGTTAATCCAGATGTTTGAGCAAAGGCTCCATTTTCACCAATAGCTTTTGTGCCATCTGTATATTCATGTTCTGTTTTTCTTGCAGCAAATTCTAAATAATCCAAAATCTGAGCACCTGTTGCTTTAATTAGACATAGAGTGTTATCAAATGGTAATACATTTTTAATATCACCATATGTAATATCTCCAGATTTTAAATCTGCTCTCACGCCGCCGCCATTTGCAAATGCTATATCGGCACCAGATGCGTCCCTATAAGAATCTGCAACAACATCCGCAATGGCAACTTCTCTAGATCTTACCATTCTAATTCCAGCAGCATCATATATTGACATTGCTAAATCGCTCGTTGCTACAACTTTTGAAACTTCTTCATCTATCTTTGCTTCTATTCCGTCAATTAAATCTTGAGCGTCTTGATCTTTTTGAGGATATGAATTAATAATTCCAAGCTGGACATCTCCATCTTTTGTAATAGTAATTCTTCCTATTACATTCATCTTATATCCTGCAGCGCAAAGCGGAATCATTTGTCCTGCCTTATTTTTATAGTAATTACAAGAAGCAACTTGGTGAGAATGCCCATCAATAACAGCTATAGCTCCGCTTGTATTATTGATTAAATCAACTGAAGAATATGGCTTATAATTATCTAGATAGCCAAGGTGCGAAACTAAAACAACATACTTGCATCCGTTTGCTTTGCATTCGTCAATATTCTTTTGTACTTCATCAAAAAGCGTATCCGCATGGAATGAATACACAACTTCTCCATCTTCAACAAAGTTGGCTGGATTTGAACTAACTAAAGTTGTAGGAGTAGTAACTCCAACGAATCCAACTTTAGCAAAGCCGTAATCTTTAATTGAATAAGGTTTCACCTTGCTTATCTTATTTTCTTTTTTGCCGGTGTATGATAAATTACAAGAAATAAATTCGCCCTTAAATTGATCTATTCTTTGAGATAATTCGTCTATGCCATAATCAAATTCATGATTACCAATAGCATACAAATCATAATTCAATGCGTTCATTATATCTATGATATATTTGCCTTTAGATAAACTTCCAATCAAATTACCTTGCATCGCATCGCCGGCATCAATTAGAGTGAAATTCTTGCTAAGCTCTTTTGTCTTTTTGACATATGCAGCAAGTGATGCATAACCAATATTATCGTCTACCCCACAATGAACATCGGTTGTATAAACAATTACAATATCCGAATCTTCTACTTTTTTCGAGCAAGAAGGAATAAACAAACATAAAACTATTGCTAAAATTAAGACTATTGCTAAATAAGAATGTTTCTTCATAATATCTACTAATCTGCCTCCTCTTCTAGTGCTTCAAGATAAAAGCTAACTGGCCTAAATCCATCATTACAAGAAATCATAGCTGATTTTCTATTCTTCATCCAGCCATCATAAAAATTCCCACCACCATTTGCTAATTCTTTTACAAATGGATAAACACTATCCCATGCGCTATCACAAAAACCATCAGGTCTTTTATCTCCATTTGCAATAAAGACCTGGTTTAATTTCATATCGCAAGCATGCTCAATTGGATTTTCATATTCTTTTATTAAATCCTCATGGCATACTATCTTTTTAACTGTTATTCTAACTTTCTTCATTTATTGTACTTGGTATTTCATTGGGGTAAATCTTAAGCCATTTTTCTCATGCTCAAAATCTGTAGGTTCAAATCCTAACTTTTTATAAACAGGAACAGCATATGGAGAAGAATTAACTGTCATATAGTTAACCTTATTATCTTTTAAAGCTCTTTCAAATAATTGTCTGCCTATTCCCTTTCTATGATATTCTCCATCCACAAAGAACAAAGCAATATGGGTGCCTTCTTCACGAGTGGCAATAACACCAACTAATCTTTCTTTATCGAAAGCTCCATACATCTTAATTTGATTTAACCAATTTTCGTCGTGAATAGATTTGAAAAATTCATCGGCTCCTTCTTTTGTATAATCTGGTGCCTCATATTTAATAAATACTTTCCAAATTAAATCCAAAGCTTCATCTCTTTGATATAATTCCATAGTTTTGATTTGAATATCCATAATATTACCCCCAATCAAATTATAACACGCTTATTTATAAAAAATAAGACCTTGAATTTATAATTAATCTGAAATATCTGAATCAAGAACTATTATTGCTTCATAATCTGGATATAAAGCAGTTATTTCTGAACGCAATATTTGCATAGCTTCAGCCTTTTCTATATCGAAGCTAATTACTGTATCAAATCTTAAAGTTTTCTTTTCTGTATCTGCGTAGAATCCATGCATTTGCAAAGCCCAATCATGAGATAAAACTGTCTTTTGAATTGTGTTTCTCATCTTTGCAGCTTCATCATCCGATGTATTAAATGAATATATTCCTATACCTGTTAAGATAATCCCTGTTTTTTGGAATACATCGACTTGTATTTTTCTTGTAATTCTATCTACATCGTCAACACTTAATGTATCTGGAAGTTCTACATGCACAGAACCATAATTCTTATTTGGGCCGTAATTGAAGATTGTAATATCGTAAACACCTAAAACTTGATCTTCAGCGCTTATTATTTCTCTTAATTTGTTACTAATTTCAGCATCTTCTCTTTTGCCAATAATATCGTTTAGTGTATCTAACATCATTTCAAGACCAGCTTTTACGATAAAGCATGAAATTAAAATACCAACATATGCCTCTAGTGATATGCCCCATACCAAATATATAATCATAGAAAGCAATACTGAGCATGATAATATTGCATCAAAAAGCGCATCAGAACCAGACGCCTTTAGTGCGCTAGAATTTACAACCTTTCCTTGCTTTTTAACATATAATCCTAACAGCAATTTCACAACGATTGCTGCAGCTACAATAATAATTGAAACTGTGCTATATTCTGCGGCTTCAGGCGTAATAATCTTTTTTATTGATTCAACGAACGCCGTTATACCTGCATATATAACCAATGCAGCGACAATCATAGAACTTATGTATTCTATTCTTCCGTACCCTAAAGGATGTTTTTTATCTGGCTGTTTTGCGCCAAGCTTTGCGCCAATTATGGTTACAACAGAAGATAATGCATCGGATAAATTGTTTACTGCATCTAAAATGATAGCAATAGAATTTGAAACAAGGCCAACAAACGCCTTAAATCCCACAAGGAATATATTCGCTATAATTCCGATAACACTTGTCTTTACAATGGCTTTTTCGCGATTTACTGTTAATACATCAATATCTTCTTCTTGCATATTCCTTCCTCTATACTATTGTATATCCGCTATCTTTTAGAGCTTTTAGCGCTCTTTCAAAATTTTCTTTTTTTACTAATATATAATCTGTATTATATGTAGATATTGCAAATATACCTATCTTTTCATTAGCAAGTATAGTAGATATTTTAGATAAAATTCCAATCAAAGAAAAATCTAATATACCTTGTATCCTAAAGCCTTTCCAACCATTATCTACAACTAACGCATCCTTTGGAGTATCTTCAGTTTTGCACACTAAAGAAATCTCTTCGTCGGTTTGTGCTAAAAAATAATAATCGTGAGATAGATCAACGTCTTTATAATCTTTTAACTTGCATACTGTAAAATCAAAACCTAGTCTTTTTATTTCCATATAAGCTCCCAAACTTACAATAACATAATAACCCAAATTTCAAAATTATATTTTTATTTTCGAATATATTTTTCATCACTATTATCATCTAGTGATTCGTACTTTTCTACAACCATGTGTAAATCGTATTTTTCTCTTAGAGCTGCAATCTCTTTCATCATAGGTGAATTATGATGAATATCTATTGCTTCTTGGTTTTCCCAACTATCTATCAATAATACTGTTTGAGGATCTAAAACAGGATAAAAATATTCATAACGGATATTTCCCTTTTCTTGTCTAATTTTAGCTACAATGCCTGATTTTTGCATTTCGTTTGCAAATAATCTTGCGTTGTCTTTTTCGCCTTTATAGTAAATATTAATTGTTATCATAATGCATTCCTATTTTAGATTTATTTACTCGTCGATTTTTTCTTCCAAACGTAATGTTACACTGCTTTTGTTCAACAAATCGTTTAATTCATTTTGAGTTAGGTTTATATGCCCAAGTTTAGTATAACTCCAAGTATTTGTTCCGAAGAAAACAACTATTTGATTCCCAGAATATAAAACAACATCTCCTGGAGTTGTTGTCATTTGCGAGTTGTTGCTTTTAATAGTTTTGCCTATTGGCCCAACTTGTTCAAATCCGCCATATCTTTGCATTTCTATTGAAAGCCCGTCTTTAGCATATGCCATTAGTTCATTTACAGAATCATTATTCTCCCATGTTATATCGATAATTTGGTCATCAATCTTTAAAATCATATCTTCAATCTCCACAGTTGGCTTTACTGGCTCTTTTTCTTCTTTAGAAGAACTATTACATCCGACAAGCCCAATAATTGAAACCATGAGCAACAAAAAACACAATACTTTCTTCATAACTAAATATTTTTCTTAATAAATGCCTCTATTTTATCAAATGGGATTTTATCATGGTTCACTCCACCATCATACAAATCACAATGAGTCGCATCTTTTACTAACAAGAATTCCTTATTATCACCCTTTAGCAATTTGAATGCATCTTGCCCAAAATATAATGAATGAGCTTTTTCGCCATGAACGAGTAAAACTGCATTTCTAATTTCGCCTGCATAAGTAAATAATCTTGTATTCATAAGAGAACTTGATGCTGTTACATTCCAGCCATTATTGCTGTTTAATGAGCGATTATGATATGCTCTACCTCTATAATATTCTGAATAATCTTTTACAAATACAGGAACATCCATGTCTTTAACTAAATCAAGTGGAATAGTTCCGCCAGCTAGTTTATAACTACCATTTTTGAAATCAATTGTTCTTTGATTATTTAAGTTAACTCGTTTTTGGTATCTAGCTTCTTCGCTGTCCTCGCTATCATAATATCCACAGCCACTTACTCTACTCATATCGTACATTGTAATAGCAACAGTTGCTTTTATTCTTGTATCTATACAAGCAGTTTGAAGTGCCATTCCACCCCAACCACAAATTCCTATGATTGAAACTTTCTCACTATCAACTTCTTCCAAGTTTGATAAATAATCTACTGCTGCTTGGAAATCTTCAACATTTATATCTGGACTATTCATATACCTTGGCTCGCCATCGCTTTCGCCGGTAAATGATGGATCAAATGCAATTGTAATAAATCCACGGCTTGCCATTTCTTGCGCATAAAGTCCAGAATGTTGTTCTTTAACAGCTCCAAAAGCTCCACAGCAAGCAATTGCTGGAAGTTTTCCGCTTACACCTTTAGGCGAAAAATAATCCGCAACAAGTTCAATGCCAAAATGATTCTTGAAACTAACCTTTTTATGATTTACTTTTTCGTTTTTTGGATAACATTTATCCCATTCTGTAGTAATAGTATTCATGATTATCTTCTCCTTCAAATATATTATCCAATTTTATTTAATTTTTAATCCATCTTTAAAAGCTTCACCTACTCTTGTTCCTACTTTATAGTAGCCATGAGTATATGGATCAAACGAAATTGCTTCTAGCTTATCTATGTCTAATTTTCCACCAACTAGATTTTCTTCTTCAACTGATGTTCTTACTACTTTACCTACTACACCAATTCCGTATTGACTATCTTGATATTCAATGAATTCACATTCAATTGCAATAGGAAGTTCATTAATAATTGGAGCATCAACCAATTGAGATTTAGTAAATGTTAATCCTGATTTTTTAAATTTATTTGGCTCCTTATTTCCTGATACAACGCCAAAATAATCAGCTTCTACAACATGCTTTGCATCTGCAATATGAACTACAAATCCTTTTCTTTGTTTAATATTTTTTACTGTCTTATGAGTTTCCGTTAAATTTAGTGCAACATAATCTCTTTCTATCATTGTTCCCCATGCAGCATTCATAACATCAACGCTTCCATCTTCATTAAATGTAGATATTAATAAAACTGGCATTGGAAATATAGCTTCTGTTGTTTTTATTTCTTTTTTCATCTTGACTCCTCCTGTAATAAGTATCATTAATTTTTTAATGCAGTTATCGGGATAATATAAACTCCATCAGCATTTTTATATGCCATATTACCAACACCATAAATAACACATTTCATTATAGGCTCTTTACCACCATTATCAACTATATCTTTACATACTTTGATTAAATTGTTTGAGCCTTCTTCTACTTTGTTTAATCCTAATTTTATTTCTATGGCACACCAATTGCCATCTTCAAGTTCTATAACTGCATCAATTTCATTATTTTTATAATCTTGGTAGTGAAATAATTTGGCATTTATAGCTTGAGCATATATAGACAAATCTCTTTCAACCATTGCTTCAAACATAAAACCAAAAGTTTTTAAATCATTCATCATTTTCTTTGGAGTTAATTTAAGCATTGCACATGCCATTGCGGGATCAGAAAAATGTCTTTTTTCCATTTGTTTAACACGTAAAGAAGATCTTATGTTTGATGAAAAGGGTTCTTGATTGTTAAATAAAAACATTCTATTAAACGCATCTAAATATTTGGATAAAGTATTTTTGCTAATGGATGAATTATCATTTTCTATTATGTCATTTAATATACTTTGATTAGAAACAGTTGTTGATTCGTTTCTAGCAAGTGATTTTAAAATAAGCTTTGCTTTATGCTCATTATAATCAATATCTTTATCTAATTGTTTTAAATCTGTTTTTGCAACATTCTCCATATATCCTAAAGCTAGTTCATCACAATCATTTACACTAACATCGATATTTCCAGGCCATCCGCCTCTAACAATTAAATAGGCTAGTTTTTCAAGATTTGTTTCTTCTACCACTTTTGATTCAAATTTATTTTCACATAAATCTTTTAACGAAATAATCCCGCTTGAATCACCTGATTCATATAATGACATCGTATTCATTCTAATACTTTTAATTCTTCCTGTACCACTATGCAAAACACCTTTATTAACTGGCGTTGATGATCCCGTTAAAATTATTTGACCCTTACCACCACTTTCATCAACAAAAGCTCTTGTTGCATCCCATAATGCTGGAACTTCTTGCCATTCATCAATTAAGCGAGGAGCATCTCCTTTTAAAACGGTATAAGGTTCAAGTTCAGCAAGCATTCTATTAGAAAAATTGCCACTTGGATCACCAACAAGAAATTCGCTATTAGCATGATGTGATGATGTCCAAGTTTTTCCACACCATTTAGGTCCTTCAATACAAATAGCACCGAATATTCTCAAATCTTTTTTTACTAGTTCATCAACTATTCTTGCTTTGTATGTAGAATCATTAGTTATTTTCTTCATAGAATCACAACTCCTTTATATTGTTCACATATATGTTATCAAACTGACCTATATTTGTCAATATCACTGACCCATATTTTTAAATTGAAATGACCCATATTTTTAAATTAAAATGACCCAGTTTTACTATTAAGATTTTTATATGATATGCATATTTCATCCATTAATCAAGCATGTCACTATTATCTGTCACGTAAGAGTATACTTTAAAAATAATATGTTCTTATATATGCCTATATATAGTAAGTAGTAGTTTAACGAATAATAATTTAACGATATAAATTTATATATAAATGCTATATATACTACTACTGCCATATTTATTGCAGAAATTACTTATAAATCATTAATATTTGCAGCATTTACGCCTATAAAAGAAAAAATAGCCAATACTTGCGTATCGGCTATACTTAACTCTAATGTCTAGAAACATAACATTTGATACAATTTGCGTACCCCTTCATGAAAAGTGCGTACCCTTAGTGAGTTTTGCGTACTCATACTTCAATCGAGTATGCCTCCTTTATTTCTTTTGTAAACTTTAATAGTATTAATGAAACAACGGCAGTTAGTATTTCTGTAATTGGGAATGCCCACCAAATCACATCTTTTGCATTTTCAAAGTTAATAAAAATTAAAGCGATAGGTACAATTATGATTATTAATCTTAGCAAAGAGATAAATAAAGGTGTTACTGATTTTCTATACGCTTGAAGAATACCTTGTATTGCAAGCGAAATCGCCATGAAAACATATCCAATTGAAGCAATCCTGATTGATGTTTGACACAATGATACTATTTGTTCTTTATTATTTCCTTGCGCAGTTAATCCAAATAAATTAGCAATAGGACTAGCGAATAATTCAAATATAATTGTAATTACTCCTGCAACAATTATTGTATCAATAATGCCCCACTTTATGCACGCTTTTATTCTTTCTTTATTTCCTAATCCTACATTAAATGCTAACAAAGAAATTATAGTATTACTCAATCCAAAGCATGAAAATAAAGCTATTTGTTGAATTTTATAATATATACCATAAGTGCCATTTATTATTTCAGCGTCCTGAGTAATTGAAAAAACTTTTATCATAACAAACATATTAATAGATAATAATGCTTGCATTAGCATAGCAGACCATCCAACCCTATAAATGCTACCTATAATTCTTCTATTAGGAACCATATCCTTTATTCCGTGCTTAATTTCTCTATTAAAGAAATAATGAAATATTACAGCAACTAATAATGAAACAATTTGTCCTATGATTGTTGCATATGCTGCACCTGCAACACCCATTTTACATGGATAAATAAAAATATAATCTAAGATAATATTAGTTACTGCCCCTGCAACTTGGGCTATAGTTGAATATTGTGTTTTACCTGTAGCTTGTAAAAATCTTTCAAACACATTAAACCCTACAGCACCAAAAGACAAAATTGTTACTATTTTTAAATATTCAGTTCCAATATTAATTATTTCTACATCATTTGTTTGAATAGATAAAAACCATTTTGAGGCAAATAAACCAAATAATAAAAATATAATATAAATCGCTGTGCCTACAAAAATACCATTACCAAGTGTTAATCCAATTTTTTTCTTATCACCTTCACCTAATGCTCTAGATAGTAGTGCATTTATACCAATACCAGTTCCAACGCCTACTGCAATCATAAATATTTGAATTGGAAAGACATACGTTAAAGCCAAATTTGCTTTAATTCCTTCTTCGCCCATATTGATTACAAATACTGTGTCTACAACATTATAAAGGGCCTGCAACACCATAGAAAAAACCATAGGTAATCCCATAGTCCATAATATTTTATTAATTGGGTGTGATCCCATTTTATTTTCGTTCATAAAAAAATCCCCTTTCTAACGAAAATCCCTGACTGGACTTACGTTATTCAAGAGGATAACAACTCATCAGATGTTTAAATTTTATCATTTTTAGAGCTAAAATTCAATTATTTGAAATCATTTTCAATCAAACTACCAGATTATCTAATGCTCTTCTTTTTAACCTCATTAACCTACATTTTTGAAGGTCAATAACCTACACTTTTAAAATACAATATACAAAAATACTAGCTAATTAATACAATGCCATACTAATAGCATTAGTAAAAAGTAAAAAACTGTCACGTTTGTCACGTGTCACGTGGGGGTATTTATATAATTTATATTTCTTCTCTTATAGTATGTTTATATATAGTAAGTAGTAATTTAACGATTAATAATAATTTAACGATTTAATTTTATATATAAATGATATATATACTACTACTGTTATATTTATTGTAGAAATACCCTATAAATCATTAATATTTGCAGTATTTATGCCTATAAAAGAAAAAATAGCCAATACTTACGTATCAGCTATACTTAACTCTAATGGAGCTGGCGACGGGATTCGAACCTGCGACCTACGCGTTACGAGTGCGTTGCTCTACCAGCTGAGCTACGCCAGCAATTGGATTGCAGAATATTAGAATTCTGCTGATCCTGTTGTTCTTGGGAATGGAATTACGTCTCTAATGTTTTGCATACCTGTTAGATACATAATTAATCTTTCAAATCCTAGACCAAAGCCTGAGTGCTTTACACCACCATACTTTCTAAGATCTAAATACCACCAATAATCTTCTTCCTTTAAGCCTAATTCAGCCATTCTTGCTGTAAGTAAGTCCATTCTTTCTTCTCTTTGGCTACCGCCACAAATTTCGCCTACACCTGGAACCAATAAATCAGCTGCAGCAACAGTCTTTCCATCATCGTTTTGTCTCATATAGAAAGCCTTAATTTCCTTTGGATAATCTGTAACGAATGTTGGCTTTTTGAATACTTCTTCTGTAATGAATCTTTCGTGCTCTGTTTGAAGATCAGCTCCCCAGAATACTGGATATTGGAACTTATCCTTATGCTTTTCAAGAATTTCTACAGCTTCTGTATATGTGATTCTTGCAAAATCTGAATTTACAATGTGGTTTAATCTATCTAAAAGACCTTTATCCATAAAGTTGTTGAAGAATGCTAATTCTTCTGGGCACTTTTCTAGAACGTCTTTGATTACGTACTTAATCATATCTTGTTGGATATCCATATCGTCTTTTAAATCAGCAAATGCCATTTCAGGCTCAATCATCCAGAATTCTGCAGCATGTCTATTTGTGTAGCTCTTTTCTGCTCTAAATGTTGGTCCAAATGTATATACATTTCTAAAAGCAAGCGCATAGCATTCTGCACTTAATTGTCCAGAAACCGTAAGATTTACTCTCTTTCCGAAGAAATCTTGCTTGTAATCTACCTTTCCGTCTTCTGTCTTTGGAAGGTTTTCCATATCAAGTGTTGTTAACTCGAACATTTCACCAGCACCTTCGCAGTCAGATCCTGTGATAATAGGTGTATTTACATAAATAAATCCACGAGAAGCAAAGAATGCATGTAGAGCTTGTGCTGCTACACTTCTTACTCTAAATACAGCTTGGAATGTATTTGCTCTTGGTCTTAAGTGAGCAATCTCTCTTAAGTATTCAAGTGTATGACGCTTCTTTTGTAGTGGATAATCTGGAGTTGAAGTTGCTTCAACTGTAATTTCCTTTGCATGAATTTCAAATGGTTGCTTCATTTCAGGAGTAACAACTACTTCACCAACAACCTTTAACCCAGCACCAACGTTTTGAGATACGATATTCTTGTAATCTGCAAATATTGCGTCTAATACGATTTGAGTTGTTTTGAAGAATGTTCCATCGTGTAATTCGATGAAAGCAAAATTCTTGCTATCTCTGATTGTTCTTACCCAACCATAAACTTCTACTTCTTTCCCGCCTAATTCATTGTAGCGAGTATTTAATTCTTTAAGTGTTAATTTTTCCATGAGTTCGCCTTCTTATTTAATACGCATTATATTATATATCAAATAGCCCTATAGCGCAAAAGAAAATTTCTTTTTCTTTTAACAAATAGCATTAATATAGTTGTCACACTTTGAGTCACACTTCTTTGAAAACATCGAATTTTCTCGCATTTATCGGAAGTTGCACCCCTGTTGCATCAAATTTTTGAATGTAAAATTTTAGCTTCAAGTATTGAAATATATAGACATATTGCTTATACTAATAATGAACCTTATGGGTGTATATGTGTACCCCCAATTCGATTAAGGGACATGAGATGGATGGCAGCTGGCGCGCCCCTTTACGAAATTCGTTCAGAGGATTACAAAAACCATCACATAGTGGACCCACCCTGCACATAACGCGGGTTTTTACAATCACCTATAAGGCATGCTAAATATCCGGCAAATATAGAAGGCCGGAAATTTTTTGCAAAAAATATGCGAGGTATAACCTCGCACATCTTAAATTCTATTAAATTTTATAGTTTAAAATTCTCTTCGTCTAGAACTGCGTCTCTATAAATCTTCTTTGGATCGATAACTGTTTGTTCATCGATATAATACTTCATTCCATTAATATGATAGAAAGCAACCATATCTCTAATTTGGAAATATAACCAAACTGCACAGAATGCAAATATCATAGCAACGCCAAAAGTCAAAATACTTGAACCAAGGAATAATACTACAGCTAATAGATATAGCATGAAGTATGCACCATATGTCTTCCAAAATCTGCCCTTTAGAAGCTCGAAGTTCTTATAGAAAGCATCTTTACAAGATAAATCCTTTGCAACCATTGCAGGCATCCAAAATGGCGTTACAGCACGTCTTGTTGCTAGCGTTCCAATTGCTAATAGATACATAACAAATAATCCGATCGATGCGCTCCATCTACCAATTAGAAGTCCAATTCCAATTGCTACACCAAATCCTACTACATATACACCAATTACATATAATGTATACCATATAGAAAATATAAAACTCTTTTTTGCGTTTGCAATAAAGTTTGCTGCAAATCCATATTTACTATTTGATGACATAAAGTTATTTAAAATATCACTTATTGTATAGTAAGACATGAAATAAACAATGCCATATAGAATTGCTAATATAACAAAAGTAACAATAGCACCTATTACTGCACCATTCCAGTTTGCCATAATATCATCTATTTTATATATTGCATCTAAAAGCTCTACTCTAGCTTCTTCTGGATTAGTGTTCGTTAATGTAGCTTCAACATAGCTTGCAAATTTATATCCAAGACCTACTTGCTCTATATCTGCTCTTAAACCTTTTGATACTGGCATAATAATTGAGAAAGCTATAACGCTGAATATTAAAACGATGATTAACAAGAATAGAACCATCTTAAAAACTAGTGTTGCCTTAGATAAAAAGATACTGTTAATGTTCTTAGTAAGCATTATATCCTCCACTTATTTTGCAAATTTAAATCTTCTCTTTCAATTTCATTTACATCGAAGAAGATTACATACATCAAGATGATGTAATATGCAAAGCTGAATAAATAGAATATGAATATACAAACGTATTTAACTATCGTTAAAATTACGTGATCGAAAGCTATATCAAATGCAGAACAGATAAGAAGTGGAATAAAGCTTATTACGATAGGCAAAACAAAGTCTCCGAAGATTTTTATTTGCTTGTCCTTTACCATGCTCATTGAGCGCTTAATGCTCTTAAATAAGCCTTCGTTTCTCATTGTCATGTTTGGTAGCGCACATGCAAGCCATGCAGCACCATAGAACATCGCAATAATAAATCCTCCGCCTATTAAACTTACAAGAATAATTCTAACTGCAGCATTTGCAGAAACCTTAATGACAAAATAGATAACAACACTCATAATTAGAGCGTATACTTCCATTGCTACAACTAAAGCAATTCCTGCTCGAAGTGTTGCGAAGAAATTCTCGTTTGTTCTCTTAAATACACCGCCAAAACCTTCATATATGGTTCTACCATATCTCATTTTGTTTTGGACATTTCCAATAAATGAACTAAATACTATTAAAGTTGCTGCAGCAATTAAGAAATAGAACAATACATATTCCCAACTATTCCATCTTGATCCATCGTTAATTGTTACGAATATTTGATAAGCATGTTGTACATCTAACTCTTTAATGTTTGTCATTACATAGTCAAATGAACTTGTTGGATTAATGAATATTGTATATAAAATTGCTGGAATTAAGACGTGCAATAAAACTGACACCCAATTCTTCTTAGCATATTCAACCGTTTGAATAAAATATTTTCTCATATTATTCCTCGATATATTTTTCTACATCGTATGGATCTTTTGCTCTATAAACTACGTTTTTGTTTTTAATGGCCTCATAATCACCAAATCCCCACAAACATAGTATGCAATCCATGCCGACTTCTTCTGCACCTTCTACATCAAATCTTGTATCCCCTATCATGACACAATCTTTAATATCTGCGTTTAATTGCTCTACCGCATATGAAAGCACAGCTTTCTTTGTTTCTCTAACATTATAGCATAGGCCCGAAACGAATTCTACATACTCAAAAAGCCCGAATCTCTTTAGAAGCATTATTGCTTCCTCATGTTTTTTACAAGAAGCGATACAAACTTTATATCCCTTTTCGTATAGACTTTTGAATGTTTCTTTAATTCCGTCGTATGCTACTGTTTTATCTATGCAGCCATTTTCGTTATAGTATTGTCTAAACAAATATGCTGCTTCATATCCTTTTTCTTTACTTCCTAAATATGATGCAAAAGTATCATTAATAGGAGGTCCAATATATTTTGGGTATAAGGCTTTGTCTACGTTTAGGTTATAGGCATTAAACACCATCTCCATAGCTTCAGCTACGCCATCGTAGGTGTTTGCAATAGTGCCATCAAAATCGTAGAACAAATACTTATATTTCCCCATATTACATACTCTCTATTTGAGCCTTAAGTTTATTAAACTTATCTGTGTTAGCCTTTAACTTTTCTTCTTCTTTTTCAATCAAAGCTTTTGGAGCTTTAGCAACGAATCCTGGATTTGCAAGCATTCCTTTGCTTCTTGCAATTTCCTTTTCCATTACTTTTAATTCTTGCTCAAGTCTTGCCTTTTCTTGTGCTAAATCAACAAGTTCGCCAAGTGGAACGATAACTTCACCATATGAACCAAATAGTGATACTGCATTCTTATCTAATCCTTCTTTTGTATCAATGAAGTTTACATCAGAAACTCCTGCAAGCTTTTGAATGTATGATACATTCTTAGCCTTAATGTTTGAATTGAATAAAGAAATTGAAACTTTCTTTGATGGAGCAACATTTCTTTCTGCCTTCATATTTCTGATGGCTTTAATTACTTCCATAACAGATTCAAATTCTTTTCTTTCTTTAGCATATGCATATTTCTTTTCAGCTTCAGGCCACTTTGCTAAAACGATTGTTCCCTTTGTTGTTGGAAGGAATTGATAAATTTCTTCTGTTACAAATGGAATATATGGATGCATTAATTTCAAGATGTTTTCTAAAACATAGATTAATACACTTAGTGTATTTATTTTTGCATCTTCATCTTCTCCATATAAAGTAGTCTTAGAAAGTTCAATATACCAATCACAGAAATCACTCCATACGAAATCATATAACTTAGCTGAAGCTAAGCCTAATTCGTATTTAGTTAAGTTCTTTGTTACATCCTTAATTGTTGCGTTTAATTTAGATAGAATCCACTTATCTGAATCGTTCAATCTAAATTCGCCCATCTTCTTAATCTTCTTGCCTTCAGCATTCATTAAAACAAATCTTGAAGCATTCCAAATCTTGTTGATGAAGTTTCTAGCTGATTCAGTCTTTTCGTCGATATATCTTGTATCGCTACCTGGAGCTATACCTTGAGTTAATGAATATCTCAATGAGTCAGCACCATATTGATCGATAATTTGTAGTGGGTCAATACCATTTCCTAAAGACTTAGACATCTTTCTGCCGTATTTGTCTCTAACGATACCGTGAATTAGAACTTCTGGGAATGGAACTTCACCCATATGCTCTATTCCTGAGAATATCATTCTAGCAACCCAGAAGAAGATAATATCGTAAGCTGTAACCAAAAGTGAGTTTGGATAGAAATATTTCAAATCTTCTGTCTTTTCTGGATATCCTAATGTTGAGAATGGCCATAGAGCTGATGAGAACCATGTGTCAAGAACGTCTTCATCTTGCTTGAAGTGTGTGCATCCACACTTTGGGCAAACCTTTGGTTCTTCTTCTGCAACAACCATTTCTCCGCACTTTTCACAATAATATGCAGGAATTCTATGTCCCCACCAAAGTTGACGAGATATACACCAATCCTTGATGTTTTCCATCCAGTTGAAGTAAATCTTTGAGAATCTTTGTGGAATAAATACAGTTTTCTTATCTCTAACAGCCTTAATAGCTGGCTTTGCTAAAGGTTCCATCTTAACGAACCATTGTTGAGAAACGATTGGCTCAACGTTTGAATGACATCTATAGCATTGACCAACATTGTGCGTATAGTCTTCGATAGAAACCATATATCCTTGATCTTGCAAATCCTTGCAAACGATATCTCTAGCCTTTTCTCTAGGAATGCCGTTGTATTTTCCTGTCTTTTCATTTAAAGAACCATCATCGTTCATAACTCTTATAACTTCAAGGTTGTGTCTTTGTCCTACTTCAAAGTCGTTAGGGTCATGAGCTGGAGTAATCTTAACAGCACCAGATCCGAAATCCATTTCTACATATTCATCTGCAATAACTGGAATAGTTCTATCGGTTAAAGGAAGGATAAGCTCTTTTCCAATCATATCCTTATATCTTTCATCTTTTGGATTTACAGCTACAGCTGTATCACCAAATAATGTTTCTGGTCTTGTTGTAGCAACAATGATTTCACCTGTGCCATCTTTTAGTGGATATCTAATATTCCACAAATGGCTTGGTTGTTCTTCGTATTCAACTTCTGCATCAGATAAAGCAGTTTTACAGCAAGGACACCAGTTGATGATTCTAGCACCTTTATAAATAAGGCCTTTATTATATAACTTAACGAATACTTCTTTAACTGCTCTTGAGCATCTTTCATCCATAGTGAAAGCTTCTCTTGACCAATCGCAAGATGTACCTAATCTTTTTAATTGTTCAACGATTCTTCCGCCATATTGTTCTTTCCAAGCCCAAGCTCTCTTTAAGAAGCCATCACGACCGATATCTTCTTTTGTTATACCTTCAGACTTCATCTTCTCTACAATCTTAACTTCTGTAGCAATTGATGCGTGGTCTGTTCCTGGTAGCCACAATGTAGAATAGCCTTGCATTCTCTTAAATCTAACGATAACGTCTTGAATTGTATCGTTAAGAGCGTGGCCCATATGTAATTGTCCAGTAATGTTTGGTGGTGGAATGACGATTGTGAATGGCTCCTTTTTCTTATCTACCTTTGCAGTAAAATAACCATTCTTTAACCAATCTTGATAAATTCTTCCTTCAAACTCTTGAGGATTATAAGTTTTCTCCATTTCCATATTTATATATCTCCATCAATTATTTCTATTTAACTACAGCTGCTAATATACAGCCTATAACTATTAGTGCGTATCCACCTATTCGTAGAACGCCTGCAATAAATACATCGCTTAAGCCTTTTTTTGTTTCAAAGTCTTGTACCTTTTGCAAATTATTCACTGGGTTTGCAACAATCGCAGATATTATTCCTAAAACGATTATCACTAATCCTGTTATAACTAGTGGGTTTTTAATTCTATCGGTACTAAATTGTATCCAATCGAAAAGTCCACTAAGTACATACATTATTTTGTTTCCTCTTTATTTTCATCTTGAGGTAGTGGGTTTCCGTATCTATCTAATGTATCTAAAATACCACTTTCTCTTAATGCTTTTAATTGCTTTGCATACTTCACTGTATATTGAGTTGCAGCATAAATTTGAAGAACACAAGCGCCTAGTAATACAACCATTGTTGTGTAATAAATTACATCTAACACGACTTGAGGGACGCTAAACCAACCAAACACATTATCTAACCCTAATAAGAAAGTTAAGATAATTCCAGCAAAGTTCACAGCAGCTCCAGCCTTTCCGACCTTGTTTGCCATTTGCTCTACTTGTCTTTTAGATGCTCTCATGAAATATTTAGATTGCACACCCATAAATATTTCTTTTGCGATTAACACGCCCACGAACACCCAAATAAACCAAACGTTTTGCACCCATTTAGTTTTCACAATAGCGACCATTAAAATACCAAAACATTGCATCAACTTATCTGCAACTGGATCCATGACCTTTCCAATATCTGTGACCATGTTGTACTTTCTTGCAACCTTGCCATCGATGATGTCTGTTACTTCAGCAAAAATAAACACTAAGAAAGATACAATTAGCCATGTACTTCTCTTGATTGGGTCTTCTGCATTGAAGCAAACACACATAAAGGCAATGTAAATTGGAAGACAAAGGAATCTAACATAAGTTAGGATATTTGGAATTGTGAATAAGTCTTCTTTTTTAAATTGCATTCTCATTCTCCTTACGCGCAATTATATGCACTCGTAAAAAAGATTATATCACGCGTATATTTTATAAACAAGGGAAAAAAGTTATGTTGTGAATAATTTGAATTAATCTAGCTCTTCGCCAGTTAAATCTCGAATATAATTTTTGTAAAGTTGTCTATTAAATTTGAAGCCTGGCAAAATATCTGTTACGTCTATTCTTCCGTAAGCATAATACAAAATAACAGCAAATGCTGCATATTCGCTTCTCCAATTTAAATTACGTTCAAGATAAATGGCATTTAAATTAACCGCGAATTTCATTACTTCATCATACAATTCTTTACTTCTAACAATTGCAAACGCAAAAGCTCGTAAAAAGGCACGTTGCACGCATTGCGGAACGTCTAGGAAGGAAATTGCTGTATCTGGATCTTCGATATAGAAATATCCATTTGAAACAACAGTAACATTATGCTCAGATAAAATTTGATAATGAGCAATGCACTCACGAACAGAGACTGGAAGTTCTTCAACGCAAACCAAAAGCTTGCTAATTTCCATTTTTAAAATTCCTAATTTTGTTAGTGTTTTATCTGATAATTTTGAAGTGTCTACGATATATAATTTTTCAATAGCAGCAATAGCAATATCTATGGCATTATTTATGGCTAACCACTTAATCTTGGCAACAAAGTTGCCAATATCCATTGTTGCATATGTGACTGCAGAGACATCTTCTTGCTCTAAATACATACACATTTCGTTAGTATATTGAGTTGTTAGTTCAACAATATTGCCAACATATGGAGACACTAACATTGGCCTTTCAATTCCATAATTTATATAATTAATTAAATGTCTTGCATCGCATAAATCGCCATACAATCCGTTAAGATTTGAAAAGATAGATTTAGCCTTTTTTATCTCCCCTATATTGAAATACAACATGCCAAGATAAGTATTTAGCGTGTATGAATCAGAAAAAAATTTCATTCGAGGTTTAATAAATTCTAAGCCCTCATCAAATAACCTAAATTGCAAATATAAAGATAGAATTCTATCAAAAGGCATGACTTCATCAAGTGGTCTTGAATTGAAAAATTGCAATGAACTAATAAGTCCGCCCTTGTCCTTCATATGAGCCAAAATTTCGCATTTTAAGATGTTCATAGAAAAATCATTTGGGCACTTGTCTATGACCGAATTTACATATTCTAGAGCCTCTCTATGATAGTTCATAAGCATCAACGCTACACCTTTGGTGTAATATGCTATAACTTTCTCGGAATCAGGAACTTGTTCTTTTGTTGCTTCATTTGCATAATCTATAGCTAAAGCATAGTCTTCCTTGGAAGCCGCTTCATACATTTTTGCAATTTTCTCTCTAAATCTTGAAGATGCATCAACAACTGTAAATATGCTTTTTTCTTTTTCTTGTTTAATCTCTTTTAGTAAATCTCCACCTAAGAATTCATCAACAGCTTCTTCTGTGATTTCTTCAATTGGATATTCTTCCCCATCAATAAGAAGCGTATCGTTTGGAGTCTTGCTCAAAAAGTTCATAAAACTTTTCTTTTTCTTGTTTAGATAATCCTTGCATTTATCATAATAATATTGAGCTTGATCTTTCAAACCTAGAGCTTGGTAGTTATACATAACTAAAGATAATGCTTCTTTATCTTTTGGATTATCATATAAAACATTAAAAAGCACCTCGTTTGCATAGCCGTATTTGCAACGCATCGAAAGTGCTCTTGAATAATCTTTTTTATATTGATTTAAAGCTTTTTGAGTAAGAGTTGGATCTTTAATTGCCGAAGACAAATAATGAAGAGCTGCAGTTACATCCCCTTCTACTAATTTAACATCTGCGAGTTTTTTAAACTCTTTAGCGCTTACTGGCATCTTAATTGTTTTCATAAATTAAAATAGCTTTTCTATGTCTTCCTCAAAATATTGGTATTTTTTGTTGCAGAATTGACATCCTACTTCTATCTTACCATTTTCTTTAACAATGCTTTGTAATTCTTCTTTTCCAAGCGTTACAAGCATTTGTGAAACTTTTTCTTTAGAACATGAACAAACATATGCTGGATTAACATCATCTAATTGCTTCATTGGGAAATGTGAAAAATAGAAATCTATAACACCTTGTGCTCCCTTTTCTTCAACGATGGATGCTATGTTTTTCATTTGAGATACAATATCTTCTAAGATAACAATTACTTCTTCTGTGCAATTTGGCATTGGTTGAACAATAATTCCTGCACTTTTTAAACACTTGCCATTTTTTACATCAACATCTAAAGAAATAGCTGATGGCAATTGCTCAGATTTTGTAAAATAATATGCAAAATCCATGGAAGGTGTTCCTGTAACTATTTCGCTAAGGCCATTATAAGGCTCTTTAAGGCCGAAATCTTTAATTACATTAATATATCCATCTCTTCCAATAACGCTTTGTATATCGCCCATTGCGCGCGTATTTTGAATATATCCACGAACCTTTGCACCCGTATCTGCTGACACAACTATCTTTCCGCCATTTCCTTTGCCATCAACAATTATTGTTAATTTATTTCCATTTGATTTAAATCCAGAAGATATGAATGCACCAATCGTTAGAATTTGTCCTAACGCTTTTGCTGCATCGTCAGAAAGATTATGGAAATTAATAGCTTGTTGTACAATCTCTGTTGTATCTAAAACATCAACTATTGCCTTTCCTTCAAATAGCATTGCTCTTTTAATTGTGTCCATTTCTATTTCCTTTTTGCTATAAATAACAATCTTTGTGAATTGTCTTTTACTTCATCAAATGTAGTTCCATCGAATACCTTATATTCGAAATCTTCTAACATAGATTTAACTAAATCTAAATTATGAACATATTGCACTTGATTTTCGTCAATTCTTCTATATGTATCCCCTTTTATCTTTTCAAAGAAAGATACTTGCATAGATACTTTATCTTTTTCTAATTTATTAGACCAGATATATGTAGCTTTATTTGTGTCTTCGCAGAACGTATTATTTGCAAGAATATTTTCAAGCTTATATTGAGATGAGATATCAAAAATAAAATACCCATTTTGCTTAATTTTGCCTGCTATATTTTTAATAGCTTTTTTCATATCTTCATCGTTTATATAATTTAATCCATCGCAAACACAAGTGACAAAATCTACCTTATGTGGAAGATCAAAATCTATTATGTTTTCTTGAATGAAAATAATACTTTGGAAATTCTTTCTTGCCTTGTCTCTTGCAACATTTAGCATATCTTGGCTTAAATCCATTCCTATCATCTTGCATTTTTGCTTTGCAAGACGGATTGTCATCTCGCCTGTGCCACAACACAAATCTACACCCTCGCCCTTTACATACCCTTTTATGAATTCAAGATATGCATCGTAATTAAAATCCTTCATCAAGGAATCATAATACTTGGCAAGTATTGTGTAAGCTTCCATATCTATTTTTTACGCTTTTTATAGCTTGGTCTATTTTGTTGTTGAGCCTTTTGTTGTGCTTTTTGTTGAGACTTTGCTTCTTTTGCTTGTTGCTTTTTAACTTCTTCTTGGCCTCTATTGTATAGATAATAAATGTAGTTATCTGAATAGAATTGAGAATAAGATATATTTGCAAGCGCATAGAATACTATTCCGTAAATTGCTAGGATTATTACTAACCACCACTTAGCTTGTGGGAATAGACACATAATCATTGGTACAGCTAATATAACTGTTACAAAGAAGATTTGAAGTGGAGATATACAAAGTATAATTCCAGAATTCTTCAAACAAATTGCAAAGTTCTTATACCATTTTTCATCATATTTATATGTAACTAGCATTGGAACTAAAATCATTGAATATAAAGCTGCAATTAATCCTAAAAGACCACTGAAGATACAAAGTACCCACCAACCTGCATTTGGAGCTTGTCCTATTGCATAAGCTAATTGAATCTTAAGTAATGATACGACAAATCCAGTAGCTAAAATTCCTAAACATGTATATACGATTAAGAATTTATACCAGTGTCTTTTAATACCTAGGAAGAAATGCTTAAATGTTTTGCATTCAACTCCCCATAATAAGTTTCTCATGCAGTTATATACACCGCTCATACCAATAGATGCAAACATAACACATGGAGTAATTAAAGCTAAGCTATATAAAACTCTTGCATCATATAACTTTGTTATAGCTTCGTTTATTGTTTCAATTGGAGTTGCCCCATAACCGATTCCTAAAGAACCAGTAAATGAGTAATCTGCCAATATTCCATTTTCAATTATTTGTGGAAGCACATACATAAACACAATAACAAGTGGTGCCCAGAATAGTACACCCAACAAGTTAATAAGTAGTGTTTGAAGTGCGTGAGATGAAATTGTTGAGAAGATTTGTCTAATTCTTCCCTTATAGTTTCTATCTCTATCTACAGGACTTAAATCTGGCGTTAAAGTTAATTTGCTCGCCAATGTTTGTACATAACTCATATTCTTGTCTCCGAAAATAAATTCAATAAAGATAATACACTATTTTGATAAATTTAACAAACCCCTTATATAAAATACATTTATTTATTTTGCAATCGCGTGAAAAAACCGGGCATTATTATTAGGCTTTATCAATATATTTTTGGCAAAGTAATAATAAATATATTTATTTTGCTTTACTTATTTTGCGTATGTGTGTTAATATTTGCTCAGTTTATAGAGGCGCGGTCGTTATAAGTAGTTAGGAAAAACGCTGCAAGAAGTGCTAACAAAAGGAACTATCGCCGAAGTTAAATTAAAACTTGTTATTAATTTAGCTGGTTGAAAAGGAAAAGATCCTCTCAACTGTCATCGTGATGATGGAGTGCTTTAAGCTATCTTTTGTGCGGTACCTCTATACACTGCACATTTTTTGTATATAAACATTTTGTCAAAAGGAGACATAAAAATGAAAAAGTATAATATTGCCGTTGTAGGCGCAACAGGAATGGTAGGAAATAAGTTCCTAGAAGTTCTAACAGAAAAACAATTACCAGTAGATAACTACTATTTATTTGCTTCAGCAAAGAGTGCTGGAAAAGTTATCAATTTTATGGGCAAAGACCATACAGTTATTGAATTAACTGATGAAAATGTTGCAAAGCTTGAAGGAAAATGCGACATTGCTCTATTTAGTGCTGGTGGTGCTACATCTAAACAATTTGCACCTGTTTTCGTTAAACACGGCATTTTAGTTATAGATAACTCAGCTCAATGGAGAATGGATCCAGATGTTCCACTAGTTGTTCCAGAAGTTAACCCACAAGATGTCGATTGGAACCATGGTATCATCGCAAATCCAAACTGCTCTACAATTCAAGCTATGCTACCACTTAAGGCATTAAACGATGCTTTTGGTATCAAGAGAGTTGTATATAGCACATACCAAGCTGTATCTGGTGCTGGTGTTGCTGGATACAATGATTTAATCGAAGGATTAAAAGCATTTGTAAATGGAACAGAATATCAAACAAAGAAGTTCCCATATCAAATTGCTAACAACTGTCTTCCACACATCGATGTCTTCATGGAAAACGGATATACAAAAGAAGAAATGAAGATGATTTGGGAAACAAAGAAGATTCTTGGAGATCAATCAATCAAGGTTACTGCTACAACAGTTAGAGTTCCAGTTTTGAATTCTCACTCAGAATCTATTAACATCGAGTTTAAAAAGCCTGCTACAAAGGAAGGCATCATCAATGCTTTAAAGACTCAAGAACATATTGTTATTATGGATGATCCTGCTAACAATGTATACCCTATGCCAATTTTGTCTACAGGACATGACGAAGTTTATGTTGGACGTATCCGTATGGATGACACAGTAGATAGCGGATGCAACATTTGGGTATGCGCAGACAATATTCGTAAAGGTGCTGCTTCAAACGCTGTACAAATTGCTGAATATATGATCAAGAATAACAAAATCTAAACTAAGAAAATCTAAGAGGTATTACTATGTTCAAGGGAACAGGCACAGCTTTAATCACTCCTTTCACAGAAGATGGAATCGATTTTGAAGCTTTTGAAAATTTATTAGAAATGCAAATTGCAAACGGTATTGACTGTTTGTTAGTTGCTGGCACAACAGGTGAACCACCTACAATGACTCACGACGAAAAAACAAAGGTTATTGACTTTGCTATAAAGAAGATTAACCATCGTGTTCCTGTTATTGTTGGTACAGGTACAAACTGCACTAGAACATCTATTGAAAATACACTAGAAGCTGCAAAGCTTGGTGCTGATGGAGTTTTAGTTGTAACACCTTATTACAACAAATGTACACAAAACGGATTATACCTACACTATAAAGCAATCGCTGAAGCATCTCCTGTTCCAGTTATTGCTTACAATGTTCCTCCAAGAACAGGTGTAAACATCTTACCTGAAACTCTAAAGAGAATGACAGATATTAAGAATGTTCAAGGTATTAAGGATGCATGCGGTAAAGCTGATCAAATTATTGAAATGGCTAAAGCCGTTAAAGGTTCTCAAATCAACTACTACTCTGGCGATGATGAAATGATTATCGAAGCTATGCAAGCAGGTGGAGCCGGATTATTTTCTGTTGCTTCTAACATCCTTCCAAAAGAAACAGCATCTATCGTTAAAGCTTGCCAAGAAAATGACTATGCTAAAGCCAAAGTTATATTTGAAAAATATAAGGCACTATTTGCTGGTCTATTCTATGAAGTTAACCCAATCCCTGTTAAATATGCTGCATCGAGAATGGGTATTTGCAAGAACATTTTAAGAATGCCTCTAACTCCAATGAACGACGAAAAGGCTCTAAAGCTTGAAGGCTTAATGAAAGAACTAAATATAATATAGGTGAAATGATGAATATTTTAATTTATGGAATTGGCGGAAAAATGGGAAAAATGCTAATCGAAGGATTAGAAAAAGATAATGAAGCTACACTTTGTGGTGGCGTAGATAAGTTTGCTGATCCAGCAAAGTTTGATGTTCCTGTTTTTAAATCTGCTAGCGAAATAAATATTAAAGTTGATGCGCTAATCGATTTTTCTAGAGCTGATGCCCTAGATGATATCCTAGCATATATTACAAAGAACAAGGTTCCTGCTGTTATCTGCACTACTGGATACTCACAAGAACAATTAGCTCAAATCAATGAAGCTTCTAAAATTGTTCCTATCTTTAGATCAAGCAATATGAGCATAGGTATTAATCTTTTAATCGACTTAGCAAGAAAGGCATCTCAACTTTTAGGTGAAGATTGCGATATAGAAATTATTGAACAACATCACAACCAAAAGGTTGATGCTCCATCTGGAACAGCTATTGCTATTGCTAATGCAATCAATGAAGAATACAACAACCAAAAAGAATTTGTTTATGGAAGACATGAAACAAATAAAAAGAGAGAAAAGAAAGAAATTGGTATCCACGCTGTTCGTGGTGGCACAATAGTTGGAAAGCATGATGTTTTATTCATCTCTCAAGACGAAGTTGTAACTTTATCTCATGAAGCTCAATCAAGAGCTGTATTTGCTAAGGGTGCTATAAGAGCTGCTAAGTACTTAACAACTGTTAAGAATCCTGGCATGTACAACATGCAAGATTTAGTTAAATCTATATAGTAAAAAAGATGAATCAATAAAATAACGAGGAGCGACCTCGTTATTTTTTATCTGGCTTTCTTTCTCTCTTATACAAAAATTCTTTAAGATTTCTTTATTTTATTAATTCTAATATTTTTGGCAAATCATTTTGTATCGTTGCATACACAATACTCAATGAAACATTTCCATAATCATGCACTATTCTATTACGCATCCCTTTAATTTTTTGCCAAGGTATATTATTATGGCCAATCATAAATTCTTGCGAAATCTTGGAAGCATTTTCAGATATCTGAACAAATTTAAAGCAAACAGCACTTGCAGTAAGTTCATCTTCTTCAAATTGTTCTAATGTCATATTCTCTGTAACTTTTAATATAAACTCTATGTCTGAGCTTATTGTTTTTAACAATTCAATATCTTTAGCCATAAATCTTAATACCATCCTTCAATATTTCGCTTAACAATTTTGTATTATTATTTACTTGCAAAATATCTAACAAATCTACTTTCTTTTTTAAACTTTCTCTCAACTCTTCTATTAATCCAAAATAATCCAAGCCTGTAGTATTCGTGTCAATAAATAAATCTACGTCGCTCTTCTCTGTAGCAACGCCTTTAGCATATGACCCAAACAAATAACATGACCTTACTTCATATTTATCTAAAACTTCTTGAACTATCTTCTTTATATCCTCAATCTTTAGTATGCCATGCGTTTCATCGATATAAAACTTTTCACGCATTTTAGTAAGTAAATAATCGTACTTATTATTGTTAACAAATGAATCAGACTCATACATTTGGTATGAGCGTCTAGAAACATTAAGCATTTTAGCAGCTTGTTCTTGGGTAATATTATTTTGTACTCTTATTTGTTTAAGTTCATTCATCGTAATTTCATAATAGCAATATTTGCGCTTAATGTCAACTTTTACGCGCAAATTTTGCGCTTAAACAAAAATACTTGCGCAAATTTTGCGCTTTGTTAGGATTATACGCGCAAACTACTTATTTGAAACAATCTTTGCTACTTCTTCTCTTGCCTTGTTATATCTATTCTCAAGTTCCAAAACAGCATCTTTATTGTCGTTGAACATTTGATTTAAATCGCAATCTAACACTACACGCCCATTTAATACTCTAATTTGAAAATCTTTGGCTGCTTTTAGAGTTAGAACCTCTTTCCATTCAAATTCGCTAGGTGACGTCTTTTCAACGCTCACACCACCGATTTCATATTTATATGTTACTTTGTAATAGTTAACTTTTGATTGAGTTACATTCGTTTCATGCGATACATATTGTGCTTTTACAATTTGGCCTTCTTTTTTAGTCTTCAACTTTAGATATTGCACAATTGACACATAAATTGTAGAAACCATGCCTATTACGCCAAATAATGCTATAGCGCCATTAATGACGTATGCTGCAACAGAAACCTCTTCTTTAAAGAAGTAATAATAAATAAAAAGTCCGCCCCCTACAGCAAGGCCAAGAAGGCCTAATAGTAGAGGACGTAGAATTACTTGTTTAGTATTCTCTATTTTCATTCTTGAATATATACGATTCTTCCGCAGCTTGGGCACTTTCCATACTTATCTGCAAGAATCTTTTGATATGCGCTTGGTTCTAGTTCCATACCACAACCACCGCAGTTTGTAGCTGTTAACTTAACTACTACTCTAGATTTCCCAACTGCAGCTTTAGTTTGTTCATATAATGCTACATCTGATTCGTTCATTGAATCTTTTAATGCTTTAACCTTGCTGTTTATTTCGTCAAACTTTTGCTTTGTTTGAAGACTTGCTTCTTCGAACTTTGGTTTTAAAGCATTTCTTTCTGTGTCATATTTTTTATATTCATTTACAACCATAGAAATCTTTCTAAATAGTGCTTGTAAAGCTTGCTTTGTTCCGTCTATTTTTGAAACTAGTCCTTGGATTTCTTTTTTGCAGTTATCGATGCTTACCTTTTCATCGTTTAATTCATCCATTTCAATTCCGTCATAATCTGAATCTGAAATTTCCTTAGCTTCGTCAGCAAGGTTGTCTATTTGCTTAGACAATGCACCTAGTGCTACTTGGTAATCATCTGCTTGTTTTAGAATTTCTTGGATTGCATTTTTAGCTGCACTTCTGCTATCTTTAGCCTTAATATATTTCTTATTAATTTCTGAGTCTTCAAACTCTTTGTTAATCTTTCCAGCCTCAATATACAAATCTTGTAATTCTAAAATTTTTGCTATATTCATATTTTTTCTCCTTTTTATTCGTTATAAGGATTAACATCTTTTGTGCTCTTTACTACTTTAATGCCTATATCTTTTAACCAATCTGCAAATATATCTTTGCAAAGTATTTCACTATTATAGTGACCTGTTTCTATTAGGCATATATCATAATATTGCATTTTTAATGCTAATGACAACTTATTTTCACCGCCGATTACTACATCAACGTTCTTTCCTTTAATATCTTCAACCATGGCATCATCTCTTCCGCCAGATCCACAAGACACACAAACTGTCTTTAATTCTCTATCTAAATTACCAACTGTTCTTATGTGTGTATCGTTTAATAATTTACCGATTTCTTTTGCTTTATCTTTAAGCGTGCCAGGTTTTTTGAAATGTCCAATTCTTGAACAAGTACCAAATCCTGATTCAACCTCAATTCCTAGATATTCACACAATTTATCATTTAACCCGCCTTCTACGGCATCTAAATTTGTATGTGCACTATATAGAGTTATTTCATTATCGTGAGCAAAAGCTACAATGCTTTGAGTGAATTCATCAATATCTTCCCCAAAGATTGCAGGATGGTGCGAAATAATCAAATTGCAATTATTGTCTATTGCTTCTTGAATTACTTCGTGTGTAACATTTTCAGATACTAAAACTCCAACAATTTCGGCCTCTCTATTTCCTACATTAAATCCTGATGAATCAAAATCTAATTGGAGTGATAGTGGCGCATGCTTTTCTATGATTTTAAATATCTTTTTTGCTTCCATGTAACTCTTCCCTTATCATGCTCAAATATTCCTCACATTGATTATATTTTTCAGAAGGAATATTTTTAGATTGAATCTTTGTGTACTTTTCTTTTAGTGATTCAAGCTTTTTAACGTAGTCTTTATTAGACAAATCATCTTTCCCTAAAAGCATTTGCTTTTTAGATAATGAATCACGACCTTTTGTGCAAACAATTACATTATAGAAATGCTTACCAAAATAAACTGTATAGTCTTTATCTAAATACCAATTATCTTTAAGATAATATCTTAGAGCTTCTACATCTTGATGAGGACAAAGCACAAGTTTTTTTATACCTTGAGGCGCTTTAGATAAAATCTTTATTATTTCGTATCCGCCCATTCCAGCAATGCACACGATATCTGCCTCGTTATCCTTTACAACTTCTAGCCCATCTCCGCATCTAAAATCTACGTTTTTAAATTTCGCCTTGTTGATTAGATCAACGCACTTTGCTAGTGACTTTTGGCTAATGTCAGTTGCAATAACCTTTTTAACTCGTTTTTCTTTAATAGAATAATAAGTTACTTTCCCGTGGTCACAACCGACATCTACCAATGTTTTACCATCTATCTCGTTTATAATCGAGCGTAGACGTTTATCAATATTCATAAGAATCTTCGTCTAAGAAATCTTTCAACTTCTTAGCTCTACCTGGATGACGTAACTTTCTTAAAGCTTTTGCTTCAATTTGTCTGATTCTTTCACGAGTAACGTTGAATTCTCTTCCAACTTCTTCTAGAGTCTTTGGCTTACCATCATCAAGACCATATCTACGTCTTATAACTTCATTTTCTCTTGGTGTTAAAGTAGCTAATACTTCGTTTAGTTTATCATTCAACATTGTTGCTTCAGATAATGCTGATGGAGATGGAGTATCATTATCTTCGATAAAGTCAATCATCTTGCTGTCTTCTTCTTCACCGATTGGTTTTTCCAAAGAAACTGGATCTTGAGAAATCTTTTGAATCTCATTAATCTTCTCTACTGGAACGCCCATCTTTTCTGCAATTTCTTCTGGAGTTGGTTCTCTGCCTAATTCTTGAAGTAATTGTCTTGAAACTCTTCCTGCTTTATTAATTGTTTCTACCATATGAACTGGGATACGAATTGTTCTTGCTTGGTCAGCAATAGCACGAGTTATTGATTGCTTAATCCACCATGTAGCATATGTAGAGAATTTGAATCCTTTTGTGTAATCGAATTTTTCTACAGCTTTCATCAAGCCCATGTTACCTTCTTGAATTAAATCCAAGAATTGCATACCTTTGTTAACATATTTTTTAGCAATAGATACAACTAATCTTAAGTTAGCTTCTATTAATCTCTTTCTAGCCTTATTACCTTGCTTTACAACAGCTTCGTAACCTTCTCTTGCCTCTGGTGTTAGATCTGGATTTTCTAGTGCTTGTTTTGCTTCTTGAGCATCTCTCATTTGAACAGCAAGCTTTGTTTCTTCATCACCAGATAATAGTGCTACTTGTCCAATTTGCTTTAAATAAATTTTAACTGAGTCATCAATTGTTGTTTCTGAACCGATATCATCAAGTAGGCTTTTTTCGTATTCTGTCATTGAAGTATCTTCAATAGCATAGCCTTCTTTTTTTAGTTCAGAGCAAATACTAACTCTAGTATCTACATCCAAGCCTAATGCTTCAACATCATCTGTTGAAATAACATTGTCTTGAGCTTTTGATTTTAGAACTTCCATAGCTTGTAATAGTTCTTCGCTTAATTGGTTTTCCATCTATACCTCCATTTTCCCTTGTTTTATAGAATCGATATATTTTTGCAATTCGTCAAATTGGACTAATAGCTCGTTTCTTTCTATACCGTTCTCTGTCTCCGCCATCTGTACAAACAATTCTCTCTTTCTTTTTTCGCAATATGTTAATAAAACTTGGCGTCTAGAATCATAGAAATGTTTCTTTGCTACTTTGTCTCCAATTTGCTTTGCATAATCCAAAATTGGTTTAACTTCAGGATTATCGTCAATTTGGTTTTCTAAATCTTCAATTGTCAAATCTCCTTGATGTAATCTAAAGTTTTCATATAATGCTTTCATGTTTTCGTCGTCTATGCAATTAGCATATTCGTCTTTGACCACTACCCCATCTATACCGCCATATGCCGCATATATGATAAATCTTAAAGCTTTTGATGTATTATCATTGGCAATCTTTGTTTTAAGCGTAGGAGCTTTAATTTCCTTGCCTTGTTGAACTGAACTAAATAGCTCAAACAACGTTTGCTGTGAAATACCTGATTTTGCTTGTATATAATTTATCAATGGCTCAGCTTGAGCTTTTGATGGAATATCTTTTATACATTCAACGGCTTTTGAAGCAAACTCGCCACGCTCTTCTGGGGATTTTAGATTGTAGTTTTTCTCTACATCTTTAATCTTGTATTCATACATTGGAATCGCGCCAGAATATATCTTTTGCTTCATTGCCTCTGCCCCGAATTTCTTTATGTATTCATCTGGATCTAGATTATCTTCTAAAACTACAACTTTAACATCAAGCCCTTCAGCCTTTAGAATATCTACACCTCTAAGCATTCCTTTTTGCCCAGCTTCATCGCCATCGTACATAAAATATACTTTCTTTGCATATCTAGTAATGATGTGAGCTTGTTCTTTTGTTAGAGCCGTTCCCATTGAAGCTACTGCATTATGTATGCCTGCTTGGTATAAAGAAATAACATCCATGTATCCTTCAACTAATACAACGTTATCTATGTTTCTAAGATTCTTTACGATGTGTTGGCCAAACAATTCGTTAGATTTATGGAAAATAAACGAATCTGAAGAATTATAATACTTTCCAACCCCATCTACCTTTTTGCCAAGGATTCTACCACCAAATGCTACAACGTTTCTTGTGCTATTTAATATTGGCGTTACAAATCTTCCAAATTGAGGATCGTATACTCCTTGCTTTGTAGAATAAGCAACTTTTGCTTCTACCATCTCATCAACTGTAAATCCTTTTGATTTTAAGTGCTTTGGCAAATCAAACTTGTCTATCGAAAATCCTAATCCAAAATTACGAATAGTATTTGCATCTAAACCTCTTGATGCTAAATATTCTCTAGCTTCTTTGCCTTTATCACTCATTAGATTGTTGTAATAGTGAGTTGCTGTTTCTTTTGTTAATTCGTATAATCTATCTCTCTTTTTCTTTGCTTGTCTTAAAGAAGCATCTCCCTTAAATTCTGGGATTTCCATGTTATATCTTTTAGCTAGATATTCAACAGCTCCTTTAAAGTCTGTCTTTTCCATCTCCTCAATTAAAGTAAAAGCATCACCTTGCTTGTGGCAACCAAAACAATAATATGAATTCGAATCTGGATAAATACAAAAAGATGGAGTCTTTTCTACATGTAATGGACAGCACGCAAAATATCTACTTCCACGGCGTTGAACCTGTGAATATTGCTCTACTAAGTCGACAATGTTAGCTTTTTGTTTTAATTCGTCTATAAACCTAGAATACTCGTCCATGAAATACTCCTCATAATATTATACGTGCAAAAATTCTCATTTTCCTAAAATATTTATTTATATATATTGGGTTTACGAAAAATGTATCTATATTGTAATCTACAAAAAAATTTTGTCAATACAAATTTCTAATTGTTTTTTTAGAGGGTGATAAAAACGCCTTACTTATCTAAAAAAGATAGACCCAAGATCATTCTTCAATATCTTTAATATCTTTATTTTCTATCTTTGCTGGTTTTTCATTTTCCTTTATAAATAAAATAAGAGCCTGTTTTCTCGCCTAAATGTCCTCAAATTAGGACACTTTCAAGTAGTTTGGCATTTTGTAATTGACTATATTTTTTTTAGTCCCTAAAATGAAGGTATGAGAAATTACAAAGATTACGTAAATGAAGTTGAAAAATTAACATTTAGCAAGTATGCTCAATTGTCTCAAAACACTAAAGGTAGAGAGCACCCTATCTCTGAATGTTTGGTACGTGGAGAATACCAAAGAGATAGAGACAAAATTATTCACTCAAAAGCTTTTAGAAGATTGAAACATAAAACTCAAGTATTTTTATCTCCAGAAGGCGATCATTATAGAACACGTTTAACACACACTCTTGAAGTTGCTCAAATCGGAAGAACTATTGCTCGTGCTCTAAGATTAAACGAAGATTTAGTTGAAGCAACAGCACTAGGCCATGATTTAGGTCATACACCATTTGGACACGCTGGAGAACGAAAATTAAATGAATTAGTTGAAGGTGGATTTAAACACTACGAACAAAGTTTAAGAGTTGTAGATTTGCTTGAAAACGATGGAAAAGGCTTGAATCTAACTTATGAAGTTAGACATGGCATCGTAGTTCACTCTGACCCATACACTGACCATCCTGAAACACTTGAGAGCGAAATCGTAAAATACGCAGATAAATTTGCTTATATGAATCATGATATTGAAGATGCTATTCGTGGTGGCATTTTAACAGAAGAAGACATCCCTGTTGAGATTCGTGATGCACTTGGATATTCAAAATCAGATAGAATCAACACACTAATTGTAGATATGATTGAAACTTCTTTTGATAAGCCATTTATCCATCAATCTAAAGAAATTGAAAAGTATACTCTTCAATTACATGACTTTATGTATCAAAATGTATACCTAAGTAAGAAAGCTAAACCAGAAGAAGGTAAAGCGGTACAAATTCTAGAAAGATTATTTAAATATTTCTATGAAGATCCATATAGAATTCCAGATGAATTCTTTAGATCACTTCTAGAAACATATCCAAGAGATAGAGTTGTTGCAGATTATTTATCTTCATTTACCGATCATTATTGTGTAAAGACATTTGAAGATTTATTCATACCAAAGTTCTGGAACAAGTAAAAAAATAGGGGCTGTTAAAAAACTTAATAATTTTTAGCAGCTCCCCTTTTTACGAAATAATGCTGAAACTACTACATT
>SVHF01000015.1 GCA_015055975.1 Clostridiales bacterium | reverse complement strand
TTTACTAACTGGAATTTACTTTTACAAAATTTTGAAAACTGGAACTTAATACTGGAATTTACTTTTACAAGTTACAGCTTATATAGTGCGTGAAAATTTTATGTTTTATTATGTGCGCAAAATTGCTATAATATTTATGCACGTGTATAACACGCTAAAAGGGATAAAAAGGAGTTTAATTATGAACGCAAAAGAAATATTGTCTAAATTGACATTAAAAGAAAAGTTAATATTAACATCTGGTAAAGATTTCTGGCACTTAAACGGCAATGAAGCTGCTGGTGTTCCTGAAATTATGGTAACAGATGGTCCACACGGATTAAGAAAAGCAGCTGGTTCTGAAATGAATGTAGGAGACGTTGTTCCAACAGAAGCTTTCCCAACGGCATCTTGCTCAGCTTGCAGCTGGGATAGAGAAGCTCTAAAGAAAATGGGCGAAGCTATGGCTGAAGAATGTATCCAAGAAGAAGTAGCAGTTATTTTAGGACCTGGTACTAACATGAAGAGAGATCCTCTTTGCGGAAGAAACTTTGAATATTTTTCAGAAGATCCAGTTTTAGCTGGGGAAATGGCAGCATCAATGATCAATGCTATTCAATCAAAAGGCATTGGTACATCACTAAAGCACTTTGCTGCAAATAACCAAGAAACATACAGAATGACAGGTAGTTCAAATCTAGATATTAGAACATTAAGGGAATACTATTTAAAGCCATTTGAAATTGCAGTTAAGAAATCTCAACCATACACAATCATGACAGCATACAACAAGATTAACAATGTTCCATCTTCTGGAAACAAGTTAGTTATAAAAGATATTGCTCGTGATGAATGGGGCTATAACGGATGCTTCATTACAGACTGGGGTGGTGCACATGTTCACTACGAAGATATCAATGGTGGTCTAGATCTAGAAATGCCAGGTAATAAGCAACTATATCTAAAAGACACATTAAAGGCAGTTAAGAAGGGTCTTATTACTGAAGAAGAAATCGATAGAGCAGCATACAATGTATTGCATTTAATAGAAAAGACAATAGATGCAGCAAGCAAGAAGACTCCTTACGATAAAGAAGCTCATCATAGGATTTCTAAAGAAGTAGCATTATCAAGTATGGTTCTATTAAAGAACGAAAAGAATATGCTTCCTCTAAAGAAGGATGACAAGATTTTAGTTATCGGTGAATTTGCTGAAAAGCCAAGATACCAAGGCGCTGGTTCATCATTCTTAAATCCACCAAAGGTAGATTCTTTGAAAGAATCTCTAGATGCAGCAGGAATCGCTTACGATTATGCTCCTGGTTATGATTTAAAGAACATGAAGGATGCAGAAGCAAATGCTAAGCTTGCTGATGAAGCAGTTGCAAAGATTGCAGATCAAAAAGTTGTTCTATACATTGGTCTTTCTGACGAATACGAATCAGAAGGAAGTGACAGATTAGTTACAAAGTTTGCTCTTCCAGAAGCACACCAAACATTAATTGAAAAAGTATTGGCAAAGACAAATAACGTTGTCGTAGTTCTATCTGCAGGTTCTGTTGTTGATTTATCATTTGCAGATAAGGTTCCAGCAATCTTAGATACATATCTTGCTGGCGCTTCAGTTGGTTCTGCTCTTTGCGATATCCTATTTGGCAAGGTTAACCCATCTGGTAAACTTGCTGAAACATGGCCACTTTCTTATAACGATGTTCCATGTTCAGAAACATATGGCGTTGAAAAGAATCAAGTTAACTATAGAGAAGGTATTTTTGTAGGTTATAGATACTATAACACAGCAAATGTTCCTGTAAGATTCCCATTCGGTTATGGTCTATCTTATACAACATTCGAATATTCTAACCTAAAGGTTAGCGGAAACAAAGTTTCAGTTGATGTTAAAAATACTGGTAAAGTAGATGGCGCTGAAGTTGTTCAATTATATATTGCAAACAAGACAAAGGCCACATTATTCCCAGCAGCCGAATTAAAGAACTTTGATAAAGTATTCCTAAAGGCAGGAGAAACAAAGACAGTTACTCTTGAATTAAAAGATAGCGACTTTGAATACTTCAATGTTGAAAAGAATGCATACGTTATTGCAAAGGGTGATTATGAAATCCAAATCGGTGCATCATCAAGAGATATTAAGTTAACAGAAACAATTAAAAAGGATGGAGATACTTCATCAGACTTAGATAAATACAAGGGAAGTTGGTATACAACATTTAAGGGTAAGCCAACAGATGAAGATGCTAAGCTTCTAGGATTTGAACCAATTCATGAAGTTCCAACAAGAAAGGGTGATTACACTCTTGAAAATACAGTTCAAGACGTAAGAGGTTCTGGATTTGGTAAGATTTTCTATAAGATTATGTTGATGGCAGTAAGAGCAGCAACAGGAATCAAGAAAGACGAGATGGATGCTCCACAAAACAAGATGACTCTAGAAGCAGCTTTAGGTATTTCATTTAGAGGTATGGCTGCAATGAGTGGTGGTATAATGCCTCTATGGCTTGCAGGAATCTTAGTTGGATTCTGTAACGGATTCTCAAGAAAATCTAAAAAATAATATCCAAGATATTAACAATAACAAATGAAGGCACTCGATTGAGTGCCTTTTTGGTGCTTTAGAGCATCTAAGTTTTCTTATTTTGTACCATATAATCTATCGCCGGCATCTCCAAGTCCTGGAAGGATATAGCAATGATCATTTAGCTCTCTATCTAAAGTAGATACGAATAGCTTTAGATTTGGGTGTTCAGAAGCGATTTTCTCAACGCCAACTGGAGCTGCGATAACGCTCATTAAAGTAATGTCTTTACATCCAATATCTTCTAGATATTTAATAGCTGCAGAAGCAGAACCACCAGTTGCTAGCATTGGGTCAAGAACTATAACTTTCATATGTTGAATACCATCTGGAAGTTTGCAGTAATATTCTTTTGGTTGCATTGTTTCTTCGTCTCTATACATACCAATGTGTCCAACCTTTGCTGTTGGTAGAAGTGTATGGATACCATTAACCATACCAAGTCCTGCTCTTAAAATTGGAACTAGAGCAATACTTTTTTCAACGATTTCAATTTGTTTGCATTTTTCAAGTGGTGTTTCAACTTCGATTTCTTTTGTTGGAACATCTTTTAACACTTCATAAGCCATCAAAGAAGTAATTTCTTCTATTAATTCTCTGAATTCTTTCATACCGGTATTCTTGTTTCTTAAAATTGCAACTTTGTGTCTAATTAGTGGATGATCAAAAATCATAACATTTTTGTAGTCTTTCATTGTAAACCTCTTTCAATTTTTTATCTTTCTAATTATACATTTTTTATGCGCGCAAAACAATATAACAATATTATATAATATCGTGTGCAATGAAAAAATATACATAAAAATGGTTATATTTGTATAAATATACGCATAAACAGGGTTAATGCATGCATATATACACGAAAAATATATTTTTAAAATTTTTTGTAGTAATATTTTAGAAATTATGGTTTAATGGAAGCATCAATAAAATTGTAAATTTCGGAGGAAAGAAATATGAAAAAGAGTTTAGTATTAATCATGTTAGTAGTTGCTCTTGTTGCTACAGCCGCATTTGGTTTTATGGCATGTAACAAACAAGGCTACACAATTGGTGTACAAGCTGGTACAACAGGTGAATATTATGTTAAGGGCGATGCAGATTGGGATTTCGCAGGATTTGCTAATGTTTCATGCGCTCCATATAACAATGGTGGTTTAGCAGTTCAAGCTATGAAGAATGGTACAGTTAATGCTGTTATCATCGATGAAGCTCCAGCTAAAGCTTTAGCAGCTAGAATTGAAGGAATCAAGGTTATCGACGTTAAGTTAACAGAAGAAGAATATGCATATGGTGTAGATAAGGCTCAAGATAGCTTATTAACAGCAATCAATGGCATCTTAGCTTCTAGTGAGTTTGCAGCAAAGAAAGCTGAAATCATGAATGCTTACTTTGGTGATGGCACTCCAACTCCAGTAACAGCAGCTACATCAGCTGATGGTTCAAAAGCAGCTCAACAATTGGTTGTTGCTACAAACGCTGAATTTGCTCCATTTGAATATAAGGATGGAGATAAGTTTGCCGGTGTTGATATGGAAATCGCTGCATATATCGCAAATACACTTGGATTAGAATTAGTTATCTTAGATATGGAATTCGATGCAGTTGTAACATCTGTAGGTAAGAACTATGTAGATATCGCTATGGCTGGTTTAACAGTTAACGAAACACGTAAAGAATCAGTTAACTTCACAACATCTTACTATAATGCATCTCAAATGTTAGTTGTTTTAGCAAACGACACAACATTCGATGGATTAACAACAGTAGAAGAAATCGAAGCTAAAATCAAGACTCTATAATGGTACAATCAATTTTAGCAGGACAAGAGTGGGACCTATTCTGGAGACAGTTCGCAACTAAAGGTGCATATAAAACTGTTCTTCAAGGATTAGGGATCACAGTTGAAATAGCAGTATTCGGCTTAATCATAGGTATCGTAATCGGTACCTTGATTGCCGTTATTAAAGTTGTCCCAAAATACAAGACATTCCCAAAGGTATTAGAAAAGTTAGCAGATATCTATGTAGGATTATTTAGAGGAACACCGATGGTTGTTCAATTGCTTATTGGTTACTTTGTATTATTCCCAGCAATTGGCATTAAAGGATCAAATCTAAACATTATTACAGCTATCTTAATTTTCGGTATGAATTCAGGTGCTTATGTATCTGAAATTATGAGATCAGGAATCCAATCTGTAGATGGTGGACAATTAGAAGCAGCAAGAGCGGTAGGACTTCCTTATGGAACATCAATGATGAAAGTTGTTATTCCACAAGCAGTTAAAAACATCTTACCAACTTTAGGAAACGAATTCATTTCATTAATTAAGGAAACATCAGTTGTAAGCTTCATTGCTATTGTTGATTTAACAAAAGCATTCAAGCAAATCGGTGATGCTAATTATGCATATATCGTTCCATATTTAATGTTGGCACTTGTTTATTTGATAATCGTATACTTAATTACGATTCTAGTTAGATTATTAGAAAGGAGGATGAAGAAGAGTGATAGACGTCATTGATTTAAAAAAGAACTTTGGAACACTTCAAGTCCTTAAAGGTATTAATCTTACGGTTAAGAAGGGAGAAAAGATTGCTATCATTGGACCATCAGGTTCAGGAAAGAGCACACTTTTAAGATGTTTAAACTGTCTAGAAGATCCAGATTCTGGTTCAATTATCTTTGAAGGTGAAGATTTAGCAGACTTAAAAGTAGATATCAATAAGCATAGAGAAAAGATTGGTATGGTATTCCAACACTTTAATCTATTCAACAATCTAACAGTTAAGCAAAACATCACATTAGCTCCAATTACTCTTGCTAAGAAAAAGAATAGAAAGAACAAATACATCGCTTTATATAACAAAATATTCAAAAAGGATAAGCCATTATATAAAGTTAAACCAACTTCAGAAGCTATTAAAGATGCAGAAGCAAATGCAATGCGTTTGTTAAAAAGAATTGGGCTAGAAGATAAAGCAGATGCATATCCATCTACATTATCTGGTGGACAAAAGCAAAGAATTGCTATAGTTAGAGCTCTTGCTATGAATCCAAAGGTAATGTTATTCGATGAGCCAACTTCAGCACTTGATCCAGAAATGGTAGGAGAAGTTTTAGACCTTATAAAAGAAGTTGCAGACGAAGGCATGACAATGTTAATCGTTACACACGAAATGGGATTTGCAAGAAATGTCGCATCAAGAATTTTGTTTATGGATGATGGCGTAGTTATTGAAGAAGGAACGCCAGAAGAAGTATTCGAACATTCAGAAAACGAAAGAGTAAAAGACTTCTTAAAGAAAGTTCTATAAACGTGAAGGAGGCGACAAAAACGCCTCCTCTAATTTTTATGTAAAGTATGAAAAAGTATGAACGCTTGACAAAAGTATGAAAAAGTATGAAAATATAGTCGAAGTATGAAAAAGTATGAAAGAGGTATTATATGAGCGGAAAAAATAATCCATTTACGTTATCATTTGGCAATGCACCGGAAGAGTATATTGCAAGAATAGAAGAGAAGGAAAAATTAGAAAGAAATATTAAAGCACAACCTCCTCTAGCACATGCTTTCGTTATTACGGGTATACGAGGCGCAGGAAAGACTGTTATGCTAACTTCGATTTCTGATTCTTTCAAGAAAGACAAAGATTGGATTGTTATTGAATTAAATCCATCAGATGACATGAGAGAAGCTTTGGCTGCAAAGTTATATTCGGCATGTCATTTAAAGAAATTGTTCTTGGAAAAGAATTTCAATTTTTCGTTTAAAGGAATCTCGTTTTCTATATCGGGGAAAAATCCTGTTTTAAACATAGACGATTTGTTAGACAAGATGTTTGAAGAACTACATAAGCAAAATAAAAAGGTGCTTGTTCTGGTGGATGAAGTAACAAATAATGTTTACATGAAACAATTTGCATTAAGCTTTCAAATACTAATAAGGCAAAACTACGAAGTATTTCTGTTGGTGACAAGTTTGTTTGAAAATATTTCATCTATTGAAAATGAAAAAAATTTAACATTCTTAATAAGAGCCCCTAAAACGTCTCTTGCATCGCTAAATTTAACGGCGATTGCAAATTCTTATGAAGAGAATTTAGAAATAACGCAAGAAAAAGCATTGGAATTTGCCAAGGAAACGAAAGGGTATGCATTTGCGTTCCAATTGCTTGGATATCTTGCGTTCGAAAATAACAGCAAAATGTTAGATAAAAAACTATTAAATCAATTTGATCAATATCTAGAAAGCTATGCATATAATAAGATTTGGACAGGTTTAAGTCCTGTCGAGCAGAATATTCTAAAAGAATTTAGAACAAATGGCAATGTTAGAGTCGGAGATATTCTAGTAAAGGCAAAAATGACAAAAGAATATTTTTCAAAGTATAGAGCAAGATTGTTAGATAAAGGCATTGTTGTATCAACGGCAAGAGGGCAATTAACATTTGCGTTGCCGAGATTTAAAGAATTTATTGATACAAGAATAGAATAGAGGAATTATGACACAAAACAAGGAGTCGTCATTTATAAAATGATACCTCCCAATTTTTTGTAATAATTTCAAATTATAAATCTTCTTCAGTAATTACTTTAAATCCATGCTTAATTAAAAGATCGGCTGCAATTCCATTGCCAGGAATCTTATTTCCAGTGAAAGTTCCATCATATATAAGGCCAGAACCACAAGATGGGCTCTTTGCTTTAAACAATACCAAATCAACTTTATTGTCCTGAGCCAATTTTAGGGCGATTTCGGCGCCTTTTTTGTATTCATAAGTTACATCTTTGCCAGCCTTTGAAATAACCTTATCGTTAACGATTTCACTTGGATCTCTAGGAGTTGGCAAACCGCCTTCTACTTCAGGGCAAATGCCTATAACTTCTTTATCTTTTAAAAACTCCAATACATTTTCGTTTTTGCAGTTATCGCCTTTATATCTACAATTGATTCCTAACAAACAATTACTAACTAAGACTTTCATTTTTTTACCTCGGAAATATAATAACAAAAACCGACCGTTTATTCAACGGCCGGCCATGTATTAATCTAGATTAGATTATTCAGCTTTGTCTTCTACTTTAGCTGGTTCGTCGATGATTGTTTCAGAGTTTGTAACAACTGCTTCCATACCTTCAACTGCAGCTGCTAAGCCTGCATCTTCATCTTCGATTTCTTCACCTGTAGCCATCTTACCCTTATGAGCAATTAGGTTTGTGATGATACCAATGATCATAGCAACAGCAAGTGTAGAGATTTGGATGATTGTGCTTCCGTCTTCCTTGTGACCGAAGTTTAATACTAAACCACCGATACCTGTAACAAGGATAGCAGATACAACGAATAGGTTCTTGTTGTTACCTAAATCTACCTTCTTTAACATTTGTAAACCAGATACAGCGATGAAGCCATATAGAGCGATACAAGCACCACCCATTACGCACTTTGGAATAGAGTTAATTAAAGCAACGAATGGAGTGAAGAATGATAATACGATACATCCGATAGCTGCAAAGAAGATTGAGATGATTGAAGCGTTTCCTGTGATAGCAACACAACCGATTGATTCACCATATGTTGTATTAGCAGCACCACCGAAGAAACCACCAACGATAGAACCAACACCATCACCTAGTAATGTTCTATCTAATCCTGGTTCAGAAATTAGGTCTTTGTTGATAATATTTCCAAGGTTCTTATGGTCAGCTACGTGTTGTGCTAATTCTACTACACCGATTGGGATGAAGATTAGAGCGATAGCAGCAACTGCAGCACCATCGATGTGAGATGCTTCTGGATTTTGTATAGCTAATAAGAATGTGAACTTAGGATAGTCTAAGATACTTGTAAACTTGAATGGGCTGAATGCAGCTTTGAATGAATCGAAGCTTAGGATTTGCATATATTCGCTATCTGCAGCAATTCCGATTAGAGTTAAGATTAAAGCTAGTAAATATCCAGCACCGATACCGATGATGAATGGGATTAGCTTTAACTTCTTGCCACCTCTAACAGATACAAGAACGATAACTAAGAATGTTACGATAGCACATAGAACTGATAGTAGGTTGTATGTTGATCCACCATTATTCATTGACCAGTCTGTAGCTGTACCAGATAGAGATAAACCGATTAAAGCAACGATAGGTCCGATGATGATTGGAGGAAGGATTTTGTTAACCCACTTAGATCCTACGAACTTAACGATAAGAGCGATAACAACGTATACAAGACCAGCAAATGCGATACCAAGAATAACACCCCAGTAACCATAACCTGCGCCAAGTGTAGCAGCGTAAGCTCCTAAGAAGGTAAATGAACTTCCCAAAAATACTGGGCTCTTACCTTTTGTAAATAAGATATACACAATAGTACCAAAACCTGCACCACATAGAGCAGCAGCTGGATCGAAGTATAAAGCGCCTCCTGTGAATCCAGTCATGATCATTGGAACTAATAGTGTAGCTGCCATGATGGCAATCATTTGTTGGAACGCGAAGATAATAGTTTCACCCATAGGTGGTCTATCTTGAACGTCATAAATTAGTTTCATAAGAACTCTCCTTTTATATTATTTATTTTTTTTATATATCAATATTAATCTTTACTCCAAAGCTCAACATTAGTCTTGCCATCTAACTCTTCAATGTTAACGGCAATTAACTCGTGATGAGATGTTGGAACATTCTTGCCAACAAAGTCTCCTCTTATTGGCAATTCTCTATGGCCTCTATCTACCAAAACGGCAAGCATGATACGACTTGGTCTTCCAAGTTTAAAGATTCCGTCTATTGCAGCACGAATAGTACGTCCTGTATAGATAACGTCATCAACTAAAATTACATCCTTTTGTTGTACAGAAAAATCAATCTTTGTATCGTTTAGTATAGCCTTGTCTGAAATTGTAGATAAATCATCTCTATATAATGTAATGTCTAATTCACCAACTGGAATGTCCACGCCAGAGAATGTCTTAATGTTTTGGGCTAATTTCTTTGCAAGAGGTACGCCGCGTCTTTTGATACCAACGAAGACAACATTAGATAAATCATCACAATTTTCAATGATTTCGTGAGAAAGTCTTTTTAAGGCTTTGTCGACTGCTATCTCGTCTAAGATTTGCGCTTTTAAATTCATTGTATACCCCAAAAGAAAAAGTCTTGTGCGTGACACAAGACTCCATTGTCTGAATTTATAAGCGTCTTGTTAATATCACGGTATTAATCTTAAAGACATTTCTTTAACTATTGCCATTTTAACATTATATGTTATATAGGTCAAGAATTATTTAGATATAAACAAAAACAAAATAAATATTGGCTTTTAATAATACATAATTAAATTGCGTCACCACCGGTGTCACAAATGAACAATATAGAAAAACAAAATAAAGACAATACAATTGTCGCGCCACTGGTGAGACGAATTAGTTGGACAAATAATATTTTAATTTTTCTCATAATTCTTCAATTGAAGAAAAAGAAAATTGATTTAATCTTGATAACGCAATAATTCAGTTATATACTTATTACGAAAGAAAATAAGGAAGGTTTAATATGGAAAAGAAAGACGAAAATTTATTTGTGTTTGATCACCCACTTGTTAAGCATAAAATTACTCACCTTTGTGATAAAACAACAGGTTCAAAAGAATTCCATGAAATCGTTGGCGAAATAGCAACTTTAATGGGATATGAAGTATTAAAAGATTTAAAGACAAAAGACGTTATGATTGACGCTCCAATTTCCTCATTTATGTCCCCAGTTGTTGCTGAGAATTTCACAATTGTTCCTATTTTAAGAGCAGGGCTTGGAATGGTAGAGGGCTTACGTTCTTTATATCCAAAAGCAAGAGTAGGACATATCGGGTTATATAGAGATGAAGAAACACTAGAACCTCATACTTACTATTTCAAATTGCCAAAGGAAGTTGCAAATGGACCAGTTCTAATTGTTGACCCAGCATTAGCTACAGGTGGTTCTGCAGCAGCTGCGATTAAATACATTAAAGATGCGGGCTGTAAAGATATTAGACTTTTATGTTTAATTGGTGCAAGAGAAGGTGTTGAGAGAGTTCATAAAGATCACCCAGATGTAAAAATCTATCTTGCAAAGTTCGCAGATGCTCCACTAAATGAGCATGGATATATCGTAACGGCATTTGGTGATGCTGGCGATAGAATAATGGGAACATTCTCTTAATAGAAAAATTTAAAAATCTATCAAAAATCAAAACGGCCAAAAATTTACAAAATTTGGCCGTTTTTATATTGACTTTTTTACCTTAGAAATTGGGTGGCTAACAAATAGAATGATTTGGACTAAAACCACAACATCTTGTGGTCGGTCAAAAAATTTTACACAAAATATTGAAAAAACCTATTTACAAGGCTTTTTCTTTATGTTAATTTTATATGTGCACAAATAAATTGAAATTGATTATAAAAATAAGGAGAGAAGGTTATGTATCAAGTTAAAAAAAGAGATGATAAAATTGTAGATTTTGATATATCTAAGATTTCATCAGCAATTAGAAGAGCATTCGATGCATCAAACATTGAATACAACAATGACATCATTGATTTATTAGCTCTTAAAGTTTCAGCAGATTTCGCAAAGAAAGTTAAAGACGGAATGATTGCCGTTGAAGACATTCAAGACAGTGTTGAATCAGTTTTAATTCAAGCTGGTTACACAGAAGTTTCAAAGTCATATATCCTTTACAGAAAGCAACGTGAAAAGATTCGTAACATGAAGTCAACAATTCTTGACTACAAGGATCTTGTTAATAGCTACTTAAAGGTTGAAGATTGGCGTGTTAAGGAAAACTCAACAGTTACATATTCTGTTGGTGGTTTAATCCTATCTAACTCAGGTGCTATCACAGCTAACTATTGGTTAAGCGAAATTTACGATAAAGAAATTGCCGACGCTCACAAGAATGCAGATATCCATATCCACGATTTATCAATGCTTACAGGATACTGCGCTGGTTGGTCATTAAAGCAATTAATCCAACAAGGTTTAGGCGGCGTTCCTGGAAAGATCACATCATCTCCAGCATCTCACTTATCAACACTTTGCAACCAAATGGTTAACTTCCTTGGTATCATGCAAAATGAATGGGCAGGAGCTCAAGCCTTCTCAAGTTTCGATACATATCTAGCTCCATTCGTAAAAGCAGATAACCTTTCATACAAAGAAGTTAAGCAATGCATTCAATCTTTCGTATATGGTGTAAACACTCCATCTAGATGGGGTACACAAGCTCCATTTACAAACATCACACTAGATTGGACAGTTCCAAACGACTTGGCTAACTTAAATGCTATTGTTGGCGGAAAGGAAATGGACTTCAAGTACAAAGATTGTAAGAAAGAAATGGACATGGTAAATAAGGCATTCATCGAAGTTATGATCGAAGGTGATGCTAATGGAAGAGGATTCCAATACCCAATCCCAACATATTCAATCACAAGAAACTTCGACTGGTCAGAAACAGAAAACAACAAGCTTCTATTTGAGATGACAGCTAAATATGGTACTCCATACTTCAGCAACTACATCAACTCAGATATGGAACCAAGCGACGTTCGTTCTATGTGCTGCAGATTAAGACTTGACTTAAGAGAATTAAGAAAGAAGTCTGGCGGATTCTTCGGTTCTGGTGAATCTACAGGATCTGTTGGTGTTGTAACAATCAACATGCCAAGAATTGCATACCTTTCTGAAAATGCAGAAGATTTCTACAAGAGATTAGACCACTTAATGGATATCGCTGCTAGATCATTAAAGATTAAGAGAGAAGTTATTACAAAGCTTCTAGATGGCGGTCTATACCCATACACAAAGCATTATTTAGGAACATTTGCTAACCACTTCTCAACAATCGGTCTTGTTGGCATGAACGAAGCTTGTCTAAATGCTAAGTGGCTAAGAAAGGATTTAACACATCCAGAAGCTGTTGAATTCACAAAAGAAGTTCTAAATCACATGAGAGATAGATTATCTGATTACCAAGTTGAATATGGCGATCTATACAACCTAGAAGCTACACCAGCTGAATCTACAACATATAGACTTGCTAAGCACGACGTAAAGAAATATCCAGATATCATTACAGCTGCAAAGAATCCAGATGACCAACCATACTATACAAACTCTTCTCACTTACCAGTTGGTTATACAAGCGATATCTTCACAGCTTTAGATACACAAGACGAATTACAAACATTATATACATCAGGTACAGTATTCCACGCATTCTTAGGACAAAAGCTTCCAGATTGGAAGGCTGCAGCTAACCTAGTTAGAAAGATTGCTGAAAACTACAAGTTACCATACTACACAATGTCACCAGTATATTCAATCTGTTCTGAACACGGATACCTAATTGGCGAACACTTCAAGTGCCCAGTATGCGGAAAGCCAGCAGAAGTATATTCAAGAATTACAGGTTACTACAGACCAGTACAAAACTGGAACGAAGGAAAGGCTCAAGAATACAAGGATAGAAAGTCTTATGATATTGCAAATAGCAAGTTAACACACAACGGACCAATCGTTGGTGGACAATGCGAATGCTTACCACAAGAACAACCTCAAAATCAAGAAAAGCCAGTAGATGATAACAAGCTATTCAACGGCATCGTACTATTTGCAAGAAAGCAATGTCCAAAGTGCCAAACAAGTAAGATCATGCTAGATAAGGCTGGAATTGAATATTCTGTAATCGACGCAGAAGAGAACAAAGAACTAACAATAAAGATGGGCGTTAAAGAAGCTCCAACTCTAGTAGTACCAAACGGTGATGTATATGAAAAATATGCTAACCCAAGCGAAATTAGAGGATATATCGAATCACTAAAGGGTTAATTAAATTATGACATACGATATTGTAATTATCGGCGCAGGTGCAGCAGGAATGACTGCTGCACTATACGCACTAAGAAATAACAAAACAGTTATGATGATTGAGCAAGAACAAATTGGTGGACAAATTGCCAATTCTCCAAGAGTTGAAAACTTCCCATCAATTAACTCAATCTCAGGATTAGATTTTGCAAACAATTTATTCGACCAAGTTACAGGTCATGGTGCTGAAATAGATTTTTCTAAAGTAGAGAAAATCGAAAAGGTAGACAAAATATTCAAGATTAAAACAGAATATGGCGAATTTGAAGCAAAAGCAGTAATCATTGCTAATGGTGTTAAGCATAGACATACTGGTGTTGCTGCAGAAGAGAAGTTCATCGGTAATGGTATTTACTATTGTGCATTATGCGATGGCCCATTCTTTGAAGGACAAGAGGTAGCTTTAATTGGTGATGCTAATACTGCTTTCCAATATGCACTTCAATTGTCTGGATATTGCAAAAAAGTTCACATGTACACACTATTTGATAAATATTTTGCAGACCAAGCATTAATTACAGCACTAGAAAGTAGAGAAAATATCGAAGTAAAGAGAAAGGTTAAACTAGTAGACATTTTAGGAGAAGATAAGATAGAAGGATTTGTTTTCCAAGACACATATGGTGAAGACAGATTCACTGTTAACTTCCCAGCACTATTTGTTGCTATCGGACAAGTTCCAGATAATAAGATGTTTGAAAATGTAGTGGATTTAGACAAGCAAGGCTATATCATCTCTGACGAAACATGTAAGACTAAAACAGAAGGCTTATTTGTAGCAGGGGACACAAGAACAAAAGCTGTTCGCCAATTAACAACAGCTACTTGCGATGGTGCAGTTGCCGCAACAGCAGCTTGCGCTTATATCGATACACTATAGAAAAAAATATCCTTTTTACAAAAGTTTGAGGAGCTCTAGGGCTCCTCACTGTATTTATTCATAACTTCTAAGTTCTACATTCTTTATATATTTTTGTGCCATCTGCTTCATCTTATGGGCTAAATCTAAAGGCACCTCAGTTAGGCCATCTTGCAAACATCCACCTTTGTCTTCAAATTTTTGTAGATAATATTTTTCTGTACCATCTAGCCATTGAGCAATCTTTTCTATATCAGAAAGAGTATGGAATTCATGAACAAGCGTCGTTCTAAATTCATGATCAATTCCACTTGTCTCTAGAATGTCGATACTTTCTTGAATAGCATTTAAATCAATTTTAGCATTTGCCGTTATTGCATATTTCTCTTTGCAGTTTTTTATGTCCATTGCAACATAATCTAAAAGCTTTGAATCAATCAACTCTTTTAGCATTTGAGGACTAGTGCCGTTGCTATCTAGTTTTATCTTGACGCCAGTTTCTCTACATTTTTTAATAAATTCGCCTAAATCTTTTTGTAAAGTTGGCTCGCCACCTGTTATACAAAGGCCATCAATTATACCTTTTCTTTTATTTAGATAATCTAGTACATATTGTTCTTCAACAATAGGTTGGTGAATGGCATCTATAACCAAAACTGCATTGTGGCAAAATGGACATCTCATATTGCATGCCCCAGTAAATACTGTTGCTGCAGTAAATCCAGGGTAGTCCACTAAAGATAGTTTTTCAAATCCATTAATAATCATTTTAATACTTCGTATGCTCCCACTTTGTTGCTAAGTTTTCTATCTGATTAGCAAAACGTTCTTTTTCTTTATTAGGTCTGCCTTCGCTATCCAAAACAATGTTTTGAAGATGCTTTAGAGCTTCTGTTAACTTCTTATACATTGTATCAGAAAGTGATGGCTTAATTGCTTTAACCTTTCTAACTCTAATTACTTTTTCTTTTTCAAGCGTATCTGTTTCAAGGTTGTATTCTTCTCCAAAATATGGAGCAGTTACATTATATCCCAATTCGCTTTCAATTTTTGCAGATAACATCTCAATTGATCTATCTTGGCCGTGAACTAAAAAGACTCTCTTTGGTGGTTCATCAAAATTCTTAAGCCATGAGATAAGTTGTGTTCTATCTGCGTGAGCTGATGAATTGCTCAATGTTAATATCTTTGCGTTTACTGCAATTTCTTCTTGTTGGATTTTAACTTTACGAGCACCTGTCATAATAGAGAAGCCCAATGTTCCAATAACTTGGTATCCAACAAATAAGATTGTGCATTCAGGACGCCATAGGTTGTGCTTTAGGTGGTGTCTAATTCTACCAGCTTCGCACATACCAGAAGCAGAGATTATAACGCAGGGTTCCTGTTCTTCGTTAATAAGCTTACTCTCTTCAGACGTTACCGACAATACTAAATCTGGGAAAGATATAGGGTTTATGCCTTTTTTGATTAAAGCCAATGCTTCTTCATCATAATATTGTTTTCCAATATTTTCAAAGATGTTTGTAGCTTCAATAGCAAGAGGGCTATCTAGATAAACCTTAAAGCGTGGATATTGTTTAACAAGATTCTTTTCTTTTATTTGACGAATGAAATATAAAAGTTCTTGTGTTCTACCAACGGCAAACGATGGGATAACTACGTTACCACCTTTTGCAAAAGTTTCTCTAAAGACATTTGCAAGGGTTGCTACAGAATCTATCTTTTGCTCGTGATCTCTATCTCCATATGTAGATTCCATAATTACATAATCTGCATGATGGATTGGAGTTGGATTGTTTATCATAGGTCTATTTGAGTTTCCTATATCTCCAGAGAAGACAAGAGTCTGTTCTTTTCCGTCTTCAACATATCTTATAACAATGTGAGCAGAACCTAGAATATGACCAGCATCGCAGAACTTAACGATAATATTTCCGTTGCCTAGAGCAAATTCTTGTTCATATTCGTGAGTTCTAAAATACTTCATTGCATTTTCAGCATCTTGAACGGTATATAAAGGCTCAGATAATTCTTCATTATTTCTTACAGCCTTTTTGTTGTCCCATTCTGTTTCCATTTCTTGAATGTGTCCGGCATCTTTTAACATGATATCGCAAAGACGCTTTGTTGCTGATGTAGTATGAATAACGCCTCTAAATCCAGAAGAGCACAAAAGTGGCAACAAACCACTGTGGTCAATGTGAGCGTGTGTCAATAATACGCAATCAATATCTGGCGGGAAAAAGGAAAGCGTTTGTCTTTCAAACAAATCTGGTCCTTGTGCCATACCACAATCAATAAGAATTTTTTGTCCTAATCCTTCTAGTAAAAAGCAGCTACCAGTAACCTGTCTTGCTGCACCTAAAAATGAAATATTCATTGGACCCCCTTCAGTACAATTCTATTCTATCATAGATAGAATGGTTTGTGTAAAAAATATGTCTCGGACATTATTCCGAGACATAAACTAATGAAAATTTTCTAATTATTAAGATAAATGAGTAAGAGACTTGGTCTCAAATACTGGCTCACTTGTTAGGTTTATGCCAAGCTTTCTAAACATTTTAACATCTGCGTGAGATAGAAGAACTGTTGTATGAACTTCACATCCCTTTAATTTTGGAAGTTGAGCAATAGCAAGTGCTGCATTTTTATCATGAGCTGCAGACATAGAAAGCGCAGTTAGTGCTTCATCGATATGTAATCTTGGGTTCTTGCTTCCAAGATATTTAACTTTTAATTCTTGAATAGGAAGTAGAGCTTCACGAGAAATAACTTCTTTTTCTTTATCAATATTTGCAAGAGTTTTTAATGCCTTGATTATCATACCAGAAGAGCAGCCAAACAACTCTGTTGTTCTTCCTTTAACAATTGTGCCATCTGGAAGCTCGATTGCAGAGCATGGACAATTCTTCTTTTCTTCTTCTAATCTTGCAATCTTTGCTACTTTTCTATCATCAACAGTTAGATTACACTTGTTCATGATAAGTAAGATCTTATCTGATTCTGTTGGATCTAAGTTGTTTCTTCTTTCTCTTTCTAATGCTTTATAGTATCTTCTAATGATTTCTTGGTAAGAAGCTTCTTTACACACTTCATCATCAGAAATACAGAAACCTGCCATATTAACACCCATATCTGTTGGAGATTGATATGGAGATTTGCCTAAAATCTTTTCGAAGATTGCATTTAATACAGGGAAGATTTCAACGTCTCTATTGTAGTTAACTGTTGTAACTCCATATGCAGCTAAGTGCCAAGGGTCAATCATGTTAACATCAGATAAGTCTGCAGTAGCAGCTTCGTATGCGATGTTTACTGGATGGTTTAGAGGTAAGTTCCAAATAGGGAATGTCTCATATTTGGCATAGCCAACTTTGTTTCCTCTCTTATGTTCATGGTAAAGTTGAGAAAGGCAAGTTGCCATCTTACCAGAACCAGGACCTGGAGCAGTAATAATGACTAACTTTCTTGAAGTTTCAATGTATTCGTTCTTACCATAACCCTCGTCAGATACGATATAAGATGCATTGTTTGGATATCCCTTGATTGGATAGTGTCTAAATACTTTGATGCCTAACTTTTCAAGCTTTGTTTGATATTCTTTAGCTGGCTCATTATCTTCTGTGAATTTTGTAATACAAACTGAACCAACATAAAGACCATAAGATCTAAATACGTCGATTAATCTTAAAACGTCTTGATCGTATGTAATACCAAGGTCAGCTCTCAATTTGTTCTTTGCAATATCTAGAGCAGAGATGGCTATAACGATCTCAGCGTCATCTTTTAATTTTAATAACATCTTTATCTTGTTATCTGGAGCGAATCCTGGAAGTACACGAGAAGCATGGAAGTCATCAAATAACTTGCCACCAAACTCGATGTATAACTTGCCGCCGAAGTCATCAATTCTTTCAAGAATCTTCTCAGATTGCATCTTTAAATACTTTTCACTATCAAACCCGATTTTCATTGTAAATACCTCGCCTAAAATTGTATAAAAAATGCTATCCAATTTCAACCCTAATCGAGAAAAAATTTGAAAAATTTTCTATCGTGCTTAAATATTTATAAAATATTTAGAAAATTAAGATTTTATGCGCGCGCGTTATTGACTTTTGGTGTCAAAAAATAATAACATAATAGTGTCAGGTTTATAACGATTTAAGTCCCAAGTTTTTTGGCGCCTTTTTTGTTATGAAAATTTGCATTTTTAGGAGGCACCGCATTTATGTATAAGAATTTAGAAGGATTAACAAAAACAATTCGTATTTTATCAGCAGATCAAATCGAAAAAGCAAATTCTGGACACCCAGGAACACCACTTGGAGTAGCACCACTTGTAGCAGAATTATTTGCTAATCAAATTAACGTAAATCCTAACAACCCAAGTTTCTTCAATAGAGATAGATTTGTATTATCATGCGGTCATGCCTCATCAATGTTATATAGCATCCTACATCTTTGCGGATATAAAGTATCTAAAGAAGATTTATCTAATTTTAGACAACTACACAGCAAAACACCAGGTCACCCAGAAATCGGAGTAACAGCTGGTGTTGATTGCTCAACAGGTCCATTAGGACAAGGTATAGCAAATGCTGTAGGTTTTGCCGTTGCTGAAAAGATATTGTCAAACAAGTTCAACAAAGGTGATTTAAAAGTAGTTGACCACTATACATATGCACTTTGCGGTGATGGATGTATGATGGAAGGTATTGAAAACGAAGCCGCATCTTTGGCTGGAACTTGGGAACTTGGTAAGTTAATCCTATTCTATGATTCAAATAGAATAACAATTGAAGGTTCTACAGATTTAGCATTTACAGAAGATGTTGCAAAGCGTCATGAAGCACTAGGCTGGCAAGTTATTAAAGTTGGCTCAGTAGACAATATAGATAAGATTAGAAAGGCTATAAAGAAAGCTAAGGCAAACGAAAAGCAACCATCATTAATCATTGTTGAAAGCCATATCGGTTTTGGTTCTTCAAAAGTAGATTCAGCATCTTCTCACGGGGCACCACTAGGAGCTGAAGCTTTACAAGGATTAAAAGATAATCTAGGCTGGACCCTTCCTCCATTTGAAGTTCCAGAAGATGTAAAAGATTTAGCAAAGATTATGAAGAGAAAGGGCAAGAAGCTAGAAGCTCAATATAACGATATGCTAAAAGCATATGAAGCTAAATATCCTCAAGAATATAAAGAATTCCTATCTTGGGTACATAATGATGGAAAGCAAGTTGCAATTAACGATCCAGAATTATTCAATGTAAATCCTAATTCAATCGCTACAAGAAACCACTGTGGTGAAATTCTAGCAAAGCTAGATAAGGATATGCCAAATATAGCAATAGGAAGTGCAGACCTTGGTGGTTCTAACTGTACAGTTATTAAGGGTAAAGAATATTTCTCAGCTCAAAACCCAACAGGTCTTGAATTCCACTATGGTGTTAGAGAACACGCAATGGGCGCTATCTGTAATGGTATGGCTCTTCATGGTGGTCTTGTTCCAATGTGTGCAACATTCTTCGTATTCTCAGATTACATGAAATATTCAATTAGAATGAGCGCAATGATGAAGCTTCCTGTTACATACATTTTCTCACACGACTCAATCGGTGTAGGTGAAGATGGACCAACACACCAACCAGTAGAACAATTAGTATCTATAAGAAGCATCCCAGGTCTTGATGTATATAGACCATGCGATGGTGTTGAAACAGCAGCTGCATTTGTTCATGCTATGCAAGCAAATGGACCTACTGCTATTATTACAACACGTCAAAAGTTGTTAGTTCATAATAAATCTACAAAGGAAGGCGCTCTAAAGGGTGGTTATATTCTTATCGATAGCGAAAAGAAGGTTCCAGATGTTATCTTAATGGCATCAGGAAGTGAAGTTGGCCCATGTGTTCAAGCGGTAGATATTCTAAAGGAAAGCGGAATTGATGCAAGAGTTGTATCAATGCCATCAATGGAAGTATTCGACAAGCAATCTAAAGAATATCAAGAACAAGTTTTGCCAAAGGCATGCAGAGCAAGATTGGTTGTTGAAGCAGCTACAGCAAAAGAATGGGGTAAATATGTTGGACTTGATGGTGATTATATCTGCATGCAAGATTTTGGAACATCAGCACCATTTAGTAAGCTTTTTGATTACTATGGATTCACCGCTCAAAATGTAGCTGAAAAAGCAAAGGCATTAGTAAAATAAAAAACATTAGAAGCATTAAAAAAGTTCCTCGACTCGAGGAACTTTTTGGTTTACTTTGTTGTTGATCCAAATCCGCCGTCTCGAATGTCTTGAACGTCATCATCGTATGTTATTCCAAACTCTACAAAGATGCCTTGCATGAAACCTTGACCTTTTTTAATTTCTATTGTTTTTCCTTCGTTTGAATCATTTGTTATTTTTGTAAAGATGTGGCCCTCATTTGAAGAGAAATAATAATCTGCATCTATGATGCCAACAGTGTTGTTTAATTGCATTCTATATTTAAATCCAAGACCAGAGCGAGGGTAACATTTTAATACCCATCCATCTTCGATTTTTACTCTAATTCCAGTTGGAATCTTTATAGTTTCCCCAGGTTTTAGTGTTATATCTATTGGAGCAAAAAAGTCGTAGCCAGCAGAACCTTTTGTTGCACGCTTTGGCAAGCAAATATCATTATATATTTGATTAACATTATCTAGAGTGTTAAATGTGTCTTCAAAATCTTTTTTATATTGCTCGAAAGATACTTTTTCAAATTTAGCTATTTTTTGCATTGTTATCACCTATTTGGGATTATACCACATATTGAACAATTTATTTCAATAAATTATAATAATCGTTGGAAGGTGGAAATTATGAGAAGAAATGGAATGTGCCCAATTTGCTACATTAAGCAGTTCTTGGGGTTTAGAAAAAGAGTATCCCATTTAGAGATAAAACAAGATTATTTAAATGAGAATTGTAAAACTCCTCCAATGGGGTGGTCTTCTTGGAATACATTTAGAAATGAAATAGATGAAAATCTATTTAAACAAACTGGCAAAGCAATGGTAGATAAAGGCCTTGTTAAGGCTGGTTATAAATATATAAACCTTGATGATAACTGGCATTCAAATATGCGTGACGAAGAGGGCAGACTTCAAGGTGATTTAGTAAGATTTAAACATGGCATCCCAGCGCTTGTAAAAGATTTAAATGAAATGGGATTAAAGGTTGGTATCTATTCTTCAAATGGTGTTTATACATGTGAAGATTTGCCAGCATCGCTTCATCATGAGCAAATCGATGCAAATACAATTGCATCGTGGGGCATTGAATATTTCAAATACGATTATTGCCATCATGAAGTTAAATCAAAATATGCACCTTTAATTACGGCAATAAGTGTAATGAAAGGGGATTATTATCAAGAAATAGATTGCATTTCCGCAAAGTGCGAAGGCTTAGCAAAGTTGATGCCAGATTCAAAAGTTAAGCAAAAAAAGCACATATCTGGACTAGACGCTGGTCTTGGTGCCGTTATCTTCGATAACGTTTACGCAGAAGAAGATGGAGAATATGTGCTAACTGTGCATATTAGAAAGAGAGGCCATTATGAGAAATTCTTGCAAGTTGAGATAAACGAAGAGGATTTCTATTTCATAGACTTCCCACCACAATTTCCATTCAACATTACAGCGCGTTTCCAAACAAAGGTAAAACTAAAGAAGGGTATAAACAAAATTAGACTATCAAACCCTATTAGAAATAGAGCAGATGGAGCTTTCTATCAATATTACAATATGGGACAATGTTTAAAGAGAGCTACAGAAGGTAAAAAGCCAATTGTATATTCTATTTGTGAATGGGGATTTAATAAGCCATATATGTGGGGAGCTAAAGCTGGCAATTTATGGAGAACAACTCCAGATATAAGACCTATTTGGCCATGGATAAAAATCATATATGACAAAACAGTTAAAAGATACAACTATGCAGGCGTTGGGTCATACAATGACCCAGATATGCTAGAAGTAGGCAATGGCAAGTTAACATTAAATGAAAACAGAGCTCACTTTACACTTTGGTGTATGATGACAGCGCCACTAATTTTAGGCAACGATATAAGAAAGATGGATCAAGGTGTTTTGGATATTGTGACTAACAAAGATTTAATTGCAATTGACCAAGATCCATTATGTAAGCCATGCAAAAGAATAAAGAGAGGTTTTGTAGATATTTTAGCAAAGCCACTAGATAAAGGATATACAGCAATATGCTTTTTCAATAGAGGACTTATCCCAAAGAAAGGAAAGCTATCTTTGGATGAATTAGCAAAAGATAACTATGTTAACTTCAAATTAGCTCCTCAATATGATACTAAAGAATTATGGAGCGGAGAAAAAGATAAGGTAGTAAATACGCTATCTTGTAAACTTCCAGGGCATAGTGTAAAAGTATTTGTTGTAGGTCCTTGCCAAAAATAGGGTAGATTGATATAATCTTTACGACAATAATATAAATATTAACTTCGAGATTAAGAGGTTGTTAGTAGAGTGTGAATTTTTAAGGGTTTTAGCCCCTTGCGACCGATTAGAAGATTCTAACATGCTTGCATGCTTTTAATTCTCTTCATCCCCTTAATCAAATCATGTAAAAAGGAGGATGAAAACACATGAAAAAGTTAACAAAAATTTTATCAGTTATTGCTATTATAGCAATATTAGTAGTTTCTCTATCAGTTTTTGTATCTTGTGATAAGTCAGACAAAGCTGCAAAAGAAGATACAACATTTGAATTAGTTATCCGTAAATACAATGGTGTAGACGATAACTATTCAGCAAAATTAGATGGCGAAATCTTAGCTCAAAAAACAATCCAAGTAAAAGCAGGACAAATTAATGTATCAGAAGCATTAGCAGCTGTTGCAACAAACGAAGAAGGTTCACATAAGATTGCTTTCAACGATACAGATTATATTTTGTTTGTTGACACAACAGTTGGTTATTCTACTTCATGGTATCTAACAAGCGGAAAATTCGCTGCTGTTCCAGAATATACAGATACAGATTTCCAATGGTCATATATGGCATTCAACGGACACTATTCTAATGGTGTAACAGTTGACTTCGTTGATGGATTGACAACATACACAATCGTAATTGACGGATACGACGGAACTATTGGTTCATAATGATTGATTGGTCAAAGACTAGCCTAACTTATAGGCTAGTCTTAATGGCTTTAATGACAGCATTGACTTTGGCCGTAGATGAAGCGTTCGCGGCTATTCCTTTTTTACAATTTGTAACATTTTTAGTAGTGTTTAACTTCGTATTCTTTGGATATAGATTTACTCTTAGCGTATTATTCTATTACGTAATGTTAGATTGTTTTATAACAGGCGGGATGTGGCCACTTTATGTTTCTATTCCTACGATGTTTTTCGCATGGGCACTTTTGCCAACAATGTTACTTGTGACAAATCTCATAAAAGGATCTTTTTATAAAAGATTAATACCAATTGCACTCATTACCGCTATCCATGGGTTTATTTATGGGCAAACTTTTGCGGTTATTACAGCTTTAATATATGATGGGCAAACGTTTGAAACCTTTTATGCCGCATGGCTAGGATGGACAATTGGAGATATTCCTTGGGAAATCGGGCAATGTATCATGGGGTTTAGTTCTGTTATAGTTTTAATGCCAGTATTATATAAGGCCTTAGAAAAGCCTTTGAAAAGATATACGGCATCTCATCAAACGAAATTGGATTCAGAGTTTAATGAGGAAGAACTTCCTCGTTAAATATAGTGTATAGAACTTCTAGATTCTCATCTAAAATATTTAATTCGGCCATATAGCCTTCTTTAATATCTCCACGATTATCTAAATTCATAAGTTTTGCAGGGGTTAGAGTTGCCATCTTTATAGCATCTTCTTTTTTAATGCCGGCTTTATAAAGCTGAGCTACCATTTTAGATATTGGAGTAATAGATCCAGCATATGTGTTTAATTCTTTAATTACAGCAACATTATCTTCGATTTCTATCTTTTGTTTAGAATCTCCAGATCCAATATAGTATTCGCCATCTTTTTCACCAGCACAAGATAGAGAATCTGAAACTAGGCAGATTCTATCCGCACCTTTTTGCTTATAAATCAATTTAAATAGGGCATTTGGAACATGTCTATCGTCGGCGATTACTTCAGCGAATAATCTATCTTCAATTAACCCAACCTCAGTTAAGCCTAAATGCTTTTTAGGGTTGTTTCTTCTAGATGGTCTTGATGTGCAATTATACATATGTGTCACAGATGTTGCACCATTATCTACACAAGCATATATCTCATCATCGATTGATTCGTCATGTCCTAAAGATACCTGGATATCATTACTAACACATCTTTTTGTAAATGCAGCGGCATTTGCCTTGTTTGGCGCAAGTGTCACACGCTTTACAATATCTTTATTGTTAAAAACAAAATGTGCATTTTCGTCTAGTGGGTCAAGTAAAAGTTCTGGTTTATGTGCACCAGATGCACCTTTAGATAAAAATGGTCCTTCTAAATGAATGCCAAGTATGTTTGCAAATTTGTTATTTTTAAAATCACGGATATTATCTATTGCTTTTTGAATATCTTCAATTGGCGCTGTCATAGTTGTTGGATAGAAAGATGTTATGCCTGTAGATAAATGGTATTTAGCAATGGTTTCTATTGCGGATATCGTAGGCTCCATGCAATCTTTAGATAGTCCACCATGAGTATGAATATCTATATATCCAGCTGCAACAATATTTCCTTTAACATCGAAAGTTTTAGAAAAAGCAGGCTTTCCAATGGAAACAATCTTATTTCCATCGATGTTTAGCGCTGTATTTTCTTGGAATTTTCCATTTATAAATAATTTAGCATTAATAATAGATAACATTAGAATATCCTCGCTAATATTATAAGGGCGAAATGAACTCAATTCAAGGATATTGTTTTTTTAAGTTATTTCGTGTATTATATCTATATATAAATAAAGCGCGTGTAAAAGGGCGCGACAAAAACAACAAAGGGGACTAGTTATGAAAAAGAGAAATGACGAAGAGTTAGATGATCTACTAGACGAAGAAGAATTCTTAGATGACGAAGAAATCCTAGACGATGAAGAGCTAGACGACGAAATCATTGATGACGAGGATGAAGAAATCGAAGAAGACGAACCTAAAAAGAAAAAAGGTAAGAAATTAGGAAAAGAAGACAAGAAGGGCAAGAAAGGCAAAAAGGCAAAGAAAAAGTTATCTAAAGGTGCCATTGCTGGAATCGTTGTTGGTTCTGTAGCAGCCGTTGCCGCACTTGTTGTTGTAGCAGTATTTGTAATTCTTCCATTATTTACAAAGCAAGCAGTTGTTGCAAGCGACTTCCAAGAATTATTAGAAGTAAACGGATATCAAAACTATGAAGCAACTAAGGCTAACGTTAAGTTAAAGAAGGGAGCTACAGATTTAGTTACTGTTGATGATATGATTGCTGCAACAGGTTGGAACTATAAGACAAATGTAGCTGAATTTGCAGCTGGTCTATATAGCTTGGCAATTACAAACTATCAAAAGGTAGCAGGCACAGGTTGGTATTGTTATACAGATTCAAAAGTATATGCTGATCAAGTTACAGCTTCTTTAGGACCAATTAAAGCAAACTTCCCAACATTTAATGTAGGTGTTAGAGCAGCGTTTGGTATGGGTTCATTAGAACCAACAGCTGCAAATGCATATCAAAAAGAGCAAGAAAAGGATAACTTCTTCTCTCAAACAATATCTGGTGTTACTCTATTAAATATTGAAGGTATCACTCCAGTTATCACAGACGCATTAAAGACATCATTTGGTTATAACTGCCAAGAATATCTATACAACGGAACATACGCATATAAGCGTGGCCCAAACGGTGGTGCTCAATTCTACGGAAAGAGTGATGATTTGGGATACATCTATATGATGGGTGCTTACAACGAAGATTTATATACAACAAAGGGATATAAAGCAAGAGCTAAAGATCCAGAATCAGGATACCCAGAACACACATATTTTAGCGGTGAATATTCAGAAGAATATGGCGAAGTAAAATCTCTAGATTATGCAGAATGTCCAGACGATATCCTATATCCAGGCGAAGATCCATGGGGAAGACTTGAAACGCTTTATGATTATTCATTCGAATTACAACCATATTCAGATGTATTAAAGTACTACTATGGTAACTATGGTACAGGCTGGGCTGTATATGACTTCTCTAAAGAAAACATTGATGCTTCAAAGACAACTATTGAATATGATGCAAAGACACACGTATATACAATTAATATGGCAGTTAAAGAAGCAAAGATGGATGATGCGTGTATGTTTGCTAAGGGAAGCTTAACAAAGGATACAAAGGACTACATCCAATTGCAACAACCTAAGTATTCTCTAAAGAAGAACATGATTCAAATTTATGACAATGGTTTAATAAAGTATTGGGAAAGAGTTGAATCAGTAGATTCTTCACTAAAGGCAAAATTAACAGTATTGCCAGGTGAATGTGCTGGTGGTGGCGGTACAGAGAATAGTACATATATGTCATTCTCATATAGCCCAATTGATTACCATCCACAAGCTCTAGCTGCAAGATACATGACAGAAATTGCAACTGAAACAGGTATCACAGGATGGCCAACACTTGCAAACTATGATCCAAAAAATACAGATTATACAACACTTAAAGTTAAATAATTAAAATATACATACCGCGTCAAATAGGCGCGGTATGTTTTCTATAATGGATTTTCGCGAGATTCTAGGCAATTTTAATATAGAAGGAGAAGTGCAAGGCGTTAAAGTTTTTGGCGCTGGGCATATTAATGAAACTTATTTAGTTTCAACAACTTCTTCACAATATATTTTGCAAAGTTTAAATACAAAAGTATTTCCAAACTATGTTGGCGTTATGGACAACATAGAAAAAGTAACATCATTTCAAAAAGAAAAATATATCGAAAGAGGAAAGGACATCTCAAAGATGATGTATCTTATTAAAACCAAAGATGGCCGCAACTTTCTATATAAAGATGAAAAGTGCTATAGAATGTTTAACTTTGTTAAGGACTCTATAGTTTTTCAACAAACAGACGATACGCATATATTAGAACAAGCAGGGATGGGACTTGGAGATTTCATTTATACGCTAGATGGGTTTGATGCAACAAAGGTCGTTGAAGTAATTCCAAATTTCCATAACACAAAAATTAGATTTAAAGATTTTGAAAGAGCAGTAAAAGAAGATAGAGCATATAGAGCAAAAGATGTTCAACAAGACATACAGTTTGTTTTAGATAGAAAAGAATATGCATCTATTATCGTAGATAAACTACAAAATAAAGAGATTCCTTTAAGAGTTACGCATAATGATACAAAACTAAACAATTTCATGTTTGATGAAAAGACACACGATTTCACATGTCTTGTAGATTTAGACACTATAATGCCAGGATCGCTTTTGTACGATTTTGGTGATGCAATTAGAATCGCAGCGTCAGAAGCTGGCGAAGAAGAAAGGGATCTAAGTAAAGTAAAATTCAACTTGAATAATTACGAGGCCTTTTTAAAAGGATTCTTAATGGGAATAAAGGATTCTATAACAAAAGAGGAAGCAAAGCTTTTGCACATTAGTGCAAAAATAATGACTTTTGAAATAGGAATGAGATTTTTAATGGACTATTTAGATGGGGATGTATATTTCAAGGTTCATGAAGAAGATATGAATCTAGTTAGGGCAAGAACTCAGCTAAAAATGGTTCATGAAATTGAGCAAAACGAAGAAACAATGGAAAAAATATTATATAAATATTATAATAATAAATAGAGCACAAATAAACTTAGGAGATTTTTTATGAGCATATTAGTAACAGGCGGAGCAGGATACATTGGTTCACATACAGTTATCGAATTGATTGAAAATGGATATGACGTAGTAGTTGTAGACAATCTTTGCAATTCTAAAAAAGTATCTTTAGAAAGGGTAGAAAAAATTGTTGGCAAGCCAATCAAGTTCTATGAAATTGATGTTTGCGACGAAGATAAATTAAGAGAAGTGTTTAAGGCAGAAAAGATTACAGCAGTTATTCACTTTGCCGGTCTAAAGGCAGTAGGAGAAAGCTGCAGAAAGCCACTTGAATATTATAGAAACAATTTAATTTCTACGCTAAACCTTATAAAGGTTATGAGAGAGTTTGATTGTAAGAATTTAGTATTCTCTTCATCTGCAACAGTATATGGACAACCAAAGTCAGTTCCAATTAAGGAAGATTTCCCATTGGGACCTACAACAAATCCATATGGCGCAACAAAGCTTATGATTGAAGATATGCTAAGAGATATTTATAAAGCAGATCCATCATTCAATATTGCGCTATTGAGATATTTCAATCCAATTGGAGCGCATAAGAGTGGAACAATCGGAGAAGATCCAAACGGCATTCCAAACAACTTAATGCCATATATAACACAAGTTGCTATTGGCAAATTAAAGCAACTAAGCGTATTTGGAAACGATTATCCAACTCCAGATGGAACAGGTGTTAGAGATTATATCCACGTAGTGGATTTGGCTCGTGGACACATTCTTGCGTTAAAGAAATTAGAGACAAATTCAGGTCTTGTTACATATAATCTTGGAACAGGCAAGGGATATAGCGTATTAGATATGGTAAAAGCTTTTGAAAAGGCAAGCGGAAGAAAGGTGCCATATGTTATCGCTCCAAGAAGACCAGGCGATGTTCCAGAATGTTATGCAGATCCAACAAAGGCAAAAGAAGAAATTGGATTCGAATGCAAATATGGGCTAGAAGAAATGTGTCAAGATAGCTGGAGATGGCAATCACAAAATCCAAATGGATATGGTGATTAATAAATAATGTTTGCTTGTGAGCGCGCGTATTGATATAATATGCGTGCTTAAGGTTATTAAATGAAGAAATTAACAAAAGAGTCATACTTAATTAGATCAGTTAGAGAAGTTGGCGTGTTAATCATGGACGTTGTAGTCGTGGTTGGTGCGTTTATTTTATCTTTAATTCTAGGCGAAATCTACATCATTCGTTCAAATATTGACTATGCAATTTGGGAAGGTGCATTAAAGGCTATTGCTGCAATTATCCCATTATATGGAATTTCTTTCTGGGCATTTAGAACAATGAAAGTTGTTTGGAGATATGCAAGAGGAAGAGATTATGCAAGAATAGTTGGCGCAATTACTGTTGCTTTTGCAATATTTATTGCAATAGACCAAAAGTTTGACTTCATTAATAACGATGTATTAATGCCATTTGATCAACCATTCAAGGTTTATCCAGTATACTTTATGTTCTATTTTGTGAGCATGAGTACAATCTTGCTTGGAAGATTGATTTATGAAATGACATTCTCATCTATTAAGAATAGACGCGAATTAAAGCCAAGAAAGAACACTTTAATTATTGGTGGTGGACAAAGCGGCGATACAATCATTGAAGAGTTACAAAGGCCAGAAAGTATCTATAATCCTTTGTGTATATTGGATGACGATAGAGATAAGTTAGGTAGATTAGTTAACGGTATTGAAATCGTTGGCAATATAGATAAGCTTGAAGAGACCGTTAAAAAATATGATATAAACACTATTGTGTTTGCTATTCCTTCAATGCCTCTAGATAAGAGAACAAAAGTATTAAATAGATTAAATGAAACAGGATGTCATGTTAAAGTAATTCCATTTATCGCAGATTTAGTAAACGATATTGATATGGCTCAACAAATGAGAGATATTAACATTGACGACTTGTTGGGCAGAGAGACTATTCGTTTTGATAACCAATCCGTATCTGAACTTGTGAAAGGCAAGGTTGTTATGGTAACCGGTGGCGGTGGCTCAATTGGATCTGAACTTTGTCGTCAAATTTGGGCATATGGAGCAAAGAGATTAATTATAGTAGATGTTTATGAAAATACTACATATGATATCCAACAAGAATTATTAAGAAAATACGGAAGAGATATTGATCTATTTGCAGAAATCGTATCTATTACGGATAAAGGTGAATTAGAAAAAGTATTTATACAACATAAACCAGAAATTATTTTCCATGCAGCAGCGCATAAGCACGTTCCTTTGATGGAAACAGAGCCAGTTGAAGCTGTAAAGAACAATATATTTGGTACTTTAAATGTTGTTGAACTTGCTGCTAAATATAAAGTTGAAAGATTTATTATGATTTCAACAGATAAAGCCGTAAACCCAACAAATGTAATGGGTGCAACAAAGAGATGCTGTGAAAAGATTATTGAAATGATGGCACAAAGCAAAACAAAGACCAATTTTGCTGCTGTAAGATTTGGTAACGTTCTTGGTTCACATGGTTCAGTTATTCCTCTATTTGAGGCTCAAATTAAGGCAGGTGGCCCAGTTACTGTTACGCACCCAGATATCATTAGATATTTCATGACAATTCCAGAAGCCGTATCTTTGGTTTTACAAGCTGGCGCATTTGCAAAGGGCGGAGAAATCTTCGTATTAAATATGGGTGAACCAGTTAAGATTAAAACTTTGGCAGAAAATGTTATTCGTATGACAGGTCACGTTCCAAATGGAGATATCAAGATTGAATACACTGGACTAAGACCAGGCGAAAAGTTATATGAAGAATTATTGATGGCAGAAGAAGGATTAAAGGAAACAGCTAACGATAGAATTAAGATCGGTAAGCTTTCAGATATCAACGTCGTTGAATTTAAGAACGAATTAAATAAAATGTGGGATGTATGTTTAACAAATGATAAATTGGAAGTTATTGAACAATTAAAGGTGTTAGTTCCAACATTCCATCACGATAGAGAATTCTTTGATAAGCTTCAAGCTAAAGCTGAAAGAAAAGACTAATAACACATAATAAAATTCGAAATAATGCCTCCAAATAAAAAACTTTGGAGGTTTTTTATTTGTGAAAAAATATTAAAAAAATATGCAAAAAGTTGTTTGTTTTAATATCCATTTAATAAAACTTATATACAATGAAAGTGTAAAAAGAAAACTTTTAGAAATCCTTAGGTGTTGGAGTAGTGCACCAGCACCCAAGGAAGTCTCCTTAGAAAACAAAGATAGCAAAGGAAAGCAGCAATGCTTTCTTTTTTTATTAATATTTTAGCCAACAAAAAAACCAATATTGCCTTAAAAGACACGATAGTTAGCGCTTTGTTGACCATTAATGGTCAATAATCTACAATCAAGATGGAGTTAGTTGATGGGGCAAAAACATAGGCTTTTATGCCTTTTAGTTGTTGCACATATGTTGCAGTGCGTGCGCTAACATTAAATAAATAGATAAAAATTATAATACGGGCACGATATTTAAATAAATGAAGAATTGAGGAGTCAAAAACATGGAAGCAATTAAGAATTATTTTAAGAATTTTAAATTCACAGCAGGTTTTGCAATTAAGTTGCTAGGATTTTTAATTTTATTGGCTTATGTAATCATTATGGCAATTGGTAATGCTGTATTTGATCCAATAAGCATGTTTTGGAGAAGTTTGAATATATTTAATAAAGCAGGAGAGTTTAATATAGCTATTCGTATTATTAGTTATATTATCTTCTTCTTAGGAGCTAGTTGGGTTATTCGCTTCTGTTTAAAGCAAATCGGCAAAGCATTAAATAAAGGAAGAGCCATCTTAGATTTAACAAGCAGTTTAATTAAATATGCTGCAGTAATTGTTTTGGTATTCATGGTCCTAAAAACATTAGGCGTAGATACAACAGCGATTCTAGCAGGTATTGGAATCTTAGGGTTAATCGTAGGTCTTGGCGCACAACCACTTATTGCAGATATTATTGCTGGATTATTTATCGTATTTGAACATGTATTTGACGTAGGAGATATTATTGTCGTTGATGGATTCCGTGGAGCAGTAAGAGAAATTGGTATTAGAACAACAAAACTTGAAGATGCTGGCGGCAACATCAAGATTGTAAACAATGCAGACATTAAGACACTAATCAACATGACATCAGCTTTATCTGTTGCTTCATGTGAAATGTGTATTGAATATGGCGAATCACTAGAAAGAGTAGAAGCAATCTTAGCAGAAGCTCTACCAAAGATTAAGGAAGCCATTCCAGAAATAAAAGAAGGACCTTATTATAAGGGCGTATCAGCACTTGCAGATTCAAGTGTTAATTTGAAGTTCATCGCAAAGTGTGAAGAAGGTGCTAGATATCAAGTTGAAAGAGATTTAAATAGACAATTTAAGTTGTTATTTGATAAGAACAACATCAACATCCCATTCCCACAAGTTGTAGTTAATGAACCAATTGAGTTTGAAAATGCAACTAAAAAACAACAAAGAGACGCGGCAGCATTTGTTGAAGAACAAAAGGAATTAGTAAAAGCTATTCCAGACGGAGATAGAAACGAAGTTTAATCATGGCAAAACCAATTGACGAATTTAACACATATGGCATTTCAAATCCAGATGGAGTCCAAGAGGGATTTTCTGACTATGCAAAATATTCTTTCGATGATGAAAAGTCTCAAAGAATAAATGAATTCTCAAAAGACTCTATAAAGGAAACTAATTCAGTTGAGGAATATCCTCAAGGAAGAGAAGGCTATACCGAAAAAGACAAAAGAAGAATGGACGATAATCGTTCAAATAGTTCTTCTTCTGTTCAGTCTGCTTCATCCACAGCTCAAGCAGCATCATCTGTTGCAAGCGTTGGAAGTAGCCTAGGCGCACTTGCGGGTGTTGTAGCGTCAGCTGTCGTTACGGCAGTTATAGTTGTTGCTGTGTTTATTAGTACTATGACAATGAATTTGTCTCTTGTCATGGCTCATACAGATAGTTTAACTGTCCAATTAGATATTAGTGGTGCGCAAGAAGAAGACTTTAATGAAGCTATTGTTGCAACACTAGAGGGTAAAGACGGGGAGTATCAAGAGCAAATTGTTAATAAAGATACTTTATACCTAACATTTAATAATTTGTTGCCAGGTAAAGAATACCTCATAAAAGTTAAGAATAAAGATAAAGTATTTGTAGAAAAATCTTTCTTTACGTCTCAAAACGAAGTGGATAAAGGTCAGATATTAACGCATTATGATAACAACTTTGTTGTTGTGTCAGCTGCTAATGTTGTTTTGAAATCAAATGAATTCTATACAATAACAGCAAAAGATGCTCAAGGTAATGTAGTATTTACGCAAGATTCTACAAATCCAAATGAAGAGTTCGTATTTAGCGTAGATACTCAAATAAAATTATATTTCTCATTGTCTGTAAGCGGAAGTACTTATTCTATTTCTGAATTGGTTCCAAGTGATTATCCAGAGCCAACACCAGGACCTGAACCAGGGCCAACGCCAGGACCTGTAGCAGACCCAGTATATGATTATTCACAAGGCGCTTGGTCGTGGGCTTCTGATTATTCATCGGCAACAATTTCATTTACAGAAATACATGGATTAGATCCTTTAGTTGTTCAAGCAGAAGTATCTTCAGAAAAAACAAAATTTGAAGATTGCGAAAACGAAGGTGAAATCTCATATTATGCAAGCTTAATTGAAAGTTATGGTACTTATCAAGATATTAAGAGGGTGACTATCCCAGCGTTAGGGCATGATTACGAGGTTGAATTTACGTGGTATTTATACGATGATCCAACTCAAGTTACGGCTCGATATGAGATAACTTGCACAAGGAACGCAGCGCATGGAGATTATGGCAGCGCAGAAGTGTCTTATACAATTGATTCAACAGGCGAATGTGGAAGCGACGAAACTATTCATTATACAGCCGTATTTACATACGATGGAAAAGAATATAAAGAAACTAAGGATGTGACTAGAACTATTCAGCACGAACCAGCACCTAATGCGGAAATAACATTCCCAACGAGCATTGAAGATAAGATTGATTTCTATTCTGGTGCGCTTTCTGGATCTCCAAAGGCAACATATACATGTAAAAATTGTGGAGAAACAGTTGAAGAATCTTGTGTCGTTGAAGGAAAAGAATTCAGTTCAGATCATGTAACTTATACAGTTTCGTGTCTAGGCGAGCAACATCAATACGAAGTACAGTTGAAAAAAAACATTTACCGATGGAACAATGAATTTTGCGTATGATTCAGACACTGATTCAATTGTAGTAAGTAGTTTTGCTAAGAATGTACTTGATGCGCCATGCACTGATACTAGTTTAAATATTCCATCAACAGTATTTGGAAAGAATGTAACAAAGATTGCTAATTACGCATTACGAGAAACAGGATATGAAATAATCACCATGCCAAATACAGTAACAGAAATTGGCGATTATGCAATCTATCATTGTCAATATTTAACAAAAGTTACTTTAAGTGAAGGCTTGACAAGTCTTGGGGGAAGCGCCTTCCAATATTGTTCTTTGCTTAACGATATAACTCTACCAGAGGGATTGACAACAATTGGGGAAGATGCATTCGCAAATTGTTCAGCTTTAGAAGAAATTACAATACCAGAAGGCATAACTACAATTAGTACAGGTCTATTCCAAAATTGTACAAGCCTTGCTTCAGTATCAATTCCAACATCTATAAGAATGGTTGGCGCAAGTGCATTCTCAGGATGTTCTTCAATAACTGAAATTGCATTCCCATGTAGCACATGGAATAAGCCTGGGGTTGAATCAATTGGAACAGGTGCATTCACAGGTTGTACATCATTGCAATCTCTAACAATACCAGTTGGAGCTCAGGATTCAACAACACCATGGTTTGGATTCTATTTTGGCACAAGCAATTCAGGAATAGAGGATAAAGTAACGGGATGCAAGAATCAATATGTATCTGCAGATTATTATTATATTCCAAATAGTCTAACTCATTTGACTCTTGAATCAAAGACTCAAGGAGCTGGAGATTATGTTGTAGAAAGAGAATTCTATAACATTACAACAATACAAACTATAGATTCAGTAAATGATTATGGCGTAAAAGCAATTGGTAGTAGTGCATTTGAAGGATGTACTGGCTTAACTTCTATAAGTTTGAAAGGGGTTAAAAACTTTGGGTCAAAGGCATTTAAGGGCTGTACAGGATTAACATCAATTGAATTAGATGCTGACGTACAATCAATTGGAGAAGGCTTCTTAGAGGGCTGTAAGAGTTTGGCATCTATAAATGTTCCATTTATTGGGGATACTTCTACTAACGCTAAGCCAGAAGGAACTAATCCAGAAAAGACATCAGAAAACTTTGTTCTAGGATACTTCTTTGGAACAACATCTGGAAGTGGATTAACAGCTGTACAACAAAAGAGTTCAGATTCAGCTTCATTAACTACATACTATATTCCATCTGGATTAACAGAAATATATGTCGGAACAAAGAATACTTCTTATTCAACAAAAGCTGGAATATACTATGGCGCATTTATGAATTGTTCAATGGTACAAACAGTACATCTTGGAGAATATATTACAGCAATTACTTCAGATGCGTTTACTGGAAGCGGTGTAACAAATCTATACTTCATGGCAACAGACACTTATCAAGTATATGACTCAAACGGTAATTCAAAAGGATCATATAGTCCAGAAGCATTGGAAGATGCATCAACAAATGCAGTAACGATGAAGGCAAATACTGGATACCTATGGAGAATATACTAAAGCAGTGAAGTGAATTACAAAGAAAAGAAGGCATTTTTCAAAATTGAGACAATAAGCATTGCTTTTTTAGTAGATATCGGTTCAAGGATTTATGATATATCATAGATAAAATGGAGGTAAAGAGAAGCAATAATGGATACACTAAAGAAATTTCAACTAGAAAAATCAAAAGCAATAATGTTATTTATTCAAATGATTTTTACAATAATATCATTAGCGACAACAATATATTTATTAGTGTTTGTTATTTCGCACAATTTAGGCGCTTGGATGATTGTGTCATATATATTCATAGTAATTTCTATTATTGCTATAATTATTTACAGCACATATGGATATAAGAAAAATGATATGACATACAAATTATCCATTATTCCATTTTTAATTGCAGTATTTATCAATGTTATATTGCCAGGTCGATCAACATTGCAAATTGCGCTACTTGCATTACTATTTGCATCAGTATCAGTATTTTTAAGTAGACAAAGTGATGAGAAGTTTACTGTTTTGATTTCGTATATTATGATAGTTGAGTCATTAGTATTTTCGATTTATTCATCAATTACAGCTAATACTCAGTTTTTAGGGGATGTGTCAGAGAATTGGCCAACATATTTTGCTATGTATTTGTCAATATTTATTCCTACAATTATGTCTACAACGCTTGCACTAACTTACAATGTTAGATCCGGCCGAAAACAATCAAATAAAGAATTAAGCAAATAGATGATAACGTTTTTTGATATGATACCTCCAACGTGGACACTTGAAAAAGTAAAAGCTTTGGAGGTATCATATCAGAAATCAAAAGCTTCATTTTTATTATCAAGCCAAATCAAGATTTCGGAGCAAGGAAAAACCTGTTTTTTAGTGACCCTACGTTCTTATTGTTGCTAGAACGACATTTATCTAAAGTAATCAAGCTTTTATCGAAGTGTTCAACGTTTGACTCAAGCCTGAAAAAAAGGCAATTTTGTGGAATATATGCGTAGCGCAAAGATTATCTATGTTTGGTGCTTTGTTGTTATAATAGAGATTTATTCTGTTTTGGTGCTTGTTGCATTAACTTGCAAAAGAATTATTATTATAATAAAATGTTTTTAGATTATACTAGGTGAAATATGGCAAAAAATTGGAAAAGATTTACAATAATGAACAAAAATAGAAGGGTTGCATCTGTTAGAGAAGATGGAACTTGCACTATTTATTTGCCTGGAATGTTGCCATATAATATTTATTTGGAAAAAATAGAAGACTCAGACATTGATACTCGTCTTAATAATCTAGAAAATTTCTATCATTGGTGTTCGTCGCGAGTTTTGACATTAGATAGAAAATATGCCAAAGAAATTCTTAATAGTTTAGGACAAAAGCAATCTATTACAGATCGAGAAAGGGCAAATATTGCTATTTCATATCACGGGGTATCTTTCATGGATACATATTGGATAAAGGGAAATAGAGAAAAAGTTAAATTTGATGACATTAACTTGTTCCACCATTCTTTATCTAATGCTTTTGTTGATGTTTCGTTAAGAGGCAAACAATTAACTGCGCAAAACGCTGAACTAATAGATCCATCTGATGCAGCTGGCGACGTGTCTACTGTTGGCGTAGCTCCTAAAGCTTGGATAAGAGAAGGACATAATTTTTATTTGTTAAAAGATGGGTCAACAAAAGAAGTCGACGCAGAATTGTTGGCAAGCAAAATTGAGGATTGTTTTAGATTAAACCATGTTGAGTATCAACAAGATTATTATTGTGGCGAAAAGGTCTCTAAGAGCCATATTATTACATCAATGGAAACAAGCATAGTTGCAATTGAGTATATTCAAATATTTGCGCAAAACAAAGGATTTGATTGGCTAGATTTTGTATTAAAACAAGATAAGTATAATTATTATATGATGAATATAATAGATTATCTTGTAGGAAATACGGATAGACATTGGGGAAATTGGGGATTTGAAATAGACAATCAAAACAACAAACCGGGATTGTTATATTCATTAATGGATTTTAATAAAGCATTTAATTCATATGACACGATAGAAGGTTCTTATTGTCAAACTACTAAATCTAAAATATCGCAAAAAGATGCAGCAATTATGGCAGTAAAAGAAATTGGGCTGAATCAAATATCAGAAGTAAAGAAAGAATGGTTTGAAGATGAGAACATTTGGACAATGTTTAATAAAAGGCTAGATTTATTAAAGAATGTATAAATCAAATCAGAAAAACAAAAATAAGAGGCTGCTAAGATTTTTAATCTCTTAACCGCCTCTTATTTGTTATAATGGTGAACCACCATTTTCGCTTTTCACTTTTCGCCTTCGATCTTGAGAAATTAAGCATTCATCGATGTTTTCAAAATCTGGGTATGGGTAAAAATCGGGTAAATTTGGAGATCTTCCACGTAGGCCAATAATGATTTTGTTCGGATATACAATGACATAGTTAATAAAGTGTTTTGCGAGCTTCCTTCTGAACTCTTCATCATCTTTATGTCTGTTCCCAAGAAGATATGACAAATATGACTTAACATCATCTAAGGTTAACTTATCAGTACATTCGTTTCGAAGAGCATTTATGTGCATGCCTATTTTATCCAATTTGTCGTTTAGCTTTTTAATTTTAGCAACGGCAGCTACTGCATCTCTGGATGTAAGCCTATTTATTTGTTTGTCTATAGCTGCTGATATATCTTCCTTTTCTTTTAGCAAGTCTTCTATACCAAGTTCGCAATCTATAAGTTCTTGATGTCGCTCGAATAGTTTGTTAGCCATCTTATCTATTATGTGTGGCTTTCTTAGAATATTTTTTAATGCTCTAAATACAACATCTTCAAGTAGTTCTTTTCTTATAGCTTTCATTCCACAAGTTGATTCTCCTTTCTTGTGGTTCTTACAAGCGTAATAATAGCGCATCACTCCAGAGCCACTTGTCCCACTAGTTGTTTCCATTCTTCGTTTGCAATTGCCACAGTATACTTTAGGCATTAGAAGATATGTAGATTTAGAGTAATCTCTAAAGTAAGGACGTTGTCTATCTAGTTTCATAGTTGGCTTTTGTTGTTGAGCTTTATTCCAAGTTTCCTCGTCTATGATTTGCGGATAGATGTTGTCATATACAATGCCACCGAATTCATGTAGTCCAGTGTAACTCTTGTTATGTAAGATTTTATTAATTAGAGCAGCATAGAATTTCTTGTTTGTAGGGTTAAACGATTCTTCGGAATTTAATATATAAGCAATATCGTTATTTGAATAGCCTTTACTAGAGAATTCGAATATAGCTTTAACTACCATTGATTCTTTTTCGTCAATCTGCAAGTGCTTATCTACAAGTTTGTATCCAAAAGGTGGTTTGCCAGAAGTGAAGATACCTTTTAATCTACTTTCATGATTTCCTCTTTTAATCTTTTGAGATAATTCAGCAGAGTAGTATTCGCTAAGTCCTTCTAGTAATGATTCAAGAATAATACCTTCAGGGCTATCTGGAATTAACTCCGTCACAGATATAAGTTTCTTGTTATTCTGTTTAAGTATGTGTTTGTTGTTTGCGGATTCGAATTTGTTTCTTGAAAATCTATCTAGTTTATAAACTAGAACTACATCCCACTTAGATAGCAGGGAATCTTTCATCATTCTTTTGAAAGAAGGACGATTATCTGTCGTGCCACTCATAGCACGATCAATATATTCAGAAACAATTTCCATATCATGGTCTTGTGCGTACTTTTTACAGTAACGCATTTGACCTTCAATAGATTGTTCATTTTGTTTGTCGCTAGAGTATCTAGCATAGATTGCAGCTTTTATCATATATCTAAACTCCTAATTAAGATAAATTTGTCTTTCGACACCTTCGAACAATCAAAAAGGAATGAATTGGTCAAGGGGGAAAAGAGACTGAACCTTTACCAAAAAGGGAATTTTTGATAACTCCTTTCCGAAAGACAAGTTGAATTTCTCATTTGTTTAGGGAATTACATAGTATCATAAATTTCAATAAAAGTGAACAAATGTTCGTTTTGTATGATTTATAAATGTTATTTAAGTGTATAAAATATACAGTAGTAGTTGACTTGTCTTAAATATGATGTTAATATAAGTGTATAAAATATACAGTAGGTGTAATATGCTAAAGAAACTTGTAATTAAAAATGTTAATTCAATTAAAAAATGTGAAATAGATTTTGTGAAAGGCAATTATAAATTTGCAGAAGAAAATGTGCATAATGGAGTTGTTAATCCTATAGCTATTTATGGTCATAATGGTAGCGGTAAATCTGCTGTTATGAATGCAATAGGTCATTTTGTTGCATTAATGTCATATCCTGCTGAGTCGTTAGCTCCTTTCACTGTTAATCAAATATTGTTTGATGAATATACCTTAGAAGTGGCAAAAAATTCAAGCAAGATAATTGCTAGTATTCAATTGCTATTTGATATTGACCACGATGAATATGAGTATTATATCGAGACAAGTGCGCTTGGTTATATTACAAATGAATATTTGAAAAAGAATGGCATATGTTATTTTGAAAGAGATAAAGAAAAATTTAGTTATGAAGATAAAGAGTCAAAGATTTCTAATATTTCAAGATTAATTCCTCAATTAAGATCATTGGCAAGTTCTGAGATTAATGATGCGACTATACAAGTTGTGTATGCATACATTAGTTCAATTACATTTGTAAACTTACCATATATTAATAGAGGCGCTTTTGTAACTTCAAAATTGTTTTTAAATACAAACATTAATGATTTGTTAGTACAAAAATCTAAGACAATTAGAGATATGTTATCAGAAGACAATTGCTTCCCAAGGTATACAATTGAAAAGAACAATAAAATTTTTCCAAACGGTTTGCAAGCATCGCAATATAGCCTTGTGTTAGAAGATAAAGATTTTAAAAAGAAATTGCCTTTAGAGATGATATCTGTCGGCATGAAGAATTTAAGCATATTGCTTTCTTTGTTACTTTCTGTTCCAAAGAATGGTGTAGTCTTTATTGATGAGGTTGACGCAGCTTTGCATCCTTCAACTTTAAATATGTTCTTAAAAATTATTAGGAAAAACAGTATACAAGTAGTTTTTACAATACATAATACAAATGCATTGCAATCTATGAGGCCAGATCAAGTGTATTTTGCGAAATGGGCAAAAGGCTTTTCTAATTATTATAGATTATCAAAGATATACCCAAATATTCGAGAAATTAATAATATAGAAAAGATGTACTTATCTTCAACTTTTGATGAGGAAATGAAAGAAGATGAGTAAAAACTATTTGCTTATAGTTGAGGGAAAGAAAACGGAGCCCAATGTATTTGAATGCGCATTTGAGCGGTATGGTTTTCGCGTTGAAAAAGGTAAAGAGCCGTTAAACATAACTGATGTTGGGCAATTTGAAAAAATTGAGTTTTCTTTAAATCAAAACAATGTGGTAATTATTCAAGGACCTAGAAATAGAATACATGATTTTTTATTACTTATAGAAAATGAAGATGTAGTTGTAGAAAAGTTGTTTAAGTATCAATATGCGTTCTTTAATTCAATTTTCTTAATATATGATGTTGATCATAATGATTGTGAAGATATTGAAAAAATGTTTAATTATTTTAACGATGAAACGACGTCTGGTTTATTACTATTAAGTTCTCCTTGTATTGAGGTATTAGAAGACTATAATAGAGAAAGGCGTGAAGAGACTTATCATAAAATAGAAGAATATAAAAAAGATATAAATATATATTGGAATGGGCTTGCGCAAGATAATCTATTAGCTAATTTTGAAAGCACGATGTTACATTTTTTAGAAAAGAATCAAAAAGATTTTGCTGAAAACAACATAATGGAACATCCAAGACTTATTATAGATAAAATCAATAAGTTAAATGAGAGGGTTAATTGTTCGGATAAAGAAAAGTCTTATGTAAGATATAGATATTTTTCTACAGTAGTATATGTCGCAATAGCAAATGCTAATGGATTGACAAAAGATATTGACAATTATTTAAAAGTGCGCGAATTTTTTGAAAATAAAAAGCAATAAAATATTTGTTTTTATAATTTAATCTTTTGACTTTTCGGAGAAGGTTCTTGTTGATTTTTAGTAACTTGCAAAAGTAAATTCCAGTATTAATAGCCTGGCAGGAAGTAAGTTCCAGTCGGGCTATTTTAGTGTTTTAA
>SVHF01000001.1 GCA_015055975.1 Clostridiales bacterium | reverse complement strand
GTCTTGCGTTTAATTTCTTTTTTTGACATAAAAATATGCACCTCCTCATGTTTGTCCAACATTCGGGGTGCATATCAATAGGATGTCCCCTAAATATACATCGTCTAATATCACGCTTCGTCTTGGAACCACTTATCTAGTGAATCATCATTTGGATTTGATGATGATGCACTCAATAGTTTGAATAATTTAGAGAAATTCTCTGCAGATGAAATTGTTTTTGGCTCAACAAGTGGTGAGAATTTTCTCAATACTTCTTTATTAAAGTTCTTGCCAATACCTACTGGGAATACCTTAACTTCTTTAGTTTGAACCATTCTAGAAAACTCTACAGCTGCTGCCATATAGTTATCTGTTGGAAGTCCATCTGTCATAATAAGCATGATTGGTTTATAGTGCTCAATATCATTTGCTCTATAGTAATTTCTTCTAAGTTTTAGAAGTTCCATAGCCTTATTTACTGCAGCACCCATTGGAGTTCTTCCATATGGAGTTAATGGTGTGTATTTTAAATCCTTGATGTTTGTATATCCACAAACAACATTAACTTCATCAACGCCACCAAAAGATATAATGCAAATATCACAAATTCTACTTGCCTTTGCATTCCCTCTTACATAATCCAAGAAGTCTTTCAAGTTTTTGTTTAATTCTTCAATCTTTGTCAAGTTAGATCCATCCTTTTCATCCATAGATCCACTTCTATCCAAAACTAAGCAAATTGGAACACGTCTAGACACATTGATATCTAGTGAACTCCAATCGCCAAAGTTTACTTCATCGTCCATATAGTCAGCCATATTAAACCTCCTTTTGTTTTATAAATAGTTCTAGTTCTCTTATCCAATCTGATAGATAAGTTATTTTACCTTGAGTAAAATAGTAGTAGAAATAATCTCTCATATTTTGTGTCATTGCAAACCAAAGTTTGTAATGCATTGGGAACTCTTTAACCTTAGATTTATCCATTGGGTATTCGAACTTTCTATTGTCCCCTTCGTTAACCTCAATGTTATCCCTGTTATAGAATGGAGACTTTAGCATAAGCATTTCAAATAGGATTCTATTTATTGGGAAATACTCATCCTCCATCGTTCTAAGGTTTTGTCTTAGCTCCTTTCCAGTATACACCTTTTCAGTATATGCTGGGTGACAAACTGGGCAACAATAATCTTCAATTTGGAAACTTCCAGAGTCGATAATGTATACACTGTTTGGTGGTTTTACCATGATATTATCTGGCTTCATATCCCCAACTAAGATGTTCTTTCTATGAAGATAATCAACTTGCTTTAAGAAATTCAAGCATGCCTTATATCTATCCATAGGGACCATTTCTCCTACTCTAAATCCCAAGTCTCGCATATCGTCTATGTTGTAAGCGCCTTTTAATTCTTTCATAACATAGCCTGCGAAATTATTGTTGTAGTAAACAATATCTAGTGGCCACAAGATGTAATCGTTAGATATATCCATTTGAATCATTGTTTGCAACTTTTTCAAATTGACATAGTTTAAGTGGTTCTTGTTGTATAGCTTTATAAAGAACCCACGATATGTCTTATAACAAACACCTTCACCACCTGATGTTGCCTTTTCCTTATCCAGTTTTAAATATCCATATTTTGGAGAATAGACATAGTCTATTTTTTCAATATCTAAATGATTGACGTAATTATCCTTTTCAATATAAAACGCCTTATAGATAGCCTTTTCTGTATCTTTCCACTCAACTAAATTTCTATGTCTTACGCTATAAATTTTTAGCATTGGCATCTTAGACTTTAAGCCCTTGAATGCTTCATATACTTTTTCTTGTTGAGTTAGTACATATATTTCATCGTATTTTTGTGACTTTACCATGAAATCTTCAAGATCCAAAAAGCCACTTGTTGTTACATATTCAAGCTTTTTCCTATTTGCAAAGAAATATAAGTACGTTTGTATGTTATATGCATCATCATACAACCCCATGCTTAAAAATTTATTAATATCGTTTTGAATTTCTAAATCCACGGCAAAATATGGCTCTATTTTCGTTTCAGCTAATAGAACTTCTAACAAAGAATAAAACTTCTCTGTTGAAAATACACTTTCATCAATAAAGTAAAGTCTATTTACTTTTGCCATTTAAATCCCCAATACGATGATAAATCATCTTTGTCTTTATATTGTGTTGTGCCATCTAAAAACTTCGCATAAGCTGACACATCTTCTATCTGATTTAGATTCTTAATATCCATTACAAAATCTTTTACAACAGCTTCCGAATCTCTATCTGAATCAACGTTAGATAAATATAAAATATTTATACTTAAGTCATCGTAGCTGTATTTTGCAACTTGATTCTTTAAGAATTTGTTCAATATTTTGTTGTAATCTTCACATGTATGGTTATTAAAGTTATGGAACAATTTTAGACAGTTTATATGCATACCATTTATTGGATGATACAAAACTTCTTCTGGTCCATCACTCATTAACATAACTCCTGTTAAGTTTGTCATTCTAGATGCAGTAACCCTAAAGTGATCAATTGCATCTGGGTCAGTCATAAAGAATGTAATATTAATTTGTTCACCATTTTCTGGATGAGACAAAACTCTTAAAGATTCGTCGGCTCCTGAATTGAATAGTCCACAAATAACGCCATCTCCAATATGTCCCATTAAAACTTTCTCATCTTTTTTTGCAACAAATAATAGCGTGCATGCAAGTTCATCAAATTCAACTTGAAGCTCTTGAGCTTTTTCAAGTATGTTCTTTTTAACTATGTTAAAGATTGATTCTCTAACTAATTTTTTACTCTCTTCTATCTCGTCTTTAGATTTGCCGTATGTTTCGCAAGAAATATATAGGTTGTCAAATTCTTCGATAAGATAATCGCAGACCGTCTTTGTGGCAATTTCGGAGCCATATTGAGAATACTTCTTAGAGCCAGCACCATCAGATACTGCCAAAACATGAATACCATTCTTGCCTTTATAACAAACACTATCTTGGCATGGTAATCCTGCTTCCACGTGGTCAGCACCTATAACTAATCCTTGGGCTTGTCTCCATTTAGTCAAAATCATAATACCGCCCATCCTTCAAAGTCTGCTCTATCAAACTTTACTGAATATTCTTTATCTGTTGTGGCACGCTTCATTGCCATTTCGAAAAACCATGTAAAGAATTCTTCATATGCATTATCTTTGATTCTCATAAAGCTCTTTATTTTTGCTAGCGCTTCAACATTTTGTGGCATTTTTCTTTGAGATAAGATAAATGGCATATATAAAACTTTATGAGTCGTAAAATATTCTTTCATGCTATTTATAGCATCGTCCACGTCATCGAACGAATAAGCGTTAGTAATTACGAAGAACCAAGGTTTATATATCGGAACTTCTTTTTCGCCGTAATACTCGTCTAATGCGCCCAAATCCTTAATTGCAGTTTCAATTGCTTTTCCCAAGAATGGCATTTTATAAGGTTCTAGTTCTTTGCACTTAAATTCTTCATCCTTATATGCTTTTAAAACCTTTGGTGAAAATTCGTCATAAGCTATAATCTCCAAATCAACATTTAAAGGATTTGCAGCTTTGAATTTTTCTAAGCAGGTATTAAAGGCTTTTTTAAAGTTTTCAAACTTCTCGCCTTGAAATGCTGCAGAATTATCTAGAATCATGGTTATAACTAATCTTGGATTCATCCTACTTTGCCAACTCCTTTATTTTATTTAGAGACATTCTCTTTACTTCAACTCTATTTACAATTGGAATAACTTTATCCAATTTTGTTTTCAATAGTGTTTTTACTATGTATTTTCCAGCTTCAACGTCTGTTTGAGTATTTTGAAGCGCATCGCGACCTATTTGGTCATGTTTAATTCCGTCTATTGCTACTTGTACATTTTTATCATCTTCATCTACAAGTAAAATTAAAGCACACGCTAAAAGTGCGAAAACTTTTAGTGTCGAATTATTCAATGTTAGTATATTTTCCAAATAGAAATTTGTAATTTTTGTGTTGTCTATATACTTGTTTGTTGAAAGCTCTCCTTCATAAAAACAGATAAGAACACTGTTTAGGTAGTTGTATTTATCTTTTATCTTTTGCGAAATACGAGTGTATATATTTACAATTTGCTCTTTATTTTGATAGAAAGACGAAGCGTTGCAAACATCTATAATCCATGCCCGATTTTCATCCGATGGATTTTCAAGCACATAATTTCTTATAGATATTGCCATATTCTCATACATAGTTGCTTCATCATCAAATTCTTGATCGTTAGATTGAATTATGATTCTAAATTTTATAACTTGAGTACAAGCATTAGATTTAGTAGCTGTATTTAGCACCTTAACTAAGATATCTGATTGATCTACAGCGTTCATATTCAAAAGCTTGTTACAGCAATTGATTGCATTGTGCTCTACGATATCGCTATATAGTTCGATAATTTTCTTTCTAGATTTTGCAAAGACATTATCCTCAATAACGCACCATGCCCAATCTCTTCTTACGATTGCTTCATGCAAAACATCTTCAGATACTAAATTTTGAGATAGAAGATATGTAAATACTTCTTCTTTTTTAGCAACTTTAGAATTTAGTGCTTCTAATATCGCCATGATATCTTCGTCAGTAAATCTAACGTTCATCTTTAGAGCAATATTAAATACTTCAATAATTTTATCTGGGCTTTTTAATGCGCCTTGTCTTAATTTTTGTTTTGCCTGTTGAGATACATAAGTTTCGAACATTGTTCTAAGTTCTGTTATATATCCAAACATTTGTTGAACATCTATTGTATGGAATTCTGGGATTTCGTAATCTGTAGCTAAGCCTAGAGTTAAGAAATCATTTAAAGAATTATCAAATTGAGAAATAACGCTCTTGTTGTAATTTACAAGTTCGCCTCTATTTTTTTCAAATTCTTTATTGCATTTATCAATGAATGCTTGGAATTCCTGCTCTTTTTCCTTGTTTGGCAAAAGCGTATTAAATGCTTTGAATTTAGCCATCAATTCAGAAGATAGCTTATTAAAATCTGTTTCAACTATAGAAATCTTATTTAAAATTGCAGTTTTAGATCTTTCAATTTTATACAAATCTCTAAAATATGGATCAAATGTTATGATATCTTCATTGTTATAATTCAATCTTGAGAATTCGTAATAGATAAACAAACTCATTGAAAGAATCATTGGAATAAACACAATACAATATATTCTTACAACATTGCTCCAGATATATAGCGCGAAAAGAATAATTGATAAGAACGCTACAACGCCCATAGCAACTATGTTATATATATTCAACTTAAGTAGATAGAACGGCTCAAAGAACTTATAGTTCTTATATGAAATCTTTCTTCTTAATCTAAAGACAATTTCAATATATGCGTTATATCCAATAACGATTGTAGAGGCAATTAGATAAATAATCATCATAGGAAGTGCGCTATTCTCTATTGACGTCATATTTAACAACCTTCCTTCTTCCAAAAATTGCTAATATTGCAACGCCAACACCTATTGCCATTGCAATTCCGAATAATATCCACGCTCTTTTATAACTTGGATTTGAATAAGTTACAACATACGTGCTTTCATAGCCATCTGCCCCTAAAACGACTATTGTATGTGTACCACTTTTATCTATTCTAAAATCTGATGAATTAACTTCTTCACCATCTACTATTACTTTTGCTTCGATTCCACTTAAATAAAGTGGCGTATTATATTCTTTTTCTGTTTCAAAAGAAAATTCTTCTTTAATTGTGATTTTTTCTTCATATACAACTTCATCCGCTGAATTTTTAACACTTAGCTTATGATACCCAATCTTTTTTGAGATAATACCATCTACTATGGCTTCATCATCTAAATATATATGCAAATCTGATGTGTAAGTTTTTGGTAGCTCTAATAAAGACTTATATTCAACACTCTTTGGCATCATAACGATTTCAACATCAAATCCATTTAAATAACGCCATTTTTCAACAATTAAATTTGAACCTGTTAAAAGCTTTGTTTCTTCTTTATCTTGATAAGAAAGTCCAAAGATGATGTTATTTTCTTTTAAAGAATCTAATTCAGGTGAAGATAAATTTGCATTCTCTTCATCAAAAGATACAGTCTTTTTAATAACTTCATCTTCGATTATATATTGGACATCAAAAGTTAAAGGTACCCAATTTGCTTTAACTGTTATGTTATCTGGAATGTTATATGGTTTTGTTGGTTCAAATACTTCACTATTATATTTCCAACCTAAAAATACATAGCCTGATTTCTGTGGATTTGTAATGCCTTCAATTGGCGCATTAAATGTAACTTCTACATTCTTTATTGTCTCTGTATTTTGTGGATCAAATTTTACTGTATAATGCTTTGGAGAAAAACCGGCTTCAAGCATATGGTCAGCTTTTTCATTAACAATTGAAGTTGAAGTGATTTTGTTGCCTTTATAAAACCAGCCTGTAAAATCATAGCCAGCACGAGCTGGATTTGCAAACAATGTGCCATATGGCTCAGAATATACAACAGTCTTTGTATCTGTATTTTGGTTATTAGATAACGTAAACTCTAAAAGAGTTTTCTTTTGAATAAACTGGATATGATAATCATAATTTATATAACCATTATCTGAAAGTTTTGTGTTTTGAGAAATAACTTCATCTTTTATTTCAGAATTTGCTATGTCGTAATAAAAATAATGGTATTCATATTTTTCTTCTGTATTATATTTAGCTAAATTATACGTAGCTGTTTGTGGAACAAGTTCTGATTCAATGCAAACACCTGGGTCTCCATCGTCATAAACCATTACAAAATATGCTTCTACTCTACAAATATCTAAATCACCTGTAAGGGAAAAATCTGTATTTTTATATTTTTGTCCACTTCTATTGTAATATAAATACAATTTTCCGCTTATTTCTTCGTTTTTAACTCTTGTATTTATGTTATCGCCATAATTAAATTGAAGCTCGATAGGATGTTCATCATTAAAAGTATCTTTATAAATCTTTAGATTAAAAGTTTGTATTGTTCCTACTCGAATAATGAACATATCTCCTGAAACAGAAATTGGATCATTTCCTTCTATCTTTGCGCCTTTATGTCCTGGCTGAGTATCATCTAAAATGTAATATTCGTAAGTATAGCCATCTTGTTCATCAGCATTTGCTTTAATTTGAGTTAAAGTAATATCCGTGACATCGTTTATCGTGCCAATTGTGGTTGCGTGGTCCGAATCATCAACAATTTGTACAGAAAATCCATCTGCATAAACAGTATCAGATAAAAGTACTACAAAAAAGCACATTGCAAGCATTAAACTTGCAATTAAAAATGTGCTTAATGAAAGTAATTTTATCTTTTTATTCATTTACCTTCCTGGATGACAATCAAGGTATGTTTGTAAAATGATAGTCGCTGCCACCTTATCAATAACCTTCTTTCTATTTTCACGTCTCATACCAGCTTCTATTAAAACTCGCTCTGATGAGACTGTTGTTAAACGTTCATCTTGGTAATCAATCTTGCATTCGTAATTTAATTCTTTGAACTTTTGATCTAAAAGTCCCGCAAATTCTTTTGCTTTATCTACTCTTTCGCCGCTCGTTCCATTCATATTTATAGGAAGTCCCATAACCACGCATTTTACACCATTATCCATAGCTATTTTTGCGATATATTCAACGTCCTTATAAATGAACTTTCTTTGATAAGTTTCAAGCCCGTTTGCAATGATTCCCATAGAATCTGACATTGCAAGGCCGATTCTTACGTCTCCAAGATCGATACTTAAATGTCTCATTATGCTTCTACCTCTTCAAATTGTTTATCTACTTTTGCAAATACGCCATGACGTAATACAAAATAATAAATTAGAGCGCCAACTAATAATATAGACCACGTAATTGTTGATGCTAAATATTTATTTGGAATGAATATAGCAAATACAATTGGTAGCGCAATTCCAAGTAATGCTTCTGGTATTGCTACTGCAAGTGGAATTAAAGTTGACATATTATTCTTTGTTATATCTTTAATGATTGTCCATTCAAGTTTTGGATGCTTCAAATCTCTAAACAATGCAAAGGCATTAAGTGAGCCAACAGTCAAAACTGAACAAACAATATAACCTATAATATCTATGATATTACCTGGCACCAAAATCAATGTAATAATTAAAGAAACTAAGATACTTATCATAGCGCCAATATCTAATACCATTAATTTGGCTTTAAAGATATCTACGCCTCTAACTGGAAGAGTCTTTAAAATTGCAAAGCTCTTTCCTTCAAATGACATTCCAGCAGATGCTCCTACGTTTGAGCCGCCTATCATAAATACTCCATACCCAAACGCAAAGCCGAAAGAAAATGCATTCATAGAAAGCGCATCCCCTTCTGCGGCACCGCTAGAGTTCATCTTCATAATGAATAACATTACAAATATAATTGCTGGTCCCATAACATAACTCATTAAAAGGTTGATAAGCTTTGCCATGTCTCTACCAACAACAGATAATTCTCTCTTGATAAGTGCTCGTTGAACAGAAGATTCAACATATTCTTTTTTAACAAGTGCTGATGATGTAACATTATCATCTAAAGATTGAAGTGTTGATCTATACAATAACATCGAAAGCCCAATACCAATAGCTAGAGCGCCAAGTGTTATACCAAAATAAATCAATAGATTTATTCCAACATTTTCACCAAACATTGCACCAACTAAAGCTTTTGTATGAATCATATATCCGCCAATATTTGCTATGCTATCCATAGTTGAATTCATTTCTTGTTGAGAAGCCTCTTCTTCAGGAATAGTATCATCAACAGGAATTCCATCTGGTGGCGTCTGGCTTGATGATGGCATGCTTGTATATAGTGGGATATAAATTGCCATAACAAGGCCAACAATTAAAACTACTATTAAGATAGCTCCAATAGTTTGATGCTTCTTTAAGAATGAATAGAACTTCATTGCTGGGAACGCTATGATTGAAATCAACAATATAACTAATAGTGGCAATGTAATAACTGCTACAGGAATTAATAAATAGTATGCAATTCCAACTGGAGCCCCGATTGATCCTAGAGCTATAGCAATAACTATAGTTGATGGAATAACCAAAACTGTTGAAATTAATCCTTCCATGACAGTTACTGTCAACAATTTAGAAATAAAGATTTCAGATGGTCTTACTGGTAGCGTTGCTAAAATCTCTTTATCTTTAGATAAATACATAACTTGAAGATATGTAGTTAATCCAAATATTAATGTTGCTATTTGAGATGCAGAAAACAACGATGACAATAAGCCCTTTGTTGCTTCTATATTTTGTGAAGATACTATCAAAGCATAAATCCCTACAATTAACGAAACAAGTGGTACTAATAAGCAAGCTGCAATGATGCCCATTAAAATATAATATCTACGCTTATCTTTCTTAGTTTCGAATCTAGGTTTTAGATAGTATTTAAAATTGAACTTTATTAAAGTTGCTAAATTACTTGTTTGTGTCATTTGCAAATACGTCCTTTACTTCCTCTTTTGTTTCAGAATTTGAGCCTTCTTCTTTAACACCAGTAATAGATAAGAAGATTTCTTCAAGTGATGAATCTGAAGATTTAGATTTAATTTCGTCTAAATCACCTGTCATAACTAGCTTTCCACCATTTATGATTGAGATTCTGTCGCAAACTTTTTCAACAACTTCTAGCATGTGAGATGAGAAGAATACTGAATTTCCCTCTTTTACATGCTCTTTCATAAGTTCTTTTAATTCATATGAAGATTTAGGATCAAGTCCTGTTAAAGGTTCGTCCAAAATCCATAGCTTTGGATTGTGAACTAAAGCACCAATAACACATATCTTTTGTTTCATACCATGAGAAAATGTTGAGATTTGATTATCTACAACTGAAGATAAATCGAAAAGTTCAAGCATCTTATCTGCTCTAATTTTTCTATCTTCTTTTCCTACGTGGTAAATATCTGCCATAAAGTTAATGTATTCACGAGCTGTTAGTTGTTCATACATTTGGTGATTATCTGGAACAAAACCAAGATTTAATTTTGCTTGAATTGGATCATCTATAATTGAATGACCACAAATTGATATTTGACCTTCTGTTATTGGTAAAATACCAGTAATACACTTAATTGTTGTAGATTTTCCGGCACCATTTGGTCCTAAAAATCCGAATACTTCCCCTTCATTTACTTCAAAAGATATATCATCTACTGCTAGTTTTTGAGAATTCTTATATCTTTTAGATAAGTGAGAAATTTGCATTAATGCCATAATTTAGTCCTCTCTTTTTTTGTTTTCTACCTTATTTTTCTTCATTATTTTTGCTCTAAGCAAATATTTTTCTTCGCCATTTTGCGATGGCTCATAAATTACTTCGTCTTTAATATTATCTGGAAGATATTGTTGTTCTACCCAACCACCAAACGAGTGTGGATATTTATACCCAGATACTTTCTCTAATTTATAATTTGGGTCTTGCAAATAAATAGGAACAGGTCCATTTGGATGATTTCTAACTAAATCTTCAGCCTTAGCTTCTGCAAATTCAACAGATGGAGACTTTGGGGCTTCCGCTACATAGATTGCAGCTTCAAGTAATATTTTCTTTCCCTCAGGAAGACCAATGTTTTGGAATGCAGTCATAGCTGATGTTGCCACAACTAAAGCTCTTGGGTCTGCTAAGCCAACATCTTCTACTGAATGAATTATAATTCTTCTTGCAACAAGTAATGGATCGCATCCTGAATCTATCAATCTTTCTGCCCAATATACAGCCGCATCTGCATCAGAGCCACGCATAGATTTAATAAATGCTGAAATCATATCGTAATATTCTGATTCATCTATAGATAAAACTTGTTTTTGAGAAGATTGTTGAGCAACTTCAAGTGTTATGTGAATCTTTCCATCTTTTGATGGATCTGTAGATAAAACGGCAAGCTCTAAAGAATTAAGTGCATTTCTTGCATCGCCAGCTGCGGCAAAAGCAATATGCTTTAGCGCATCTTCTTCAATTTCTACATCATAATTTCCAAGGCCTTTTGTCTTATCTTGTAATGCTCTTTTTAAAAGTTTTATGATATCTTTATCTTCAATTTTCTTGAATTCAAAAACTCTACAACGAGAAACTATAGCTTTTGTCATAGAAGCAAATGGGTTTTCTGTTGTTGAACCAATGAATATAATATTCCCTTTTTCGATTGCCTCTAGCACGCAATCAGATTGTGCTTTATTCCATCTATGGCATTCATCAAGCAATAGATATGTTTTTCTTCCATATAATTGAAGATTACGAGTTGCATCATCAATTGCCTTTTTAGCATCTTGAACGCCAGAAGATACGGCATTTAATTTTATAAAATCTGATTTAGTAGTATTTGCAATAATATTTGCAAGAGTTGTTTTACCACAACCAGGACCGCCATAAAAAATACAGCTGCCTAGTGTGCCCGCTTTAATAGCACGACGAAGTAGCATGTTTTCACCAACAATATGTTCTTGTCCAACAAACTCATCTAAAGTAGTTGGTCTCATTCTATCGGCAAGTGGTGCCATATTCTTCGTTGCAAAATCAAATAATGTGTCCATCGCTATATATATTAACACATACACACATATATTTTCAATGCGCGCCTGCGACAAAAAAGGCACCCTAATTCGATTTAGAGCGCCTTTTTAATGACCAATATTAAAATAAAATTATTTTGTCATCTTTTCTTGTTTAACCTTGTGGTCGATAACATGACGAGATGCAAGTTCATCATGAATATCTTCAATTGAGATACCCATTTGGATCATTAAAACTAAAACATGGTATGTCAAATCAGATATTTCATATATTGTTTCTGCTTTGTCGTTATTCTTTGCAGCAACGATAACTTCAGTAGATTCTTCACCAACTTTCTTCAAAATCTTATCTAATCCCTTTTCGAATAAATATGTTGTGTAAGATCCTTCTTTCTTTTCAATTTTTCTTCCCTCAATAAGTTTTAGTAAACCTTGTAGAGAAAATTCATGTAAATCTTCTGATTGATAAACTAAATTGTTTGCAAAGCAAGATTCATTTCCAAGGTGGCAAGCAGGTCCATCTTTTTCAACTAAAATTTCTAGGGCATCTTTATCACAATCTGCAGTAATTGAAACGATGTGTTGGTAATTTCCACTTGTTTCGCCCTTTAGCCATAGTTCTTGACGAGAACGTGACCAAAAACATGTAAGTCCCTTTTCCATAGAAATTTTCAAGCTTTCTTTGTTCATATATGCAAGTGTTAAAACCTTCTTAGATTTTGCATCTACAACAATAGCTGGAATTAATCCTTTTTCATCAAATTTTAATTCATCAATATTAATCATATTTACCTCACAAACGAACAGATATTCCGTTCTTTCTTAATTCCTCTTTTAATGTTTTAATTTCTACTTCTTTAAAGTGGAATATAGAAGCAGCAAGACCAGCATCTACCTTTGGTAGTTTCTTAAATAATTCAACAAAATCATCTATCTTTCCAGCACCGCCAGATGCAATAACTGGAACAGATACAGCGTTACAAACAGCGTCTAACATTTCAAGGTCAAAACCTTTCTTTACACCATCTGTATCAATAGAGTTTAAAACAACTTCTCCTGCTCCATTATCTACACATCTTTTGATCCAAGAAATGGCCTCTAAATCTGTTTCTTCTCTACCGCCTTTTGCAAATACTTTAAATACTCCATTTACTCTTTTTACATCGGCTGAAATAACTACACATTGATTACCATATAGTTTTGCAGCTTCATATACAAGGTTTGGATTTTTAATAGCACCTGAGTTCACAGATACTTTATCTGCACCACATTTTAAAACTCTATCAAAATCTTGAACAGTATTAATACCACCACCAACTGTAAGCGGGATAAATACAGATTTTGCAGTTTCGCAAAGGATGTCTGTAAATAAAGATCTTTCTTCATATGATGCTGAAATATCGTAAAATACTAATTCATCAGCGCCACAATCACTATAGAATTTTGCAAGCTCAACAGGCGATGAAACATCATTAATGTTTTTAAAGTTAACACCTTTTACTACTCTTCCATGTTTTACATCCAAGCATGGTATAATTCTTTTCGTTATCATCTTGTTACCTCTATTGCTTTTTTCAAATCTATAGCTCCAACATAATATGCTTTACCTACAATTGCTCCATATAGATTAAGCGAATTTAGAGCAATAATATCTTCGATATTTGATACACCGCCAGAGGCGATAATATCAAACTTGAATAATTTATCAAGATTTCTGTACATTTCCAAATTTGGGCCCTTCATGGCGCCGTCTTTAGATATATCTGTGCAAATTATTGTTCTTACTTTTATATCATCTAATAATTTGCAAAAATCTAGCGCTGTTTCTTGAGATTTTTCTACCCATCCTTTAACGGCAACGTATCCATCTTTAATGTCTACGCCAACAGCAATCTTTTCACCATATTTTGCAATTGCATCTAATAAAAAACTTCTGTTTTCTACAGCTGCCGTTCCAAGTATTACTCTATCGATTCCTGCATCAATATATGTCTTTATAGTCTCTAGAGATCTAATACCACCACCGACTTCGCAGAAAAGTCCTGTTTCTTTTTTGATAGCCTTTATAACTTCAATATTTGGAGTTGTTCCATCTTTTGCACCTTCTAAATCTACAAGGTGGATTTGTGTAGCTCCAAGTGCTTTAAAAGTCTTAGCAACATCAAGAGGATTTTCTGAATATACAGTCATTTGGTTATAATCGCCCTTAAATAGACGAACGGCTTTCTTATCAAATAAATCTATAGCTGGAAATATCTTCATTTAGACCTCCACAAAAGCCTTTAGGATTTTTAATCCTACATCGCCACTTTTTTCTGGGTGGAATTGGCATCCATATACATTCTTATATTGAACAGCTGCAGTTAATGGTGCTCCATAAGAAGTTGTTGCTATGACGCTTTCGTCACAATTTGTTGCATAGTATGAGTGAACAAAATATACATAGTCCCCATCTTTAATATATTTAAAAATTGGACTTTCCTTTTTTATATCAAGAGCGTTCCATCCAATTTGAGGAATCTTCAAATCTTTTGGAATAACTTCAGATATTGCTCTAACCTCACCTTTTATAAGACCTAGTCCTTCAAAGCATCCATTTTCATAACTTTTATCAAATAGCATTTGCATGCCAAGACAAATACCCATAATTGGAGTGCCTTTTTTAGCACAAGTCTTTAAGACTTCATCAAGGCCTGAATCATGCAATTTTTTAGATGCATCTTCAAATGCTCCAACGCCAGGTAAAATTATTTTAGAAGCGTTCAATATTGCGCTATTTTCTGATGTTACTTGAACATCAACACCTAGTGCTGCAAATGAACTTTTTAAAGAAAATAGATTACCAACGCCGTAGTCAATAATTGTAACCATTACAACACTCCCTTTGTTGATGGGATTTCATCTTTAAAATCTTCATCAATCTTTACAGCTTTTCTTAAAGATTGGCCAACTGATTTATATGCACCTTCAATGATATGGTGTGTATTTGTTCCTGCAAATTTTTTGATGTGCAAAGCGATATTTGCCTTTCTTACAAAGCCAAGCCAGAATTCTTCAACAAGTTCTGTATCGAAATCTCCAACCTTTTTAGCACGAAGTGGCAAATCAAAGCCTAAGCACCCTCTACCTGAGATATCTACTGCAGTTAAAATTAGTGCTTCATCCATAGGAAGAGTTGTATCGCCATAACGAGTAATACCCTTTTTATCTCCGATTGCCTTATTGAAAGCTTCACCTAGTGCTATGCCGATATCTTCAACTGTGTGGTGATAATCAACATTTGTATCGCCTTTGCAATATACATCTAAATCAAAACGAGCATGTTTAGCTAAAAGTGTTAGCATGTGATCTAAAAAGCCACATCCTGTATCAATGTTTGATACACCCTTGCCGTCTAACTCAAGTGATAACTTAATATCTGTTTCTTTTGTTTTTCTTATAATTTCAGCGTTTCTCATTTTGATTCCTCCATGATTTTTATTAATTTTTCAATAAGTACATCCATATCTTGTTTGCTTCCGATTGTAATACGCAAGTATTTATCCAATCTAGCTTTATTAAAATATCTAACTAAAACCCCGTTTTCCTTCAACTTTTTGTATAGATATTCTCCAGAGAATTTTTCATTTTTAGTAAATACAAAATTTGTCTTTGATGGTAATGTAACAAATCCTAGTTCGTTTAGTTTATTTATTGTGTATTCTCTATTTTGAATAATTGTCTTGCAATTATTAACCATATAATCGTTGTCTTCAATTGTACCAATACCGGCTGCCATTGTCATTCGATTAACATTATATGGATTTGTAGAATATCTAATTGTATTGATATCTTGAATTAATTTTTTGTTTGCAAATCCCATTCCAAGTCTAGCACCTGCCATTGAACGAGATTTTGAGAATGTTTGAGTAACCAAAAGATTATCATATTTTCTAATTAAATTAACTGCGCTTTGTGCTCCAAAATCTACATATGCTTCATCAATAACTACTATATTATTTGGATTTGAAGCAATGATTTTTTCAATGTTATCTAAAGATAAAGCAATGCCTGTTGGTGCGTTTGGATTAGCAATAAATATTGTTTTATTGATTCCAATATAGTCATCAACGTTTATTTCATAATTATCATTTAATGGAATCTCTACATATGGCACTTTATTTATCTTTGCAAATACTGGATAAAATCCATATGTTATATCTGCAAAAGCAGCTGGTGTTTTATCATCGCAATATGCCATAAATGCAAAATTTAGAATTTCATCTGAACCATTAACTATAACTATTTCATCTTTATCAAGATTATATAAAGCAGCCATCTTTTCACGAAGAATTGTGCAATCTGGATCTGGATATAAAGCTAAAAGCTTTGCAGCATCCGATGCATATTCTTGAGCTTTTTTAGATGGTGGGAATGGTGATTCATTCGTATTCAATTTAACATACTTCATGTCCTTTGGTTGTTCACCTGGAACATAAGGTATTAAATCGTTATATTTTTCACTAAAATATTTGCTCATATATTAGTCCTCAAATCTTATTGTTGCGCTCTTTGCGTGACCTGTTAGGCCTTCTAGTGTTGCAAAGTATGCTATATCGTCCTTAACTTTCCCTAGTGCTTCTTTTGTGTAATATGTATATTGTGTCTTTTTAACAAAATCATCACAAGATAATGGGCTTGAGAATTTTGCTGTACCTGATGTTGGAAGTGTGTGGTTTGGTCCTGCTAGATAATCCCCTAATGCTTCTGGACAATTTCTACCCATAAAGATAGAACCAGCGTTGTCAATCTTATCTAGATATTCAAATGGATCATCAACACATAATTCTAAGTGCTCAGGTGCTATTTCATTTGCTATATCAATAACTGTCTTTATATCATCAGCTACGATAATTTTACCATTCGTATCTATAGATACGCGTGCGATATCTTCTCTATCTAACTTGCCTAATTGATCCTCAATTTCTTTTTGTACCGATAACGCAAGTTCCATAGAATCCGTAACTAATACTGCACTGGCCATTTGGTCGTGCTCTGCTTGAGATAGTAAATCTGCAGCCACATATTTTGGATTAGATTTAGAATCAGAAACAACAAGTATTTCGCTAGGACCTGCAATCATATCTATAGATACTTTACCAAAGACTTGCTTTTTAGCTTCCGCAACAAAAGCATTTCCTGGTCCAACGATTTTATCAACCTTTTCGATTGATTCTGTGCCGTATGCTAGAGCCGCAATTGCTTGTGCCCCGCCGACTTTATATATTTTATCTACGCCTGCTACATATGCAGCCGCCAAGATAACTGGAGAAATTTTACCCTCTTTATTTGGAGGGGTAACCATAGTAACTGATTTACATCCTGCAATCTTTGCTGGAATAGAATCCATTAAAACTGTAGATGGATAAGCAGCCTTGCCACCTGGAACATATAGACCAGCTTTTGCAATAGGTGTTATCTTTTGACCAATTACTACTCCGTTTTCCTTTTTAATTTCAAATCCTTTTCTTAGTTGTTTTTCGTGATATTCTCTGATATTTTTAGCAGCAAGTTCTAATACCTTGATAAATTTAGCATCAACTAATTTCAATGCTTCATCAATCTCTTGTTTTGAAACAGCTAAACTATTTAGTTTAACTTTATCAAACTTCTCTTCATATTCTAATAGTGCCTTGTCGCCATTTTTCTTAACATTATCAATAATGTCAGAAACAATTGTGTCAACTTTTGTTAGGCCTTCGCATCTAGAGAATATTTCATCATTTTTAACTTGACCATATTTTAATATCTTAATCATTTTCAACCTCGATTTGATTTGATAATTCTTTCATTAACTTTTCGATTTGTTCACCCTTAAACTTAAAGCTTGTCTTATTTGCTATAAATCTTGCTGAAATTGGAACGATTGTTTCAATAACTTCAAGATTATTTTCTTTTAGAGTTGTTCCTGTTTCTACGATATCTACGATAACGTCAGAAAGACCCAAAATTGGAGCAATCTCAATTGAACCATTTAGGTGAATAATATCTATATCTCTACCCATCTTTGTGTAGTAGTCTCTTGCAATATTTGCAAACTTTGTAGCAACCTTTAAAGTCTTATTCTTATTATCTTTAAATCCTTTTGGAGCAGCTACAGCCATTCTGCATTTACCAATATTTAAATCTAAAAGTTCATAAACTTCTGGTTCATATTCTAAAAGAATATCTTTTCCCGCAACACCAATATCTGCAGCTCCTCTTTCTACATAAATTGCTACATCTGATGGTTTAACCCAAAAGTATCTAACTCCTACTTTTTCATTTTCAAATATAAGCTTTCTATTATTTTCTTTAATAGATGGACATTCAAAGCCAGCTTTTTCAAACATGGCATATACTTTTTCGCCTAATCTTCCCTTTGGAAGCGCAACATTTAGAAATTCCATTATAGTTCACCTCCATTGTCTAAATCTTCTAGTTGATCAAGATATACAGCAAATCCAATTGCCTTTGCACTCTTGCCAAGCTTCTTTAAAAGCTTTCCGTATTGACCACCAGATAATACTCTATTTGGGATAGATTCGATGAATCCTTTGAATACCATACCATTATAGTATTTAGTTGTATTTACTACTGAAAAATCGATATTTAACATATCAATTAATCCTTCTTTTTCAAATAGCTTTGCTATATCTTCAAATTGAGATATTGCCTCGATAGCCATATCAGATATAAATAGTTTTTTTAGTTCAGGAATAACCTTAGCTGGTTTTCCATATAACGAAATCAAAGATTTCAATAAATCTACTGTATTTTGATCTACATCGTTTTCTTTACAAATCTTTTGTAATTCAAATGCATTCTTTTCAGAAATGCACTTAATTAATGATCCTTTTATTGAAGCATCAACATTATCTAATACTTCAGATATAAGTGAGACATTTGAAATATCTAGTACTGATTTTGCTGATATGCTCTTTAAAGATTTTGCAGCAAGTAAAATAACTTCAGAAATATCTTGAGATTTTAAATCCCCAATACATTCAAGTCCTACTTGCATAATTTCTTTAAAAGCATTTGTTCCTTTAGATACTCTATATACGTTTTCGTTATAGTATAACTTTTGAACAAAACCTTCTTTTTCTTTGAAGTTTTTAATGATAGATAATGTTACGTCTGGCTTTAGGGCCATTAATTTACCATTTGTATCAGTAAATGTGATGATATTATCTGAAATCAAGAAATCTTTATTTGCTACATACATATCGTATTCTTCAAACTTTGACATCTTGAATTGAGAATAGCCAGCCTTTGCATAGATAGAACGAAGGTTGAAAATAATCTTTTCATCAAAATTTAGTACTGAATCATTAATTTCCATTATTTACCCTCCTTTATCTTTTGAATTGCAAGCTTGTATCCATTTGAATAATTTAAGCACTTAGAAACACGAGAAATAGTAGCAGAAGAAATACCAATTTTTTTAGAAACATTTTGATAATTCTCTCCACTGTCTAATAAAATAGCAGCATCAAGTCTTTGTGACATGTCTTGAATTTCTTTAATTGTGCATAAATCTTCAAAGAACTTATAGCATTCATCAACGCTATCTAACTTTAGTATTGTTTCAAACAATCTATCAATTGATTCTGAACGAATATCTACCATATTTGCCTCACTTTCAATTTATTACTTTATCAATTTAGCACTTTACTTTGATAAAGTCAAATAAAAAATGCAATATATTTAATAATTATTAATATTCAATAAATAATATGCGAAATACTGATTAATCAGCTGAAATTATCATACATGGAACCATGCCACGTTGAGCATATCTAATATAAGCAAAACTTTCTGTTACATCAATATAAGTATTGCCCTTATTACTAATTACGCCGGCATCTGAAACATAAAGGCTCTTCCCCTTATTTGGAGCTAACCACCAAGAAGAATAACCATATTCATTTACATCTAGTTTAATTGCTGCGTAATCTGTTGGTTTTTTCAATACTTTATTTGTTGTTGGATATAATTCATTTAATTGATCAAAATTCAATAAGAATCTTTGAACACAATAATAAATTGAAGATTGTATTCTATGTTCATATTTAACATTAGTGCTCTTAATTCTTGCTTCTTCTTCATCCGTAAATACGAAACCATCGTTTTGGAAAATTTGTCTTTCTCCTTCAAAATAATCATGATAATCATCATATCTTGCGCTGAATAATATATTTCGAGAAACTAATAAAATATCGCCGCTTTCTAATTGGAATGCATCCCACAAAACATCTTCAACTTTGTAATACTTGCCATTGACTTGTGCATAGTATTGCATGTTGCTTCCTGCATAATAACCGTTTGAATTCTTATTTATAGTAACTTGCGCTTCTTCATCGATAGTTTGAGGAAATTTTCCAAATAATATTGGTTCGAGAGCACTTAAAATTGAAATTGAGGTTATTTCTAATTTTGTTTCCTCAACGTCCCCAGGAGATTCAACAGTATCGGGTACGTTTACACTATTCGATGAACAAGCCGTGAATACAGATAAAAGTAAAACAATACAAATAGATATAGTTAGTTTATATTTTTTTAGATTTATCATCTTCATGTTTTTAAATCTACTAACTCAAACATAAAATCACCTTAAAAATAATGCACAAAATAGGCTTTTTGTAAGATTTATGAATAAATAAAGTAAATTTAATGTAAAATGAAATATTTTCAATAAAAACTGGCACTTCTTAATTTTTGAAGTGCCTTAAATACATGTATTTTTGTTTAAATTTTATGGATAAAATAGGACTAATCCATCAATGTTGCTGCCATGACAGCTTTGATTGTATGCATACGGTTTTCTGCTTCATCAAATACAATTGAAGCTGGAGATTCGAACACTTCATCTGTTACTTCCATAGCATCTAAACCATATTTTTTATGGATTTCTTCCCCTATTGTTGTCTTTAAATCATGGAATGCTGGAAGGCAATGCATGAACTTACATTGATCCCCTGCATTATGCATAATCTTAGTATTTACTTGATATGGTAAAAGATCATGAATTCTCTCAGCCCATACTTCGTCTGGTTCGCCCATAGATACCCATACATCTGTATAGATTACATCGGCGCCTTTTGTTGCAACCATTGGGTCTTCTTCAAACTCTAAAATTGCACCTGTTTCTTTTGCAATCTTTTGACATTTTGCAACTAATTCGTCGTTTTGGAAATATTTCTTTGGAGCGCAAGAAACAAAATGCATTCCCATCTTTGCTGCGCCAACCATCAAAGAATTACCCATGTTATATCTAGCATCGCCCATATACACAAGTTTAATTCCCTTCAATTTGCCAAATTGTTCTTTTATTGTCATAAAGTCTGCAAGGATTTGAGTTGGGTGGAATTCATTTGTTAAACCATTCCATACTGGGACTCCAGCGTATTTATCTAGCTCTTCAACGATTTCTTGACCATATCCTCTATATTCAATACCATCGAACATTCTTCCTAAAACTCTTGCAGTATCTGCAATACTTTCCTTTTTACCAATTTGAGAACTCTTAGGATCTAAATATACAGGATGCATTCCAAGATCTGCTGCTGCAACTTCAAAAGAACATCTAGTTCTTGTAGATGTCTTTTCAAAAATTAAAGCAACATTTTTACCTTCACAATATTTATGAGGGATATTATTCTTCTTTTTGTTCTTTAAATCTTGAGCAAGATCGATTAAATAATCGATTTCTTCTGGTGTAAAGTCTAATAGTTTTAAAAAGCTCTTACCTTTAAAGTTCATTTTTACTTTTACTCCTTGCAAGCTGCAATAATAACATCGCAAGCCTTGTCTAATTCATCAATTGTTATTGTTAACGCTGGAAGCAATCTTAGCTTTGTTTTTGCGCTCAAAGCAAGCACTCCATTGTCCATCAAATATTTTAGCACATCTTTAACATCTTTTTTAGTTTCAATGCCAAGCATTAATCCCATTCCAGATATAGATAAAATTCCCTCTTTTCCTTGAAGCTTATTTATAATAAATTCTGACTTTTTCTTAACATCATTCAATAAAGCTTCATCTATTCTTGAAATAATAGAAATAGCACCAGCTGCTGCAATTGGGTTTCCGCCAAAAGTTGAACCGTGCTTAGAAGGGCCAAGTGTATTTTGAACCTTTTCACCAAGCAAGCATGCTCCCATTGGAAGACCACCAGCTAAGCCTTTTGCTGTTGTTACAACATCTGGAGTTATATCATAGTTCATATATGCATATAACTTGCCTGTTCTACCGTTTCCAGTTTGTACTTCGTCAATTATAAGCAAAATGTCCTTTTCTTGACAAATCTTATATACATCTTCAACAAAGTCCTTATTTAGGGCTATAACGCCGCCTTCACCTTGAACACATTCCATCATGATTGCAGACACTTTATTGTTTGCTACTAATTCTTTAATAGAATTAATGTTATTAGCTTCAGCGTATAAAAAGCCTTGAGCTATAGGCAAGAAATCTTGATGGAATACATCTTGACCAGTAGCTGCTAGTGTTGCTATTGTTCTTCCGTGGAATGAATTCTTTAAAGTAATTATTGAAGAATCTTTGATTCCTTTATCTTCGGCATATTTTCTTGCAACTTTAATTGCACATTCGTTTGCTTCAGCTCCAGAGTTTCCAAAGAACACTTTCTTAAAACCTGTCTTTTCACAAAGTAATTTAGCAAGATTTGCACATGGCTCTGTATAGTACAAATTTGAAGCGTGTTGAATTTTATTCAATTGTTCAATTACAGCCTTTTTCCATTCTTCATCTTGAATACCAAAAGCTGTAACACCAATTCCTGAACCTAAATCAATATACTCTTTTCCGTTTGAATCCTTTATTAAAGAACCTTTCCCGTAGACTAAATCTACAGGAAAACGGTTGTAAGTATTTGCGACATATTGTTTATCTATTTCGAAAATATCAGACATTTTTATCCCCTTTAACCATTGTACCAGCACCTTCGTCTGTCAATAGCTCCATCAATATTGCGTGAGGAACACGACCATCCATGATAATTACGTTTTCAACACCCTTACGGATACCTGTAATACAACATTCAAGTTTTGGAATCATACCTCCAGAAATAATTCCTTCTTGAGATAATTCTTCAGCTTCATGAATTGATATTTCTGGAATTAATGTTGATGGATCATCTTTATCCTTTAAAATACCAGCAACGTCTGTCATCATAATTAATCTTTCAGCACGAAGAGCTCCTGCGATATGAGCTGCTGCTGTATCGCCGTTAATGTTATATGCATTTCCTTTATCATCACAACCAATTGTTGAAATAATTGGAATATAACCTTTAGCAAGTAAATCTTCTACTGGCTTTATATTGATATTTGTAATTTCTCCAACATATCCAAGCTTTTCATTTTTCATCTTAGCTTCGATAAGTTTTCCATCCATACCAGAAATACCCATAGCCTTGCCGCCCTTTACGTTGATGAAATTAACTAAAGACTTGTTAATCTTTCCAGCAAGAACCATTTGTACGATATCTACGGTTTCTTTATCTGTTACACGAAGACCATCTACAAATTCAGCTTTTTTGCCAAGCTTGTTCATCATCTCTGAAATTTCTGGGCCACCACCGTGAACAAGAACAACTTTAACACCTATCAAAGATAGAAGAACGATATCTTCCATAACTTGTTCTTTAAGTGTTTCATTAACCATAGCATTGCCACCATATTTGATAACAACGATTTTACCGCTATACTTTTTGATGTTTGGTAAAGCTTGTGTTAATACTTCTGCACGTTGAGCGTTAGTAAAATTCTTATCTAACATATCTTATCTCCTTATTATGTACGGTAGTCCCCGTTAATCTTTACGTAATCGTAAGTTAAATCGCATCCCCAAGCCGTTGAGAATGCATCGCCATCATTCAAATCTACAAGTATTTCAATTTCGTCTTCTAATAAGATTTGCTTTGCAATATCTTCATCAAATGCAACACCTGCACCGTTTTTGCAAACTTGAATCTCGCCTTTTTTAGACTTAAATGAAACATCAATTTTATTTATATCTACATTTGCGCCTGAATATCCAATAGCGCACAAAACTCTTCCCCAGTTAGCATCTGCACCAAACATAGCAGCTTTTAGAAGTGATGAACAAATAACAGATTTTGCAACTATCTTTGCTGTTGGAATATTGTAAGCATTGTATACCTTGCATTCCAAAAGCTTTGTTGCGCCTTCGCCATCACCTGCAATTTCTCTACATAATTGAACTGTAACTGTATTTAGAGCTTTCATAAATGTCTTGAAGTCATCATTATCTTTATCAATACATTCATTTCCAGCTAAGCCATTTGCTAAAACTACTACCATATCGTTTGTAGATGTATCTCCATCAATACTTAACATGTTAAATGTATCTTGGATATCACTCTTTAGAGCTTTTTGTAACATTTGAGATGAAATATTAACATCTGATGTAATGAAAACAAGCATTGTAGCCATGTTTGGATGGATCATACCGCTTCCTTTTGCCATACCACCAAGCTTACATGTCTTTCCACCGATTTCAAACTCAACAGCAACTTGCTTTGAAATTGTATCTGTTGTCATGATTGCTTCAGATGCATTGTCATTTCCTGTTGTAGATAATTCGCTAACTAATGTAGGAATACCTTGAGCGATTGGCTCTATAGATAAAGGAAGACCTATAACACCAGTTGATGCTACAACTACGTCGTTTTCCTTAACATTAAGCTTTTTAGATAATTCTTTAGCCATTTCGTTTGCGATTTCAATACCATTTGCGTTACAAGTATTTGCGTTGCCTGAATTGCAAATAATAGCTTGAGCAACACCATCTTTTAAATGTTCTTTTGTAACATATAGAGGTGCACCCTTTACAAGGTTTGTTGTATAAACAGCTGCAGCAGAAGCTGGAACAGAACTATACACTAAGCCTAGATCTCTTTTAGTACGGCTCTTTCTAATTCCACAATGAATTCCTGATGCGCTAAATCCTTGAGCTGCGCAAACGCCACCTTTGATTAGTTTCATATTTAGTTAGCTCCTTTAATATTTAGTGACTCTTCTTCTTTTAGTCCTAAATGTATATTCATATTTTGTATAGCTGCGCCTGAAGCGCCCTTTCCTAGATTATCAAATCTAGAAACAAGTATTATTCTATCATCGTTTCCATAAACAGATACGCCCATATCATCATAATTTGCATATTTGTTTGAAGTTAAGAATCCTTCTTCATTTGCTTCATCAAAATGTACAAGTTTTGTTGTATAAACGCTCTTATATAATTCAATAATATCTTTGATATTACCTCTTAAATCGCTCTTAAATAGAGGAACTGTTACTTCCATGCCTTGTGCAAATGGAGCAACAATTGGACAGAAGATTGGCGCATTATCTATACCGCAAACCTTTGTCATTTCTGGAAGATGTTTATGCATTTGAGTAAGTCCATATTGACGAGGTGCCTCTAAATCTACATTGCAACCTTCTTCATATTGAGCTATCATCTTCTTTCCGCCACCAGTATAACCAGTTAAAGAAAAACAAGATAATTTAATATCTGTATTTATAAGTCCTGCTCTAACAAGTGGAGCAACTAATGATATAAATCCACTTGCATGACATCCAGGATTTGCAATAAGGTTTGATGATTGAATCTTTGAACGCAAATCGTTTACTTCAGCAAAGCCATAAGCAAATTTATCATTTGTTCTATGAGCTGTTGATGTATCTATAACGCAAACGTTCTTATTCTCAACTAAAGATACTGATTCAATAGCTGCAGCATCTGGCAAGCATAAAAATACAACATCAGCTGAATTTATGGCGTCTTTTTTAGCATTTACGTCTTTTCTTAATTCATCAGATAACTTGATTAACTCAATATCACTTCTTTTAGATAGTCTATCAACTATTTTTAAACCTGTTGTTCCAGAAGATCCATCTACAAATACTTTAGTCATTTTCATCGTCCTTTTTCGTTTTGCATAAATACTTAAATATTCAAATTAAAAAATATGAACTCAAATACTTATCTTGAGCCCATTTTATAAAGATTATATATTATAGTCAACAATTGTTTAGTAAAAATCTTAAATGTATATTTATACGCATATTCACGCATAATTGCATAAAAAAACAAGATGGTCTATAAGCCGAGTTCTGTATTGGATGATCATCTGTCTAGGCGCATTGTTGCCAATACGCTCAAGCGATTTCGCGACTAGCAGGCTACTAATTGTCGCTTTCTCTTGCACCAAGTGGGGTTTACACGGCTCCCTAAGTCACCTTAAGGACGGTGAGCTCTTACCTCGCCTTTTCATCCTTACCAACTAAGTTGGCGGTTATTTTCTGTTGCACTTTCCTTCAAGTCACCTTGACTGGTCGTTAACCAGCACTCTGCCTTGTGGTGCTCGGACTTTCCTCATTCCCTTGCGGGCCTGCGATCATCTGGCCATCTTGCTAAGTAAATATATCATTGTATAAATAAATATGTCAAATCTTAGATTTTAGTTATACGCATTGCAGGCACATAACCAATCTTTAAATCGTCATCATTATTGATAAAAGATGCAGTTATATCACCTGTTGTAGTAATTTTATACACAGAATTAGATGTTTGAGCAGCAGTTCTTGTCCAAATCCAACCGAACTTTGCTCCATCTGTTGTTTCTATATAAAAAGCTCCCTTTGCAATCGCATAATCAGTAACTTCTCTCAATCTTCTTTCCTTATCTTCATCGGTAAATCCATAACGAGAATTTGAAGCTTGCGCTTTTGATAAGCAAAAGACATAGTCTTTTGTATTGTTTTGATGTGATGGGAAATAATCCCCTCCACTATCTTGAGATGAATTAACATTATCTACTTGTTTTATTGCAGTTTTATTATCTTCATTGAATGCTATGTTATAGAATTGAGCAAGCGCAGATCTTAGTACTGAATATTCCCAGTTGTTTGCATATATTTCTTCTTCTATTTGCAATCTATTATTACTATCGTATAGATAATAAACATTATTTGATGCTTTTCCAATTTTTGCTTGTTGTTGGTAGATTGCCGTATCTAATACTTTATTTGAATATGCAAAATAGTCTTCTTCTTCAAGTTGTTTATTTATAAGTTTCCAAATTATATCTTCAACTTTAAATGCATACTCTTTTCCTTCTACAACACTTTGACCATCTGAAAATACAGCGCTCATCTCTTGCGTGCATGGGTGCGCAATAACTAATTTATATAAACTTCCCTCATATGTATAATATCCAGTTTGTTCATCATATGTTCCATTTGCTTTAATCGTATCAGCAGAAACTGATGCTATAGTTTGAGGATAAGTTCCCATTTTTATATATATAGAAGATCCATCTACAAATGTATATGGAATAACTTCTTTTTTCTCTGGTTCTACATCAGTATTTTTCTTGCATGAAACAAGAGGCAATATCAAAGATATTGACAAAAGCAATATTGATAAAATTAGAACCAATCTTTTTTTCATTATTTCTTCTCTTTTACAAGGTCTTTAATTTCGCTTAACCAGCTATTAATATCTTTAAATTCTCTATATACAGCCGCAAATCTAATATATGCAACATCGTCTATATCCTTTAAACCTTCCATTACATATTCACCAATTACAGATGATTTGATTTCTTGTTCCAAAGAATTATTTATCTTCTTTTCTACTTCAGCAACTAGCTTATCTATAGTTTCCATAGAAACAGGACGCTTTGCGCAAGCATTAACAATACCTTGTTTTAATTTGTTTCTTGAATATTCTTGTCTTTCTCCGTTTTTCTTAACTACCATGATTGGAGTTAATTCAATTGTTTCATAAGTTGTAAAACGTCTGCCACATGAACAGCATTCACGTCTACGTCTTATTGATGTACCATCTTCATTTAATCTACTATCAATAACCTTATCTTCAATTGATCCACAAAATATACACTTCATATCTACCACAACCAGTGTTTTTTCTTTTTCGCTGGCTCTCCCTTTGTTGTCTTTATATTTTCTTGTTGTTTTTCAACAGTTGTTACTTTTCCGCCTTCAGATGCTATTAACTTATCGTAATAATCGTCCAAATATTCAATATGCTCTACCATTAATCTGTATTTCTTTGGAAGTGCTTTATATCTATTTTCAAGTTTCGTATAGATATCTCTATTTGGAACTTTTTCTGTTGGCAATTTTGTTAAGTATTTAGATAACAATTTAGCATCGTTAATATACTTTTTATCGTATGCTCTTAGCATTATCTCTTTATAGTCATGAACAGAAGCTTTAGACTTGTCTTCTAATTCGTTATACATCTTCTCTATATGAATCAAATCATCACGAGAAGGATTCTCTTGATTATCAATTGTTATCAAAGCTTGTTGAACTTTTTGAACTTTTGCATCCTTCATCTTATTAGATGCATCCGTTATGACTTGTTTATAGCCATCTCCAGCCAAATCTCGCTCATCTTCGGACAAATTCTCATATTCTTCCTCAATCTTCAAAATATCGTCGTAATTTGGATGCTCTTTATTGCTAACCATAGTTAGTCTTGTTTTAAAGTTGCCAATTTTGTTTTCACGCATTTGTTTTCTTGCGTTTAAAATTGTTTCTTTCAAATCAACGACATATTGTTGAGCTTCTTTAGGAAGTGATTCGTAAACTAGTTTTATCTTTCCGACATCTTCTTCAAGTGGATTTGGATTATCTTTTAAAGCTTGCAATAAATCATTTACTTTTTGAGCTGAGGCTCTTAAGAAATCTTCTCTAGCTCCTTCAAGCTTTTGAACATCATCGCCTTTTCCTGCTTTATTTGCATATTTAACAAATAGTCTATAATTTACGCTATCTCTGAAGTTATCATGCATAATAAGCTCATCAATTGATTGAGCCTTGAAATCTATCATCAATTTGTAGAACCAAGTTACATAATTTTCAGCATCAATTTCTTGTGCTTTTCTAACTTGTCCTTCTGCTTCGTCGAAATTACCCAAATCTTCGATGTTAACTTTTGCTAGCTTTAAAATTGATCTAATTTTTTCTTCTTGTGGAGTCAATCTTGGTTTTCCTTGCTCTTGGCTAAACTCAATTGTTTGGCTTTCACGCTTTGACCACTCCTCTAAGATTTTCTTTTGATTAGCCATAAGCATTTCAATTTGCTTTTGTTGCTCTTCATCTTTATCGATTGGGTTAATAATCTTTTGTAGAGTTTTATCGATATCTGAAATTAAAGATATACCATATTTTAGAGCTTGCTTATGTGCAAGTTCATCTGGCAAATCTTCTTCAGTAAAGTTGTCTATAAAGATAGGAATAATGCTCTTATAATCTTGATCTCTAGATTTATTTAATTCCATGAATCTCTTCCACTCATTTTTCATCCAATGAGATTCCAAAAATTCACGCTTTGAGCAAATGATAAGCATTACTTTTGCAGTATAAAGTCCATAATAGATATTTGGCTCAAAATCTCTAACTCTAATATTTCTTAAAGACTTTTCAGAATAGAATACTTTATATTTTGTAGATAGCTCATTATAGATTTCATTTGCTACATCATAATCTGGAGTTACCATATCTGAATCAAGTTGAGTTTTCTTAAAACAAATGAATACATCATATGGTTTTGAAGAATTTGCTATAACATTGGCCTTATCTCTAGCTGATTCGATGATATTTATTCTCTCTTGATAATCGTCCAACTTTTCTTCAGCATGCTTTTTGACGTATTTCATCAACTTTTTATAAGCATCAGTTTCTTCAATTGGCATAGATTTAACTCTATAAAACGATGGGAATAGTTGGCCTTGATTGTCAACTTCAAGCATTACTGATTGATCGCATAGCAATAAACCCCAATAAGCAGAAGAAACATCTTCTTCATCTTTGTATTTTGCGATGATTTCTGTATATATTTCTTTTGCTTTAGAAAACTCAGCAAATTGTCTATGTCTATTTGCGATTCTAAGATCGATAAACATTTGGCTATCTGCTTGTTTTTCTGTATAAGTATTACCGCATGATTCGCAAACATAAGCATCTTGCTCTTTTCTAAAATGCGTACTCATACATATTGGGCATTGAAACGCTGTTAACTTCATTACTCTCCCTTTATCTTAAACTCTTGAACTGGATGCTTTTTATATTCGCTATCCATGATTCCTAATTGAGTTTTAATTATTTTTCTCATTTCTACTGCTCTATCTAGACAGTATTTTTTAAATTCTTCCTTATTTACATCATCTACACTTGTCCAGTGTGGGAAGAATAGTTTTACATATGCTGTTGCAATTCTCTTAATTGCTTTTGTGTCTCTTGTATCTGCATCCTTTGGAACTTCGACCAATTCATCAACGATTGCTTTTTCTATAACATCTTCTCTTAATGCATGCATTATCTCAGAGAAATATTCTGTATTTAATGCCCAATCGTTAACTTTCATGTCTTCGTTCATTCTTGGAACATCCCAGCCTTTGATAAATCCATGGAATCTATCAATTAATGCAGAATCTTCAAAAAGTGGTGGCAATTCTTCTAGCATGTTGTTGTTAACATCCATCTTCTCTTCACGGATATTACCTAGCAAAACAACACCTGCTTTTCCAGAACCTGCTTTATTTCCAACGTTATATGTTCCAGCTTCTAAATATCCTTTCATAGCTCCACGCATCTCATCGATATCTGGGAACTTAATTGTAGATATTTCATCTAGCGCTACATAATCATAAAAAGATACTAAGCCATCTTGATGTTTATTCATATCATAGAACATCTTGGCTCTAGTCATAACGCCACCAGAAACTAGCCATCCTTTTTTAGATATTTGAGAAAAGATATAGCTCTTTCCTGTTCCCTTTGGCGCAAGTTCCATCAAATTCAATCTTTCTTCTACAAATGGCAACAATCTTGTAAGCATTGTTATTTTTTGATTTTCATCTTTAAATCCATTTGCGTTGTAATCAATTGCGCCAAGAAGAACATCAATCCATTCGTCAATTTCAAAGTTCTTTCTTGCTTCTTTAAAGAATCCCAAATCAACCTTGTATGGCCTAAAGTCTTTAAAATCTACTAAAGATATCTTTCCTTCTTGCTTTTTACCATTTTGAATTTGCTTATATTCAAGATCCAAAATGCCCCAAAACTCGCCGTCTGTTACAAGCAATTCTTTTTTGTGCTTATCCCAAACAGATTTTGGAATGTGTGTTTGTTTAAATGAAACGCCAAAATCTGGAAGCGCAAAAGTTATTATTTCAGTCTTTATATCGATATCAATAATAATCTTTGCTAGAAACTTTACCCTTTCTCCATTTAGGAGTCTATCAAGATAAGAATTCCATTCATCCTTTCTTGGCATTACGTCTTTAATCTTTTCAAGTACAAAATTAACATTAACGCTACCATCTTTATCTGCGTACCTTTTTAAGAACCAATCTCTAATAAACGCAGGTAAATTCAATGATGAAAATACACCTTGCAAAGATGACTTTTTAACAATCATCCCATCAAATGATTCTTTTAATTTTGCTACTACTTCTGCCATAACTCACCTTATAGGCCTAGATCGTCTTCTTCTAGTCCTTTAATAAATGAAATTCTCCCTACGGCTTTAAAGTTATTCGACGTGATTTCTACATCATAAGTGCCAGCATCTTTGATATTAAGAGGCTCGCTTTCCCATGATGCTAATTTTTTATTACAAATATAGTTAGAACCATCAATAGCTAAATACACCTTATCAAAATCGCGAGATAGCGTGAATTCTAATACTGGCTTTTGATTTGGTAAAAGTTGAATTTGAGTACTTGCAAATTTAACATCACATTTCTCTTTAGTTGGAGCTTGTGGTTTTTCCTCATCTCTATTAATGCCTGCATATTCTTCAAATCTTCTGATTTCTAGCTTGCTAACTGTTGGTTTTACTTTCTTTATTGCAGCTTCTATGTATTTCATAGATACTGGTTCTTCAACATCTGTTTTAATATAGATGTTTAGTGGATCTTCTTTTGCTCTATCGCAAATTTCGGCAATATCTGCACCAGAATAGCCATCTGTTAAGCCTACTAATTTATCAAAATCTACATCGTTTCCTAGTGGCACATTTTCAAGGTTATGCTTGAACATAAACTCTCTTGCCTTTTCATCAGGAAGTGGAACATAGATCTTTTCTGAAAATCTTCCAGATCTAACTGCAGCTGAATCTACATCCCATGGCCTATTTGTAGCACCCAAGATTAATAAGTTATCCGTCTTTGAAGCAAATCCATCGATTTGTTGTAGGAATTCATTAACACGCTTATCGTTATGTGTATCTTTTCCTCTTTCTCCAAATAATGAATCCATTTCATCAATAAAGATGATAGATAACTTTTGTTCTTTAGCAGCTTCAAATAAAGAAGAAATGTTCTTTTCTGATTCGCCTACATATTTGCTCATAATATCTGAGCCTTTAATTGCATAGAATGTTGCGCCTACTTCACCGGCGATTGCTTTTGCGATAAATGTCTTACCTGTTCCTGGAGGCCCATATAGTAAAACGCCACCGCCTACCTTTTTACCATATTTTGCATACTTATCTGGATACAAAACTGGATTTATCATTCTAGTCATGACAGTCTTTTTAACTTCATCCAATCCTGCTACATCTTTGAACTTGATATTTGGAATCTCAGCTCCTACCCACTCTTTTCCTGTATCTTCTTCCTCATTTCTTTGAGTTTCTTGACCTTTAGCTTGAGGTTGAGATGCAGATCTTTTTGGAGTTTGTGGTGGATTGCCTAGAAGTTCTGCTCTTGCAACTAAATCATTTGCACGCTTAATTTGAACTTTCTTTAGTTCTGGCGTAGATGTTTTTGCAATTTTAAGCATAGTTTCTGCAGCTAACATATAATTTCTATACGCAATAGAATAATTGCCCATAGCATCAGCTGTTTCGGCTTTCTTTAAAAGAATGTCATATTTATCTCTTAAAATTGTTATATCTTCCATAATCCTCTTATGATGTTTGAGACATTTTTTGGTGAATCTTTTCTAATTGAGCATCAATTGTAGATTCATTGATTTCGTCTTGAGAAGCAAGTTCTGTAACAAGTGAATCGATTTCGTCATCAGAAATTGAACTTGCATCGCCTGTTTGAGCTGCAAATTCTGTTTGAGAAGACTCAAGATACATATCCATTTGTTCTGCTCTTGTTTGAGATAAAGCCATAGCCTTTTCAAATTGAGCTTGAACTTTTGCAAAATCCTTATTGTTTGTAAGCTTTATCATATCCTTAGATACATCGCCTAAGCTCTTCAAGAATTCAGCATTCATAACTTCCATATCTTTCATTTGAGCAGCAATCTCAAAGTTTAGAAGCATCTTTTGTGCTCTCTTTTGTTGATTTGTTGTCAATAGGTATCCAGTAATTGCTAATCTAACTTCATCTGGAAGGCCAAGTCTTTTAGCACGCTTTGCAGCATCAAGATATACCTTCTTTTGCTCTTCAAATTTAGAAATTTGCTTGTTAAACTTATTAATTGTTTGTTTGACCTTCATTTTTGCTTCGATTTGTTTTTCTTCTTTGCTCTTAAATAGTCCCATTGTCTGTCTCCTCAAATGTTTTTGATAATAAGGCAGCTTCGCCCTTTTCATCTATATTTTGTATTGTTTCTAATTCATCTGCAGCATCGCCTTCTTCAAACATAGCCAATAATTGGTCATCTGTCTTGCCTGCTCCATAAATTGTGTCATTATCTTCATACATAGATGCAACTTCGTTGAATGTTTCATCTGCATTAGTTAATACATCTTCTTCTTTAATTCTTACCTTCAATGCCTTATTTAGGTATCTAGCTAAGCCCTTTTGATCAGCAAGCAACTTGTTTAATTGGATCTTGCTAGATGTAGTAAAGAATTCTTTATCTTCCATAGCATCTTTTAACTTGTTCATCATGTTGATGTTATATGTTAAATACATGCCACGTTTTGCATCTCTAGTTTTTTGTTCTTTTAGATAATTAATTTGTTTAGCATACATTAAACGTATTTCTTGAGACTTTTCTTTCTTACCTTTTGCTAAAAGTTCTTGAATATGAGCCTCTTTGTCTACGATGCCATCTTCGATTTCTTGTTGTTGCTTTTCAAGTTTTACGATTGATTCAACAACATCTTCTCTCTTTAGTTTTCTAAATCTAAAAAATGATAATAATCCCATTTATCCTCCTACTACTCCAACGCTTGTCGTTGTTGTATTAATTCCAATAAACTATTAATTTTATTCGCAATAGTTAATTCACTTTTAACACGTCTAGCATAGTTTAACTTTAAATCATCTAAAGTTTTTGATATTTCGTCATCTATTTGTGCGATTTTTTCATCAACTAATGGATTTGCATATTTGATATCTATATAAGCTTGAGCCAATATCTTTTTCTCGCTATCTGATGCTTGGAACATTATAGCCTTTAATTTATTAGCATTTGCTTCAAGCGTTTGTCTTACCTCTAATACCTTTGCGATATGAGCATTAGATAAATCTATACTGATTCCTTTCTTTGAAAATAAACCCATTATCTCACCTTCATACCACAGTTATTACAGAACTTGCTTCCTGGAACAAGTTTTACGCCACAATGAGGACATGCCATCTCGCCTCTTAGTTTTGTAGCTGCTTCTTCTTTGTATTTATCCGCAATATTTACATTGCTAACTATAACATTGCTAACTTCAAGCCCATAATTTAGACTAAGTTCACGCTTTAAATCTTGTTGTAAGTATCTTGCAATAGATAGTTTTTCTTCTCCGATTCTATCTAAAGGTACTTCATCAACTTCAATATATGATGAAATTGTTGGCTCAATTCTAGATAAAATTACACCCTTTAATCTTTCTTTTAAATCTTCAACAGTAAACTTTGCATTTGACCCTACAACTTCAATATAGAATTGTCTTGGATTTTTGATTCTAATTTCGATTTCTCCACTAGCTCCCATCTTTGCTGCAATACCAGAAATTGGATCATGTATATCAAAAAGTGCTGGAGTACCCCATAAAATCCTAACTTTTGCAGTTTTCGAAATGAAGAACAATTCAAGTCTTGTTGTATCTAGTTTTGTTGATTTAGAAAATAAAGTATTTTTTGAATAAATTGGATAAATACCAGGTCTTAATGTTTCAAGCGCAATACCATCTTTTAACAATATTGCTACATGAGTTTCATCCACTATTACTTTTGAATCTTCTGAAATGCCCGTGATAGATTTTCTAACAAACAAATCGTCATTAGTAAGTTCTAATTCCTTTAATCCGATAACTTTAGTTCTTTTATCTATCATAACCACCATATATTGTGGTCAATAATACATATTGCCACTATAAAAATTATAATATTATTAATATTTATAGTCAATATTGGATTTTTTCGCAAAAAAAAAAGAAAAGAAGCATCTAGAAAGACACTTCCTTCCTTTTTGGGTATATATGTTGTTGTAAACTTGTATTAAACGTTTCTGTTGCTTAATCTAGCAAACCATGGTGGTAATTTTTTACCAGATTGTTGTGGTTGTGCTGGTTGAGCTTGTTGTGGTTGTGGTTGAGTCCCGAATATTGATGCATATGAATATTGAGGACGTGGTTGAGTTGGTTGCATTTGTGGTTGAGCTGGTTGTGCTTGTTGCATTTGTTGATTTGGTTGAGCAACATATTGATTAGCATCAGCTACCATTTCTTGTCTTGGTTGAACTTGTGGTTCTGATTGTAAACCATATTTAGACTTAAATGCTTGGTTATCTAGAGGTACACCACCTGTGTACTTAGTAGCACCGAATCTTCCCATTTGTGCATTTTCTTCAAATCCAGTAGCAACAAGTAATACTTGAACCTTGTCACCATAATCTTCTTCAATACCGAAACCGAAGATGATTAATGCATCTGGAGCTACGCATTGTCTTACAAGATCTGAAGCTTGAATAGCTTCCATCATACCTAATGATGGGCCACCAACTACATTTAATAAGATACCTGTAGCACCTGAAATATTTGTATTGCATAGGTCGCTCATGATAGCTCTATCAACAGCTAACTTAATCTTATCTGGGCCTTCTGCTACGCCAACAGCTAAGTGAGCCATACCTTTATCTTTCATAATTGTCTTAACGTCAGCAAAGTCAACGTTAATCATAGATGGAACAGCAATCAAATCAGATAAGCCCTTAATTGCATCTCTTAAAACTGAGTCTGCATGCTTAAATGCTTCTAACATTGTTGCTTTTGGTCCCAATACTTTTAGTAAGTTATCATTTGGAATAACAATTACTGTATCGCAAGCCTTCTTAAGATTTGAAATACCTTCTTCAGCATTCTTACCTCTGATCTTTCCTTCGAAAGCGAATGGCTTTGTTACGACACCAACTGTTACTATGCCCTTTTCTCTTGCGATTTGAGCGATTACTGGAGCAGCACCTGTTCCTGTACCGCCGCCCATACCAGCAGTTACAAATAGCATATCAACATTATCTAATGCCTTATCCAATTCATTACGAGATTCATCTGCAGCTTGCTTACCAACTTCTGGTCTTGATCCTGCACCTAAACCTCTTGTTATAGATGTTCCGATTGGAATTTTGATGTCTGCTTTAGACATATTTAAAGCTTGTGCATCTGTATTAACAGCAACGAATTCTGCGCTGTTTACTCCTGATGCGATCATACTGTTTACTGCGTTGCAGCCACCGCCGCCTACGCCCATTACTAGAATTCTAGCATTTCTTGGTTGAATCTCCGACATATTACCCTCCGTTTATCTATTCTATTAGAATAGCTTTTTCCAAATGTTTTGATTTTCGTATATCTCACACGCCACATCTAGTAATGCATACATTGATGCGAAGTATGGTTTATCATAGTTGTTTATTCCTGGGGCTCTACCCCTTACTTTTCTCTTTAGATTCTTCTCTAAAGTTATAAGTCCGCCTTTTATTCCTGCGATACCGCCACCTGTTAGATATAAAGTAGTTGTATCAGCAATTAATCCTTTATCTTCAGATGCAAACGCATTTACAAAGTCTGCAATTTCTTTAATTCTTGCACTTATAGCGTTGTTAACATCCTTAGCTCTATATGTCTTTACTTGCTTTTCTGCAAATATCGTATATAAAGCTCCTTCTAATGCTTCGAAATCTAAATTGATAGATTTCTCTATACTTAATGCTTCTTCAAATGAAACATTTAGTTGTTGTGCTAATTTTCCATATATGCTACCTTTGCCTAAAGGCGCTGTAGCCATTTTGGCTATTCCGTTTCCCTTCATGTAACATATAGAAGTACTTCCAAAGCCAATATCTAAACTCAAAGCTCCATATAATCTTGCATCTTCATCGACAAATCTTGTACCAACCGCCCAAGGTGCAGATATATATTTAACTTCTTCAAAGCCAAACTCTCTTGTAATTATGTCAAACAATTCTACGAAGATATTCTTGACATAAATGTATGAGAGAATAGCTTTAACTGTTTTTGCTCTTTCTCCATATGGGTCAACTACACTTCTTTCTTCATCAAGCAAATAGCTTATAGCTGAACTTGAGAATACTTGCCATCCTTCAATAGCAGAATATTGATCTCCCTTTGAATGTAATTCATCTACAATTGATGAAGAAATCAATCTTTCTCTACCAAAATTTAAGGCGTATGCTTTTGTTTCGACTCTAGAAAACTCTGCTGGAACACCAACATATAGACATTTTGGCAATTTTTGGACATTAGCTTGTTTAAAGACTTTTGTAACATCATCTAATAAACCATCTAAGTTTAAAAATTCGCCATCATAATATCCATCATAAGGAATCCAGGAAAAAGAAGTAATGTCACAAGAACCTATTGAGTTCTTATGGCCAGTCGCAAATACTAATTTGCATGATCCGATATCTAAAATCGCAACATCTTTACCCATATTTTCATTATAATTAATATTATAATGAAAGTCAACAACTTTTTTAAAAATTTTACTAATCTAACGTATTTGACCAAGTCCAGATGTTTTCATCTGTTAGGTAAACATATCCTGTTGTTTTTTGGTGTTCAGTTAGTTCAGTGTAATACTTTGTGTAAGCATAGTTAAAATATGTACCCATAGATCCTTGTACTTCTTTTATAACTAGAATTACACCAGTATTTGTTTTTAACAAAATATTGTTAACATTATTATCCACATTTGAATATTCAATAGATGGGATGAAGCTAGACATTCTTTGATTTACAAAAGAAAGCTTCTCTGCTTCAGCCGTAATCTCACGTAAAAAGTTAATGTTTAGAAAACCACCTTTTTGTACAGTGTTCTTCAATTCATAACCGCTAATTCTTGTGATATAATTCACGTTTTCATCGCTTTCAACTATATCAACAATTTTTAGCTCTCTATCTACTAGCGCATGTGTGCCATCATATATATTCATTGAGTAAACAGGTGTACGATTTGTTAAATTAACGCAAACCGTGTTCGGAAATTTACGTTCAACAGATATAACTTTATATGAAGGATGAGCTAGTTCAATATTTCTAACGACAATTGATTCATCAACGCTAAAAATACTAGATTTCATCTTAATTCCACTATCTGAAATTAATTCTTGTTGTTGTTCTGATGTTAGAGATAATGTTGAAGTGGTATCGATAACTACATTTCTAATAGTAAACGTAACAGCAAGCACTATAATCAAAACTACTAGTGCAGAAACGCCGATAATAACGCCTATAAGCTTTTTGTTCATTATATATACCCTTCCTTATTCAACAAAAAGTTACTAGCCTTCTCAACTAATAACTTTTTGATAGCTTACAACACATTTAATTTCTTTTTTCTTTAGCCTAAGATATTGCCTATCTTATCGCACAATCTATCAAACCAGTTAGTAGATGTATCATATACATAATCAACTACTTGCTCTGACTTAGCCATTTCTGAAATTGAACCATTATCATCAACTGTATAATATACAGCATCTTCAGAAGCAGCAGCTGTTTCAACTGTTGCAGCAGTAACTGTAGCAGCACTTGCAGCAGCAACAACATTAACAATTATTAATGCAGCTGCTATAGCAACGATCAAGAAATAAACAGCAATTAGAGCCTTAGTTGTCTTATTTTTAGCCTTGCTCTTTTGTGGGATTGTCTTTTCATATTCGTATTCTTGATTGATTTGTCCCATTTGTGGAGCTTGGTAATACATATAATCATTTGTTTGTACAGGTTGGTAGAAGTTCGTTGGATGAGTTTCTACGTTTGCACTAACATTGTTATAGTATTGTTGTTCATAGTAATAAGGATTGTAACTATAAGTTTGAGCGAATTGAGCAGCATTATGTTGGATCATGTTTTGCATGTCATATGCGCTAACACCCATATCAATATTATCGCTTTGAACATTTGTATAATAATCGTTTTGTGGTTGATAACTTGGCATACGATTAGGTGTCATATCTTGAACAGGTCTAGAGATAGGTTGCACTCTTTGCGAATACAAACTTGTATATCCAGGATTTGGCATACGAGATTGTGTATTTGCTTGTTCTCTGTCTAATACTGATGCGTTCATAATTACCTCCTTTTATATTCTTTCCGCAATTCTTAGCTTAGCGCTTTGCGATCTTGTATTTATGTCAAGTTCCTCTTCTGTTGGTAGAATCGGATGTTTTGTTATTATTTTTATATCCCTACGCTTGTTACAGGTACATATCAATTGTTCAGGTGGACATATACAATCCTTTTCTAAGTACACGAATATTTGTTTCGCTATCCTATCTTCTAAAGAATGGAATGTTATAACACATATCCTTCCGCCCTCATTTAACCTTAAGGTTAATGCTTCAATTGCTTCACTTAATCCTCTTAGCTCACCGTTTACTTCGATTCTTATTGCTTGGAATGTTCTTTTACAAGGATTCCCGCCTTTCCATCTCAATTTAGCTGGATATGAATCTAACACGATTTGAGCAAGCTCAAGTGTTGTTTTAATAGGAGCCTTTTGTCTTGCCTTAACGATGTTAAATGCAATTTTTCTAGATAGCTTTTCTTCACCATACTTCCAAAGCACATCTGCTAGTTCTTTTTCTGAGTAGTTATTTACTACTTCATAAGCATTCATACTTTGAGATTGATCCATTCTCATATCAAGTGGCGCATCTGAGTTATATGAAAAACCTCTTTCTGCGTTATCCAATTGATAAGAAGAAACTCCTAAATCTAGTAATACTCCATCAATCTTTCCTATACCAAGTTTGTCAAGGTTCTCTATAGCATTTTTAAAATCATCATGTATAAAGATAATCTTATCGCTATATTCTTTTAATCTTTCTTTAGCAACGGCTAAAGCTTCTTCATCTTTATCTATTGCTATTAATTTTCCAGTTGTTAATCTTTTTACTATTTCACTTGAGTGGCCAGCGCCTCCAAGTGTGCCGTCTAGATAAATTCCAGTTGGCTTTATATTTAGCCCCTCAATACATTCATTTAGCATTACAGGGACATGTTTGAATTCCATTAATTTACACCAAATACTAAGTTGTCTAGATCTGTTCTTTCCATATCTGTAGCTGCTAGTAATTTTTCAAGTTCAGCTTCTTTAGCATTTTCATTTGCAATGAAGTCAGCCTTATTCCAAATTCTTAATTTTGCACCAGCACCAGAAATAACAGCATCTTTTGTTAATCCAATTTGGTTAGCTTGCTTTTGAGGAACAATAAATCTACCTTGTCCATCTACTTTGCAAAGTTCTAGGTTTTGCAAATACCAATCAGCGATTTGAGAATCTCTAGATGAGTGTAATGTAGACATAGAATTTAATTGAGCTACAAAATCTTCCCCAACTGACTTTGGTAGGATTGTTAAGTACTTAGCGTTTATTGTCTTCAAAACATAAACTTCAGAAGTAGCGGCATCATCAGCTACAGCATAAGCATCTTTATACTTTACTGGGAATCTAAAACGGTTCTTGTCATCAGCAGTAACTTCAACTGAACCAGAGAATAAATAACTCATAATGCGCCCTCCTTCCACGAGATTTCACATACATTATATAATACATCGAGGTCAAAATCAAGAGTTTTGCTAAAATTTTTTCCATTTTTTTCCACTTTTTTCCAAATCGCCCTATTTTTTCGAATTTTATGTGTTATGTGTCGATTTAGATAAAAAGTGTCTAGCCTAAATTGGTCTAAATGTCGAGTTATCCACAAAGTTATCCACTTATTCACACCTAAATTTTGGGGTTCGTGGTAAAAAGTGGGATTTCCTATATTGTAGCAAAAAAAATTTGCAGCGTGAACTGCAAATTCGCATATTTTTAGATATTTTTCTTAAATGATTTTAACCAAATGATGGTTAACCTGATCGCAAGCTGTCAAATAATAGTCTATCCCGTTAATTACACAATGAGTATCTTTAGGGATAAAAATGTCACCGTGCAAGTGTCCATACACTACCTTGTCGACATTATAGTCCTCGAACATCTTAGTAAATTGAGATGGATTTTTTTGTAAATCGAATGGTGGAAAATGTGTCATAGCTATTACTATGTCACCTTCTTTTCTTTCTGCTTGCATTAAATCTAAAGATCTTTGAAGTCTTGGAATCTCATGACCCTCTAAAATCTTTTTATCTTCTGCAGTAGTGTTTGGCCCGATATTCCAAAGTCTTGAACCGCAGATTAAAATATTATCAAATCTTAAACAGTTATTGAATTGAGGATAAATATTAGATGGCAACCAATTCTTTAGTTTATTCATACTTGGCCACCAATAGTCATGGTTACCTTTCCCAATAACTATCTTTCCTGGAAGCGCAGCAATTAGATCGATATCTGGTTTAGCTTCTTCTAGAGAAATTCCCCATGAAATATCTCCAGAGACAATAACAATATCATCTTCTTTAACTTTTTCTTTCCAATCTTTAGTAATAATATCCCAATAATTATTCCAATGTTCTCCAAAAATAGTCATTGGCTTATTTACTACTGTAGATAGATGCGGATCACTAATTGCATATACGTTCATGTGTATAATATTATCAAAGAAATATTTAATGCGCAATTGCATTAGAAACAAATTACATACGCATTACGCGCGCAAGAGCGAATTCGCCATAGATTTTTTGCATAATAGTAATAAGTATCAAATTGAGTGCCCGTACGCCTGCGAAGGCATAAATATTGCGAAAATTCGCAATATAGTAATAAGAAACAAATAAATCGCACGTACACCTGATGTATGTATGTACGCAAAACCTTTGTGCACATAAAATAAGATACAAATAAAACGCGCATTACGCGCGCCATTGGGCAAAATAATTATTATAATTTTTAAACTATTTCGTGCTTAAATGAATATATGTATTCAATTAATTGGCTAAAAACTTGTCAAATTGTTGAAGAACTTCAGAAAGCCCCATCTTCTTTAAAGCTGATGTTACAACGATATTCTCTACTCCCAATTTAAGCCCTGTAGCTAAAACTTGTTTTTGCTTTTGAATTTGTGCCTTAGATAATTTATCTGCTTTTGTAGCTACAATAAAGAACGGAATTTGATAATGATGCGCAAAAGCTACCATTTGTAAATCTAATGGAGTTGGTTCATGTCTTATATCAACTAATATAGCAACAGCAACTAAATTTTGTGAGTTTTGAAGATACCCACCAATCAACTTATCCCAATTATCTTTATCATCTCCGCCAACTTTTGCATAACCGTATCCTGGTAAATCTACAAGGATAAGTTCGTTGTTGATATTAAAATAATTAAGCAAGCGCGTACGTCCAGGCGTAGATGAGGTTTTGGCTAGATTCTTGTTATTTGTCAAAAAGTTAATGAAAGACGATTTGCCGACATTAGATCTTCCGGCAATAGCAATTTCTTTAATACCAAAATCTTTGATTTGTTTTGGATCAGCTACTGATGTTACGAATTTCGCATTAATTATACGCATACATTTATAATAATAAATATTTAAATTTTATTCAACTATATGGCGAATTTTTGAACAAAAAAAATAGGTGTGACGAATTGCTGTCACACCCACTTATAATTCTTCAAAAATTAAGCAGCCTTCTTAATAATTGTAGGCTTTGCAATCTTATTGATTGCATCTTTTGTGACAACTATCTTTTCGATTGTGTTATCTGATGGAATCTCATACATCAAATCAAGCATGATTCCCTCAAGAATTGAACGTAGTCCTCTAGCGCCTGTATTTAGCTTAATTGCTTTTTGCGCAACTGCACGTAAAGCATCGTCTTCAAATTCAACGTCTACACCGTCAAGCTTGAATAACTTTTTGTATTGCTTAACCGTAGCATTCTTTGGCTCTGTAAGAATCTTTATTAAAGCTTCTTCATCTAAAGCATCAACACCTACAACGATTGGCAATCTTCCAACGAATTCTGGGATTAATCCATAGCTTATTAAGTCCTCTGGTCCAATTGATGAAATCAATTTAGAATAGCTTTGTAATTCGTTAGATTTTAAGCTTGCGCCAAAGCCCATTCTGTGGCCATGAAGTCTATTATCAATAATTTGATCCAATCCTACAAATGCACCGCCGCAAATAAACAAAATGTTTGTTGTATTGATTTGTATGCATTCTTGTTGAGGATGCTTTCTTCCTCCTTGAGGAGGAACAGATGCTGTTGTGCTTTCAATAATCTTTAATAAAGCTTGTTGAACACCTTCGCCGCCTACATCTCTTGTTATAGATGTATTTTCGCCTTTTCTTGAAATCTTATCGATTTCATCGATATAAACAATACCAAGCTCAGCTCTAGAGATATCTCCCTTAGCTGCTTGAATTAACTTTAATAAAACATTTTCAACGTCATCACCTACATAGCCTGCTTCTGTAATTGTAGTAGCATCAGCTATTGCAAATGGTACGTTTAAAATCTTTGCCAATGTTTTAGCAAGTAATGTTTTACCGCAACCTGTTGGCCCTAAAAGCAAAATGTTAGACTTATCTAAAGTTACATCATCTTTATCATCGATTGAATTTACTCTCTTATAGTGGTTATAAACAGCAACAGAAAGCACTTTCTTTGCTTCATCTTGCCCAACTATATATTCGTCTAATTTGGCCTTTAATTCCTTTGGTTTTAACAAAGTTAATTTGTTATGTTTTTTGGTTTCTTCTACTCCCTCAATTTCTTCCAAGTTCTTTAGTTCTTCACCGCAATTTTTAACACAGTCACTGCAAATACAATTGCCAGTTAAATTACTAACAAACATTTTAGAAACTTGATCTTCTCCCTTTCCGCAGAAAGAACACTTTTTTAATAAATCCACTTACTACCTCTTGTCGTATACTTTATCAATAATTCCATATTCTAAAGCTTCTTGAGCAGATAGGTAATTATCTCTATCTGTATCAGCTAATACTTTTTCATATGGTTGATTTGTATTTTCAGCTAATATCTTTGTCATCTTTTCTTTAATCTTTTGGATATGATTTGCTGTAATCATAATATCTGAAGCTTGTCCTTGAGCTCCACCTAATGGTTGGTGAATCATAACTTCAGAATTTGGTAAGCAATATCTCTTACCCTTCTTACCAGATGATAATAAGAATGCAGCCATTGATGCAGCCATACCGATACAAACTGTTGATACATCACACTTAATGAAGTTCATTGTATCGTAGATTGCCATACCAGCAGTTACACTTCCGCCTGGTGAGTTAATATATAATACGATATCCTTATCTGAATCTTTGCTTTCTAGGAATAATAATTCAGCAACAACTGTGTTTGCTAAAGCATCATCAATTTCTCCAGATAAAAAGATGATTCTGTCCTCTAATAATCTTGAATAAAGATCGTATGATCTTTCGCCTGCGCTAGTCTTCTCGACAACGTATGGAATTAATGCACTATTTTTCTCGTTCATTTTAATATCCTCCTTGCATTGTTCAATTATTATACACTTTTTATATTAAAAATAAAATAGCGCCTAAATATTTTATAAAATAAGAAGGCGCTTTTGTCACACTTAGACAAATATTGATTAGTTAATTGTGTTGTTGTTCTTTAAGTAATCAAATAATTTTGTTGTGATGATATCGTTACGAATATAGTTCTTATACTCTTCGTTAACGTTCTTCTTAAAGTCTTCAACTGGCATCTTAGCATCTTCAGCCATCTTAGCGATTGCTTCGTCGATATCTTCGTCAGAAACTGGGATTTCAACTTGCTTCATTATAGCCTTTAAAACTAATCTATATAAAACGTTCTTCTTAGCTGTGTCATGATATTGTTCCATTAACTTTTCTTTAGATGTGTTCATGTACTTGTAGTAATCTTCAGCCTTTAGACCTCTGTACATTAAACCATATTCGAATTCGTTAACCATATCAGCAGCTTGGTTCTTAATCATGCATTCTGGAACATCAACTGTAGCTAAAGATGCGATCTTTTCGATCATATCATTTTCTAGCTTTTGTTCAGCTTGCTTTTCCTTTTCTTCTGTGATGTGCTTCTTGATGTCTGCTTCATATTCTTTAACTGTGTTAAATTCTGAAACATCCTTTACGAATTCATCATCATATGCTGGAGTGTTCTTATGAGAAATTTCATGTAATTTGATTGCAAATACAGCTTCTTTTCCTGCAAGTTCTTTAGCGCCATAATCTTCTGGGAACTTAACTGTAATATCTTTCTCATCACCGATGTTCATACCAACAACTTGATCTTCAAATCCTGGGATGAATGTGTTAGAACCTAACTCAAGTGGTTGCTTTTCAGCTGTACCACCATCGAATTTAACTCCATCGATTGAACCTGAATAGTCGATGATAACCTTATCACCCTTTTCGCAAGCTCTATCTTTAATATCTTCCCAAGCACCAGCTTGTTCAATAGCCTTGTCTACTTCAGCTTTGATTTCAGTTGCTGTAACCTTAACCTTGTCTTTCTTGAATTCTAATCCTGTGAAAGCACCTAGCTTTACTGTTGGCTCGTTTTGAATAACAGCTGTGAACTTTAAAGTAGCATCAGAAATTGCTGTGATTTGAACTTCTGGTTGATCTACTGGAATAATATCTTTTTCTGCTTCTAAAGCAGCTTCATATTCTTTTTGCATAGCGATATCTAAAGCATCATCAAATAATACTCCGATACCATAAACTCTTTCTACTACCTTTCTTGGAACGTGACCCTTACGGAAACCTTCTACAGAAAACTTGTTCTTGTTTTTGTTAAAAGATTCATCTAGAGCTGCTTTCCAATCAGCTTCTGGAACGTCAAATGTTAATTTAACTTGATCTTTTTCTAACAATTCTTTTGTGTAACTCATGTCTAATCTCCTTAGATTTTATATATAAATAATTAACGTGTAATATTTTAGCATAGAGCAAGCAATTTGCAAAACGAAATATGCAAATTATTAAAAATATAATTTTTAGTATGGTATTAAGTATAAATAATTGGACCTACACCAGATTCAACAGCTAATCTTTCAAGCTCTTCAACTTCTATATCTTCAAGCTTTACCGTACAGCCTTTTGCAAGCGCTTTTGCATGAGATGGCTTTGTCAATCCAACGATAGGAATTGCTCCCTTTGCTATAGCCCAAGCAATTGCAACTTGAGATGTATCAATTTCGTACTTTTGAGCCAAAATTTGTATATATCCAAGTAGTGCTCCAATTTGTTTAAATTGCTTTTTCTTAAATTGAAAACCACGTGTTGTAAACAACTTAAAATGATGCTTTTCGTTGTAGTGTCCAGATAGCGCACCTTGTTCCAAAACCATGTATGCACAATATAAAATATTGTGTTTTTTACAATATTCAAGCACTTCAGCCTCATCTTTGAAGGTTAATAAGCTATAGTGATTTTGAACTGCAGCAACGTCTAAATCATATTTTTTAAGTGTTTCACGAGCTTCGATTAATTGCTCTAAAGTAACGTTAGAAACACCTATTGATTTAACCTTTCCTTCCTTTACGCATTCTGCTAATTCTTCAAGGGTTTTTACTAATTGTTTTGGTCTATGAACCCAGTATAAATCAACATAATCTCTACCCAAATTTTCAAGTGATTTTCTAAGCCCTTCTTTTGCTTCACCATATGTATATGTCATATTTGGCATGTGCTTTGTAGCAACAAATACATCTTTACCTTTTATGCACTCTCCTAACAACTTTTCTGAACTTCCTGCACCATAAACCATAGCTGTATCAAAAAATGTTAATCCAGCATTGTATGCTTCATTAAAAGTATCTTTTAGTGTTTGAGCATCGTAAGTTTTACCAAAAATAAATCTTGAACCAGCAAGTCCTGAGCCCCACGCCCAAGTTCCAACCATAACATTTGGAATCTTCTTTCCGTTTAATTCCATAATAACCCTCCAATATAGATAGTTTTGTGCGTGTTCTAGTTGTTTTCGTCTTTTTTGAAAAAGTTCTTAACTTTTTCGACCAATTCATCTTTCTTCTCTGAAAATTTTGCAGTAGCAATATCTTTTTCTTTTTGATAGTAAGATTGAACCATTGGCTTAACAAGTTCTAAAAATAGCTTTTTAACATTAGCGCCTCTTTCTTTTAAGCCAATATATTCTTTTAAACAATACAATATGCCATCCATGTTTTTAATAATATCGTCCATGTAATGACATTCTGTACTATATAATATGTTAAACATTTCAGTCACGGCATCTCTTCTTTCTTCTTTAGTCATACTAACAAGCACATTATCTGTTGCAGCTTCTGCTGATGCTGAGAAAAAGTCAGTTTCATCCGCATAATCAAAATGTGTTCCATCTATAAGCCAAGAATGCGCCCAGTGCTGCATTGCTCGAGCTTTATCCGATTTAACAACTTTATAGTTGCCTTGGTTTAACATCATCTTTCCAACAGTTGATTGAACAGGAACGAATTTGTGAATTCTATCCTTTATAGCACTAAAAGCATCTAAAGCATAAAATGCTTCTACAAATCCTGGACCATCAAAATTGTATACACCAGATATAAGATCTTGATATTTTTTATTAGCCATAACTGATGCATAAATAGCAAGATTACCACCCTTTGAGTGGCCAACAACTTTAACATCGTATGATTTTAATTCTGGCAAAACTTTATTGATATATTTTTGAGCTAGAACTTGTCCTTCAATTGGAAATTGATATGTCATATTCATATCTTCATTCCAACCAATAACTGTGCCATCTGTTCCTCTATATGCAATAATTGCTTTCTTTTTATTAATAAAGGTTGTTGCACAAAATTGAGTTGGTATAGATTGGTCTAATATATGTTTATGATTTTTAACAATTGTTTTTTCGTATCTTCTAGATCCTATTACTACATTGAATAATTTTTCATCCTCTTTGCCAATAAGATTTTTCAAATCTGTTGCTTTAAATAGATTCTTGTGTCCTCTTATTTCTTCAAATGAAATCCCATCTTCAAATACTGAATAATCATAATATGAAATTTGCGCAAATACCAATGCATCAACTTCGTTGAATGGTAATTGTGAAAAGGTCTTTGTTGATACAGATAAAACATAATCTACTAAATGCATATCAATATTTTAGCACATATTATTATAATTTGTTATAATAAATCTATGCCAAATGATTATATAACTATAAAAGCATTAACAAAAGAGTTAGATAACTTCTTAAAGGGCGGAAAAATCGACAAAGTTACGATGCCTGAAAAAGATGAAGTTAATCTAATGATTCGCGCAAATAACAAGAACTACACTCTTGCTATTTCTTGTAATGCATCAAATCCAAAGATCCATTTGACACACCAAAAGAAGATTTCCCCAATAACAGCTCCTGCATTTTGTATGCATTTAAGAAAATATCTTCAAAACGGAAACATTCAAGATATTTATACATTAAATGAAGATAGAATTATTGTTATTGAAGTTCTATCTAAAAACGAAATGCGAGATACTGTTTCTTTTAAATTGATAACAGAAATGATGGGAAGATATTCAAACATTATTATGGTAAACGATAAAGACATCATAACCGATGCTCTAAAGCAAGTGCCATTTGATGTTATGACTAAAAGAACACTAGTTCCATCTGCAAAATATATTGTTCCAGAACAACCAAAGATAAAACTTTCTGAAAAAGATAAGATTTTAGCTTTGCTAAATAACTATTCAGGCACATCTATATCTACATGTCTTGCGAACAATATTTCTGGTATTGCAAAATCTACTGCTCAAGAAATTGTACATGTAGCTTCAATTGATGATACAAAACAAGATTTAACAAATGAAGATATAAACAAAATATTAGATGCCATAGCAACTTTTGATAACATCTATCAATCATCTTTATTCATGCCTTGTGTATCTATTGTTAATGGAAATCCACAAGATTTTTATGTTACAAAATATGCAACAATATCTGAATATAGAAAATACGAAACATTAAATAACGCTATAGAAAATTGCTTAATGCAAAAAGACGATATTATGCGTCAACAAGAAAAGACTAAATATCTCCAAAAAGCATATAACGCATTCTTATCAAAATGCAAAAAGCGTTTAGAAAAATCTAATCAAAGATTAGCAGAAAGCTCTTCTAAAGAAACATATAGAATATATGGAGAATTAATTCTTGCAAATTTATATAGAATAAACAAGGGAGATTCAAAAGTTACACTTCAAAATTATTATGAAGAATCTATGCCAGATGTAACAATATCTTTAGATGAAACTTTATCTCCTCAACAAAATGCACAAGCGTTCTTTAAAAAATACAATAAATTAAAGCATACAGAAGAAATAGCTCTTGAGCAAATTAAAGAATTAACAGAAACAATGGATTATCTATCTACAATAGAACCATATATTTCACGTGCTAATACTCCACAAGAAATCTTAGAACTACAACGCGAACTCGAAAATATCGGAGCGCTTAAAGCGCATCGTCAAAAAGGAAATAAAAAGCCTGTTGAAGCACCACCTATTCACTATCTATATAAAGGATTCAATATATATGTTGGAAAGAATAATCTTCAAAATGATAAATTAACATTTAAAATCGCAAATGGTGGAGATATTTGGCTACACACAAAAGCTTTCCATGGAAGCCACACAATTATCTGCTTAGAAGGAAACGAAATAAACGACGATGTTATAAAGTTTGCAGCTGAAGTTTGTGCATATTATTCAGATTGTGATAACAATTCTAAAGTTGAAGTAGATTATACTCAAAGAAAGAACGTAAAACGTCACCCAAATAAGAACCCTGGAATGGTATTATACGAAGTATACAAAACTGCAAATGTAATGCCTCTTGATCACAAAGAGTATTTAAAATAATTATTGTTTTTCTCTTAATTTATCCAACACATCTTCAAAATATTTAGGAAGAGGCGCAAAAAATTCCATGTGCTCTTTTGTTCTTGGATGAGTAAGTTCAAGCTTGAATGCATGAAGCAATTGCCCATTTAAATTAAACTTGTTAGAACCACCATAAACTGGATCTCCAACAACTGGATGTCCAATGAATTTTGAATGTACTCTTATTTGATGAGTTCTACCCGTTTTTAATTCATATTCCATAAATGTATAATTTCTAAATCTTTCTAGTACTTTAAAATGTGTTATAGCAATACGACCTGTATCATTAGATACCGCCATCATTTTTCTATCTTTTTTAGATCTATCTATAAGCGTATTTATAACGCCTTCATCTTTTTTAACAATTCCATCAACTAGTGCCTTGTAATATCTTTTTGCTGCTTTTGTAGCAATTTGTTCTTGCAAATCCAAATGAGCTTCATTGTTCTTTGCAACGACAATAAGACCAGATGTATCTTTATCTAATCTATGAACGATTCCCGGCCTTACAACACCATTTATATCACTAAGGTTTTTAAGATGATATAAAAGCGCATTAACAAGCGTGTGTTCATATGCACCAGGCGCTGGATGAACTACCATCCCCTGAGGCTTATTTATAACGGCAAAATCATCGTCTTCGTAAATTATGTCGATATCTATATTTTCGGGCTCTAAATTAAGGATTTCGGCCTCTGGAATGGTTATTGTAATAACATCGTTGTCTTTGACAACATATCCAGCCTTTTTAATCTCCTGAGAATTAACTAAAATGTTTTGTTTTTCAATTAGAGTTTTAATATATGAACGAGATAAATCTAATTCTTCATTCAAGAAGATATCTATTCTCTTTTTAGCATCTTCAGGAGAAACAACTATTGTTCTTGTCTCCATGTTATGCCTCGTTATCGTTTGAATATAATTCGTCTCTAACTTCTTCGGCATGAAGTTTTGCTAACTTCTTTTTAGAATAAAAATCTTCATCTTTAAATTCAAAGATTATATAAACGATAAGCATTATAACGCCCATCAATAAGAACAGATCTGCAACGTTTCCAATTGCGAAGTTAATACCAAAGAATGTATCTAAAAATACGTAATCTATAAAATCACGAACATAGCCAAAAGCTAATCTATCTATTAAATTTCCAAGAGCACCGCCCGCAATCATAATCGCTCCCAATCTTAGATTTGTTGGAAGATTAGGACGGATAATCAACAAAGCAATAATTGCAATGATTGCTATCATTGGCATGATTGTTAAAAATGTTAATTTGCCAGATAAAATACTAAAAGATGCACCAGTGTTTCTAGCTAGAGTTATTGCGAAGATTTTATCCAAAACAACAAAAGATGATTTGTTTTCAAACAAATCAAAAACTATTGCTTTAGTTCCTAAATCTACGCCTATTAGTGCGCCGAAAAACAATACTTCTAGGATATATCTTAAATACTTCTTCATTATTTATCTAGTTGACCTCTAATACCTGTTCCTGGAGGTGTTAATATAAACTTCTTTTCTCCCATTTGTTGCATCAAACCACCTAGTGCAAAAGAAGCACCTGCTAAGAAATCTAACATTCTTTGGCTTTGTTGATCGCCAGCCTTAGCAAAATCTACCAAAACTGTATCCCCAGCCTTTAGCATATTAATAATTCCCTTTATATCGCTAATTGTTTGTGGTGTTTGTAAATTTACAAATTGTTGAGCATACATAGGTTGTTGAACAACTGGTTCTTGTTTTTTACTCATAAATGAGAAGAAACCACGCTTTTTAGGTTGTTGTGGTGGAACCATTTGTTGTGGAGGCATCATTTGTTGAGGAGGCATTTGCATGCCTATTGGTTGCATGCCAGCTCTTTGATAATCAAATTGATCCTCGAAATCTTGTTGAGATATTTGTCCTTGTTGTTGGATAAATTGTGGTGGCATTTGTGATTGTTGTGGTGGCATTTGTGGTTGTTGATAAGGAGTATATTGTGGATATGGAGTTTGCATTTGTGGTCTTGGAGCAACACGAGGATCTTGTTGTGGACGCATTTGAGGATTAAATCCAGGCTCTTGTGGATTTTGAGTTCCATATTTTTCTGCGTATGGATTAATTCTTCCGAAGTTTCTATCGAAAGCATCGTTATTATTGTTATTAAAACCGTCCATTCTATCCATTTATTGTTCCTCCATAATTTCTTTCCCCAAACAAAACTCTCCCTAGTCTTACCATGTTTGAGCCGCCATATTCTATAGCCATTTCATAGTCATTTGTCATACCACAAGACAAAATATCTATTTGATGATTTTTATCTGCTTTAATTTTCAATTCTTCATACAAAGCATTTAATTCAATGTACATTTGCTTTAAAGCTTGTCTATCTTGAAGATTTGGAAGCACACTCATAAGGCCTCTAATCCTAATTGCAGGATATTTTTGAAGCATTTGCATAAAGTTAAACAATTCTGTTTTGTCTATACCACCCTTTGTAATCTCGCTCCCCATGTTAATTTCAATTAAACAATCCATAACTTTGTTATGTTTTGTTGCTTGCTTTTGAATTTCTTGAGCTAGTGATTCTCTATCTAAAGAATGAATAAGAGCTACTTTATCTATGATGTACTTAACTTTGTTAGATTGTAGTTGCCCAATCATATGCCAGGTTAATTTATCACCTGTTTCGTATTTCTCAACGATTTCTTGCACATGGTTTTCGCCTACGACATCAAGTAGTTTGTGTTCTTGAATCATTTGAATTAATTCTTTAGGTTGAGTCTTTGTAGCGCCAACTAAAATAACTTTATCTTTTCTATTGGCTCTAATTAATGCAGCTTCAATTTTTTCCTTACAAGTATTAATATTTTTTTCTAATTCTTCAAGAGTAACCATATCTTCCTCGATTTCTTAAAATATTTTAACATATTGCGCGTAATATATTCAAGATTTTAAAATATTTGTTGTTGATTAGTTATATATATAGGTTATTGTAAAAAGCGCATATTGACAAAAATATATATTAAAAATAAAATATATGTATTCTTAAATTACGAGGCGACATATGATTTTAGGAATTGACTTATTTGTTTTAGATTGGAATTCCGACGTTTTAATTTGGCTAGCGCGTTTATTTATCGCTGCTCTTTGCGGATTAACAATCGGTGTTGAAAGAACGGCTCGTTCTAAAGAAGCAGGCATGCGTACTCACGCTATTGTATGTTTTGCTGCTGCTTTAATGATGATGGTATCTAAATATGCATTTGCAGATTTACCACTAGGTGCAACAGAAACAGGAGTTAGAGGTGCTGACTCTGCTCGTATTGCAGCTCAAGTTGTATCTGGTATTGGTTTTTTAGGCGCAGGCATTATCTTCTACAAACGTGATCTATTACATGGTTTGACAACAGCTGCTGGCGTTTGGGCAACAGCCGGAATTGGTCTTGCAATAGGTGCTGGCATGATAATCACTGGTATTATAGCAACAATACTACTAGTTGCTATGCAACTAATTTTGCATAGAGTTGGTAAATATGTAAAACGTAGAGAATCTTGTTTATTAAAAATTACCATTGACGCAGGTGAAGAAAATAACATCTCTGCTCTTCATGATTTATTGAAGATTGTAAGAATAGAAAGATTTAGAACATCAAAAGATGAACAAGGTACAACTATTGCTCAACTTGAAGCAATTTCATATGAACCTTGGACTCCAGAAGCATTATATAAAATTGTAAGCGATACGCCTTATATCAAATCTATTGAAAAACTTGAAGAAGCTTAATATTCGGGGCTGAGAAATCAGCCCTTATTTATTGCAAAAAAATTTGGCCCAATATGAGCCAAACTTTCTGAAAAAATAATGTTGAGGGGTTATTTAATCTCGCTTTTATTTGCTTGATGCAACTATATTTTCTTGCCCCTACTTAAATTTTAGTTAAAGATATTAAATAATTTATAAAAAAATAGAGTTGACACTTTGCATCAACTCTTGAAGATTATTTTGGCAGGGGTAGCAGGACTCAAACCTGCGAATGTGGGAGTCAGAATCCCATGCCTTATCAACTTGGCGATACCCCTACGTTGCTTTTATATAATAATATTTTATTGTCTCACACGCAACATTATTGACATTTAAAGGTCAAAATCACTATAATATGGATACTGTGCTAGGTGGGGAGTTAGCGGTGCCCTGTATCTGCAATCCGCTCTAGCAGGACCGAATGCCTTTCTAGGTTTTATATATGTAAGGTTTGCCTTAAGCAAGTGATGTTGATATTAAGGTCTTGTGCAATTGAACGCTGTGAACCATGTCAGGGCTTGATCGCAGCAGCATTAAGCAGATTGTTCGATGTGCCACGAGGTAGCTTTAAGGGAGTTAACTACTTTTGTACCACTTGGGTATATACTATCGAAAAAGGATGCACAGTCTTGCACTAAAAAATTGAACGCTTTCGAGCGTCCAATTTTTTTGCTAATTCCCTGTTAAGTCTAATACTTTAGATAGGTCTTTTCCTCGAACTTCTATAAGTTCAATTGGTTTCAAAACCAATTCTTCTTCTTTGTATTCATCTGACCAAACATATTCTATCTTTGCTTTTACATGCATTGTAGCTCTATCTTTAATCTTTAGACCTAAATCTCCGTCTACCAAGAATCCGTATAATTGAATATCATTTGCACAACAGTTCATAATGAATCTACCTGCAATAAATTGATTCTTTGCAAGTATTTTGCTCTTTACTGCTACGCAATCAAAATCCAACACTTTTCCTTCGTATCTTTCTTTGTGCTCAAATGTATCGATATAGAAAGGAGGATAGTCATCATCTTTAAGTGTGATAGTATCACCTTCCCAATCATATGGCATAGCTTCTTCAAAGGCTGGATGGCCTTGGAAATCCTTGTCAGCTATCATGTACATGCATTTACTTGAAGCAAGCTTCAAAGCACTCTCATAAGGCTTAATAAAGTCATCACTTGTTGATTTAGTAAAGCAAGCTACACTGCTACGCTTAATCATATCAACGACCATTTGTCTCATATTGTTGAAATATTCTGGGAATGTTTGTGCATCAAACAATGTCATGAATTGTACTACTTGCAAAATTCTTGGCAATTGGATTTTTGTTAAATCCCACATACCATTTAATTCAACAATTACCCTATCTGGATTAGATTCTTTGATATATTCACTAATCTTTCTATAATCGAATTCATCTTGTGATTCGAAATATTTAACTGTAGTTAGAGTGTCTTTTAAGAATTGCTCTTCATATTCAACTTCGCCTTGTTCACAACAAAGTAATAAAGATCTAACATTGTAATCTTTTGAATCATTTTTGATTGTATCAATAATAAAAGACGTTTTTCCTGAATCCAAGAATCCATCTACAAAAAATACGGGGATTCTTTGTCTTTGTTCTTCCATACTATACCTTCTTCGAGAACAAGTTCTCAATCTTTTCTTCGTTTAGCTTAGAACCAATAACTACCAATCTTCCTGTGTAATCTGGTTCACCTTCTCTAATATCATAATCTCCAGCTACTAAATCAAAATAATACCACTTATTCATATCTGAAGCTTTAATTATTCCCTTTGATCTTAAGATTATACCCAAGCCTGCATTTTCATCACAAAGAGTATCCAAAATCTTTGTTAACTCTTCTTTAGAATAAGAACGAGCTGTCTCTACGCCCCAAGATTCAAAGATTTCATCTGCATCGTGTCCATGGTGATGGTGGTGATGGTGATGATGTTCATGCTCATCTTCATCGCCATCGTCGTCATCATCGTGGTGGTGATGGTGGCAGCATTCATCTTCGTCTTCGTCTTCATCGTGATGATGGTGGTGTTCGTGCTCATCTTCATCGTCATCATCGTCGTCATCGTCATGATGATGGCCACAAGAACATACTCCGTTTTCATCATAATGATGGTGATGGTGGTGATGCTCGTGTTCTGATTCTTCTTCGTGTTCTTTTTGTAGCTTTTCTAACAATTCTTCACGAAGTGAAGCTTTTTCTTCTAAGAACGCTAAAATCTTGTCTCCATCTAAATCTGCAATAGCTGTTGTAATGATGTTTGCATTTTCATTTACTTGACGAATTGCATTTACTGCATCTTGTAATTTTTCTTCATTTACCTTATCTACTTTACCAACTACGATTGTATCTGCAGCTTTTACTTGGTTATTGAAAAATTCACCAAAATTCTTTAAATATAACTTTGTCTTTGCAGCATCTACAACTGTTGCTAAAATATTAATCTCAAGGTCAAGACCTTGAACCTTATTTATAGCTCCAATGATATCTGATAGTTTACCTACACCAGATGGCTCAATAATGATTCTATCTGGAGAAAACTTCTCTACTAATTCTTTTATTGATGATTCGAAATCGCCAACTAAAGAACAACAAATACATCCAGCATTGATTTCTTTAATTTGAACTCCTGAATCTTTTAAGAAAGTTCCATCGATACCGATTTCACCAAATTCGTTTTCAATAATAACAATTTTTTCTTCTTTGAACTTTTTAGATTCAAATAACTTCTTAATTAACGTAGTTTTGCCTGCGCCTAAAAAACCTGATATAACATCAATTTTGATCATTTTCTACCTCCGCGCTTTCAATAACTTCTATATCTTTTTTTGAATTTCTTCCAACGTATTTTTCTACTATAGGCAATAATGGTTCATAAGTAAAGCACTTATCTAACAACCATCCACATCCTGCAATAATTGGAGCATTTATAAGAGTTGTTATAATTGTTCCAAGTCCTAGATGATGGAAACTTGCCTTATATATTGTAGACCAATCGAACTCGCTTGCATCTTGAGATAGCGAAAAAGCAAGAATAATTGATACCGTTAAGCATAATCCATCAAATGCCCACTTTGTTTTATTAATTTTAAAACCATATCTATCTGATACTTCAGCAACACATAATTCATAAACTTGTAGTGGTAGATATGTTCTAAAAAAGCATGCAACCCCAAGTGCTGTTATTGCGTCTCCTACAATTAGCATTATCCATTGCATATAGATTTCTTCAAAGTATACGTCTTTAAATATTAATAACCATAAATCAAGAACGTATCCATATATAATAGCAACTAAAAATGCTAGTAGATATTTCCAATTGAATCTACGAACTACTATGCAAAGAATAATAAGCATTACTCCTTGGACTAAGTATTCTAGCATCCCTACAGAAAAACCATCCCAAAGGCTATGTACTGCATCATTTATGATAAATGCAGGCGCTGCAATCATAGATACGCCCAAGTCTGCTTTTGAGCATATACTAACGCCAAGGGCCACGAAAATGACCCCTAGCACCCACATCAATTCATTAGCTTTTGGTATTTTCTTTATTTTCATTTTTCCAAATCCGCATACTTAACAATTTCTACACCAGCTTCTTTGAATAACTCTAAAGAGAAATCATCTGGGTATCCTTGATCGTATACTACCTTCTTTATTCCTGCGTTTATTATTAATCTAGCGCAAATTGTGCAAGGTTGATGAGTACAATATAATGTTGCACCATCTAAAGATAATCCAAGTTTAGCTGCTTGGCAAATTGCATTTTGTTCAGCATGCACTGCATAACACATTTCTTGACGTGTGCCCGATGGAATGTTTTGATTAATTCTTAAACATTGTCCTTTATCTTTACAAGAGTTAACACCTGCTGGAGCTCCATTATATCCTGTTGTCAATATTCTTTTATCTCTTACGATAATTGCACCAACTTGTCTTCTTATACATGATGACCATGTAGAAACTAAGTTAGTCATATCCATAAATCTATTGTCCCATTTGTTCATAATTTTCACCTCACACAAATTTGTTACGTGTTGATTATACCATATTTTATATAATATGCTATGCATATTTCTGCATTTTTGCCATAAATATAAATTTATTAAATTTAATGTTTACAACTCAACACCAATATAGTATAATACTTTTTGAAAATTAGCAATCGAAATGTGCGAGTGCTAAAAAATTAGGAGGCATAAAAATGACAATAAAACCATTATTTGACAAAATTGTTGTAAAGGCTGTAGAAGCAGAAGCAAAGACTACAAGCGGTCTATTTCTACCTAATTCAGCACAAGAAAAACCACAAATGGCCCAAGTAATCGCTGTAGGACCTGGCGGAGTTATTGACGGAAAAGAAATTAAAATGCAAGTAAAAGTAGGAGATAAGATTCTATATAGCAAATATAGTGGATCTGACTTTAAGATTGATGAAGACGAAGTTACTATCATCAAGCAAAGCGATGTACTTGCTGTTATAGAAGACTAAGGAGGCTAAATATGGCAAAAGATTTTAAATATGGCGATGACGCTAGAAAATCACTAGAAGCAGGCGTAAATGCCGTTGCAAATGCCGTAAAAATTACATTAGGACCAAAAGGACGTAATGTAGTTTTAGACAAAAAGTATGGTGCACCACTTATCACTAACGATGGTGTTACAATTGCAAAAGAAGTTGAACTAAAAGATTCATTTGAAAACATGGGTGCTCAACTTATTAAAGAAGTATCTATTAAAACAAATGATGTTGCAGGCGATGGTACAACAACAGCTTGTGTTTTAGCTCAAGCTTTAGTTCACGAAGGATTAAGAAATGTTACAGCTGGTGCTAATCCAATCATCTTGAAAAAAGGTATTGAAAAAGTAACTAACGCTGTAGTTGATGAATTAAAAGTAATCTCTAAGCCAATTGAATCAGCTGACGCTATTGCTCAAGTTGCTAGCATCTCTGCTGGAAACGAAGAAGTTGGTAAGCTAATTTCTGAAGCTATGGAGAAAGTTGGTAAAGATGGCGTTATCTCAGTTGATGAATCTAAGACAACTGCAACTACTCTATCAACAGTTGAAGGTATGCAATTTGACAGAGGTTATGTATCTGCTTACATGGTAACAAATACAGATAAGATGGAAGCAGTTTTAGATGATGCATACATCTTAATTACAGATAAGAAGATTTCTTCTTCAAAGGAAATCATGCCAGTTTTGGAGTTCGTTGTACAAAACGGATTAAAGCTTCTAATCATCTGCGAAGATTTGGAAGGCGATGCTCTAACAGCTATTGTTCTAAACAAGTTAAAGGGCGTTTTAAACTGCGTAGCAGTTAAGGCTCCAGCATTTGGCGATAGAAGAAAGGCAATCTTGGAAGATATCGCAACTTTAACTGGTGGTACAGTTATTTCTTCTGAACTTGGTTATGAACTAAAAGATACAACAATGGAACTTTTAGGAAGAGCTAAACAAGTTAAGGTAGACAAAGATAACACAACTATCATTGATGGTTATGGTGATCAAAAAGAAATCGCTGCCCGTGTTCAAGCTATAAAAACTCAAGCTCAAGAGACTACAAGCGAATACGATAAAGAAAAACTTCAAGAAAGACTTGCAAAACTTGCAGGTGGCGTTGCAGTTATCCATGTTGGTGCAGCAACAGAAGTTGAAATGAAAGAAAAGAAACTAAGAATCGAAGATGCTCTTGCTGCTACTCGTGCAGCTGTTGAAGAAGGCGTTATCCCAGGTGGTGGCGTTGCACTTCTAAACATCATCGATAAAGTTGCTCCTATCGTTGACAAGATGGAAGGAGACGAAAAGATTGGCGGACAAAGCATGTTAAAGGCTCTATCTGAACCAATTAAGCAAATCTGTCTAAATGCAGGATTAGATGGTGGCGTTGTTATCAACAACATCAAGAATTCTGGAAAAGGCGCTACATACGGATATGATGCTCTAAAGAATGAATACTGCGATATGATTAAATCTGGTATTTTGGACCCAACAAAGGTTACAAGAAGCGCTGTTCAAAATGCTGCATCAGTAGTATCTACACTTCTAACAACAGAAGTTTTGATTTCAGATATTCCAGAACCACCAGCTCCAATGGCTGCTCCACAAATGGAAGGCGGAATGTATTAATCTAGATTAATGCTATAAAAATATGAGGTTGTTAAGAAAACTTAGCAACCTCATTTTAATTATGCAAATATCAATTAATCGCTAGAACTACTTGCGCTTGCTGAAGATCCATTTTGAATCTTTGCTACAATTTCTAGAACCTTTAGAAGTAATTGTAAGAATTCTAAAATAATATCGTTGATATATTGAATATTGTATAGTTTATACAATTCTCTCATCATTTCGATTTCTTCACTTGTAGCCATTCCCTCTTGTTCCATAATATCACAAGCTCTATTTTGAGCTTTAACTTCTGTCTTTAGTGTCATAATAGACAAAACGAAAGAAATAACATAGAACAAAAGACCTAAAACTACCGATATAACAGTAGCGATGCCTGAGAAATTAAACAATATTACATCGATTGCTATACCAATAATAAGTAGTGGAATGAAAGCAAAAGGTCCAAGATAAACAAGTGGAGTCAATCGAACTCTTGCCTTCATATCTGGATCGCCCTCTTTATCCAATACCGCTAAAGCTGCTTTTTCTACACCGATTGCAAGTGATGTAATACTTGGCTTTTTATTTGTTCTTCTTCTAATTCTTACCTTTTTAAAGTAATGAGAATAACTGTTTCCGAACAACATAGAACCTACAACAGATACTTTAATATTTTGTAATCCGTTATCATCTAGAACCTTTCTTGCAGCATCTCCACCGCATAGATTACTAGAGTTTGTTCTTATATTGTATTTTATGTATTTAATTGCTAACCAAATTGAAATTACAACAGATACCATAGCTACAACAATAATTAGAGCGCCAACAATAAATATTGCCCATTGTAATGCTGGTGATACATTTGCAAATTCTTCTAGTCCGTCAAATAGTGGCATATATACCTCCAATAAAATAATTTTACTAACAAGTAAATTTTATCATATAAAAAGATATGCCCCATTGTTCTTTTTGCCAAAAAAACAATAAAAAATGAAGCCGTTATGTTTCCATAACAGCTTCTGGCGTTGTAAACCTAAACTATTTCCTATCTTTTAGAATATTGATTTAGCAAGTTTTGTTTCATATCATAAAGCTTTTGAGATAAATCGACCTTATAAATATGTGGATTTAAAAGTCTCTTATATTCATTCCAGAATTCATTTATAGCTTCTTTATGATAAGCTGCGATTTCCTTAACCTTTGGCAAATCGTATACTAGTTTACCACCTTTTATGATTAATGTAGTTAATTCTTTAGTATAAAAGTCTGTAATTGTCTTTCTCTTGTAAGTAAAGTTTGGATCGAAGATTTCTAATTCGTTTAGTCCATCAAACTTCTCTTCTTGCAAACAAATCAAATCTGCAAGAGCCTTTTTAGAATTATTATCATAAATTCTTACAATCTTTTTAAATCCAGGGTTTGTAATCTTTCCTGGTGTATCTGACATCTTAAGCTTTGGAACAAGTTTGCCATTTTCTTCAATAGCTGCCATTTTGTATACACCACCTAATGATGGACAATCCATAGATGTTATAAGCTTTGTACCAATACCATATGTATCAATTTTTGCATCTTGAGCATTTAAAGACATCAATACGGTTTCATCGATATCGCCAGATGCACAAATAATAGCTTTTTCAAATCCTGCTTCATCTAGCATTTTTCTTGCTTGTTGAGATAGATAAGATAAGTCTCCGGAATCTAATCTAATACCAATTGGCTCATGACCTGACGCTCTTAATTCTTTAAATACTTTAATTGCATTTGGAACACCACTCCTTAGAGTGTCATAAGTATCTACTAATAATAAGCAAGAATCTGGATACATATCTGCATATGCCTTGAAAGCGTCATATTCACTATTAAAGCTCATAACCCAAGCGTGAGCATGTGTTCCTGAAATTGGAACATCAAACATTTTGCCAGCAAGAACATTAGATGTTGATGCGCATCCTGCGATTACGGCTGCTCTAGCGCCATAAATACCGGCATCTGGACCTTGCGCACGTCTTAGCCCAAACTCTGCGACTTTTGCGCCATTTGCGGCGTAAATTACCTTTGCAGCTTTTGTAGCGATTAATGTTTGGTGATTCAAAATACAAAGTATTGCTGTTTCAACCAATTGTGCTTCAAATAGTCTTGCTTTAACTGTTAGAATTGGTTCTTGTGGGAATACTACTGTTCCCTCTTTTACTGCGTAAATATCTCCAGTAAATTTAAAATCTTTTAACAAGCTCAAAAATTCTTCATCGAATAAATTCTTAGATCTTAGATAATCGATATCTTCATCTGAAAATTTTAAATTCATGATGTAGTCAACGACTTGTTCAAGACCACAAGCAATTGCGTAATTATTCCCTATACCTCTATAGAAAACATCAAATACTGCTTGCTTGTTCATTTGGCCATTTTTAGAATAGCCATACATCATTGTAAGTTGATACAAATCTGTTAATAAAGTTAAATCTCTCATTTATTTTTATCCTTATCCTCAGCATTCACATCTACATTATTCGCTTCGGCCTCAGAAACCGTAGTTTCCGTTTTATCTTCATTTATAACTTCTTGCGTTGCTGCTTCTTCAACAACTACTAGCTTCCCTTTAGCTGCTAGTTTTTCTTGCATCTTTTTTGTGTGCGCCACGATTATATCATCAAAGCGTTTTGATTCAAAATGTATTTTGTTTGTATAAAGTAATACCATAAGCACGATACAAACAGCAGCCATTACATAGCTTATAACTTGTATCATACCTACGTTTGAACTACCAATTTTCGCATTATCTATCTTTAAGAATTCTAATGAACCTCTAACTAATCCATACCATCCAAGATAATATAGAGAAATAGTACCTGGCTTCATCTTATCTTTGAATTTTCTATATAGAACATATCCAACAACTAAACCTATAAGGTTTATAACACCTTCGTAGAAGAATAATGCACTATACCAACCTGGTTCATATCCTGGATAGAATCTTGCTGGGTTTTCAATATATACAGCAAATGGAAAATGTTGGAAAGATGGATTTGTAATTGGTAATCCAAATAATTCTTGGTTAAAGAAATTTCCCCAACGACCGATGATTTGTCCAACTAAAACTGGAAGAGCGGCTGCGTCAGATACTCTAACAAAATGATATTGTCTATTTTTAAGAACAGAAATAGCAATGCCTAATAGTCCGCCAAAAATACCACCAACGATAGTTAAGCCACCATTTCTTATGTTTATCATATCGATAAAGTCGGTGTACTCCGTTCCTATTCTTGGGACAACATAAAATACTCTACAGAATATAACTGCTAAAACTAGAACCCAAATAAAAGTTTCTAGCGTGAAATCAATAATAAGGCCTTGTTGTTTTCCCATATGTAAAAACATTAAAAAGGCACAAATAATACCTGTTGTTACAATAATCCCATACCATGCGACATCGATATTACCGATTGAAAATGCTATAGGATCAAATCCTAAAATACTGTTCATTATAGTTCTACCTTACATGCTCCAATATTTCTAACTTCAATATGGAACACATTTTCATCTCCAAATACTTTAGACATCTCTTTAACGTAATTTTTAACTTCACTCTTTTCTACATAAGCTATGATAGTTCCAGCAAATCCACCCCCGTGAACTCTAACTGCCTTTACGCCTTTTATTTGCTTAGATAGCGCAATTCCTAATGGAATTGGTTGAGCAACTGCACCATTTGGGAAACAGTTTTGCAACATTGTTAACGAACTGATACCAGATTGATTTATCATATCAATAAATTTCTTTTCTTGTCCTTTTTGCAATGCTTTTTTAGCAATATCTACACGTCTATTTTCGTTGAAATAATGTATTGCTCTTTCGATTGCTCTATCTGATACAACTTCTCTTAATTTCGAGATGTTCTCATAGAATTCTTCTTCTTTTACTTTTCTTAGTACTTTCTTGTGGAAGAATTTAGCAACAGCTTCCATTTCTTCCCTAATTGCCGCATACTCACCTGTTAAATTACAGTGGTCGCCACCTGTATTTGTTATAACGATAGCCAAATCATTGAATGGCCAATCGATTTTTTCAACTTTAGGATCTTTAGTTGATTTAAAATCAATATAGCTTACTCCGCCAATTGAGATAGCGCTTTGATCTAAAAGACCACATGGCTTTCCGAAGTAGTCACTTTCTCCCATATGAGCAGCTTTTGCTTTTGTTATTACATCGATTTTTCCATCATTGAACATTACGTTCAAAATTTCCGCAACTAAAAGTTCAAAAGAAGCTGATGAAGAAACACCTGCACCTTTAAAAACATCAGATGTAGTTGTTGCAGCAAAGCCACCGATTTTATATCCGTTTTGCTTATAGTATGCTAAAACGCCGCGAACAAGGCCTTCGCTCTTTCCAAATTCTTCTTTGTGAACATTCAAATCGCTTATATCTACTTCAACTACTGGGTATCCAATAGAAGCAATAATAATCTTTCCTTCAAGTGGAGTAACACAAGCAATAGTATCTACAGAAATTGATGCACATAAAACCTTACCGTTGTTGTGATCTGTATGGTTTCCACAAACTTCTATTCTTCCTGAAGATGAGAAAAATGTGCAATTATCTCCATAAGTCTTTTTGTGAATGTTATAAAGATTTTCATATCTTTTTGCTTGATATTCTTCTTTATTATCCCCATAAAGCAACTTCGTTGATGCTAAAAATTTCTTATTTTCAAGTAGATCTTTTGCTGTAATGCCCATAAGTAGACTCCTTTATAGTGCTGTTTAGATTTTAGCACAAATATATTACACGCGCAATATAATAGAAGCGTGCCCATTGCTTTTAATATTTTAACTTTGTATAATTAAAATACTAAATAAATTTATTGAGGTTCTACATGATTTCACAACAAGAAGTTAAACAAAAGTTACAAGAATTAGTATTATACGCTCAAAAGAACTTATCTATTAAAGATGCTGATGTCAATTACATCACAAACCAATTAATCGATTTGTTCCATTTTGATTCTCCAGCTGAAAAAGCAACATCATATCCAGAAAACTTCCAAGAAGAAGTATTAGATAAGATTGTTCAATATGCTGTAGAAAACAAGATGATTGAAGAAAACGAAAAACTATTATTCGAAACAAAAATTATGGGTATGGTTTCTCTTCTTCCATCTCAAACTATTGAAAAATTCGATGCTATAGCAGCAAATGGTACAATTAAAGATGCAACAGATTGGTTCTTTAATGTATCTAAAGCTTCTAACTATATTAGAGTTAAAGATATAGCAAAAAATATCAAGTGGTCTCACGATGGAAAACTTGGGAAAATTGATATTACTATCAATCTATCTAAGCCAGAAAAGGATCCAAAGCAAATTGCACTTGAAAAATCTAGACCAAAATCTGGATACCCAGCTTGCTTATTATGCCTAGAAAACGTAGGATATGCAGGACATATTTCACACCCTGCTCGTCAAACTCTACGTACAATTCCAATGACTCTAAATAACGAAGCTTGGTCATTACAATACAGCCCATATCAATATTTTGAAGAACACCTAATTGCTCTTTGCAATGAGCATAGACCAATGAACGTTACAATCGATACAATTAAGAGATTGTTAGATTTCGTTGATTTATTCCCTCATTATTTCTTGGGATCAAATGCATCTTTACCAATCGTTGGTGGATCAATTCTATCTCATGACCACTACCAAGGTGGTGCTAAAGTTCTACCTATGTTTGCAGCAAAGAATAAGCATAGATATGAAAACCTAAAATATAAGGATGTTCAAATCTATACAATCAATTGGTACAACTCTGTTGTAAGATTAGAATCTGAAAACAAAGAAAACATTACAAAGCAAGCAAAAGAAGTATTAGATAACTGGTTCAATTATTCAGATGAATCTGTTGGCATTATTGCTAAAGAAGAAGAACCACATAACGCAATTACTCCAATCGTAAGAAAGGAAGGCAACAAATATATCATCGATATGATTCTAAGAAATAATAGAACAAATAAAGAATTCCCAGATGGCATTTTCCACGCTGCCCCACATCTTCATAACATTAAGAAAGAAGGTATTGGCTTAATCGAAGTTATGGGTCTATTCATTCTTCCAGGAAGATTACAAAAAGAATTTGCTGGAATCGAAGATATCCTAACTGGAAAAACTCCATTTGATCCAAAGGAATTAACAAATCCAGAAAACCCATTATCTAAGCACTTTGGCATGATTGCACAACTAGTTAATGATAACGGTACATCTTGCAATTCAGTTAAGGCAAAAGGCGTTATTACAAAGTATGTAAACGCAGCTTGCGAAGAGATTTTGGAATGCACTGCAGTATTTAAAAATACTGAAGTTGGCCAAGCAGCCTTTGATAAGTTCTTAAAAGAAGGATTATCTTTAAAGGATTAATAATTGATTAAATGCAAAAATGGGGCTGTTCGAAAACCTAAAATTTAAGAACAGTCCCTTTTTCATACAGAAATAACCATTTTTGTTAAAATAATGCCATATGGAGAAAAACTTATGGCATATTTTACTACAAGAAAAGTGTTCATGCTGCCTTCCTTCGACCTAGAGGTTAAGGAACAGGCAAAAATGGATAGATTTTTACTGCTTTTAGAGAATTCTGGAGTCGGAGAAATAATAGCTCGTTACGTAAAGAACCAAACAGAAAAAGGTGGCCGTCCAGGATATAACTATTACAATTTGTTTGCAACAATAGTATATGGATTTGCGTTTACAAAATGCACACTAAGAGAATTAGCAGATGCTTGCCAATTCGATCTTAGATATATTTATCTCATGGAACAAGAGCGACCAATATACACAAAGTTTTGCGACTTTATCAACAAAGTAATAGTCCCTAATGAAATAGAAATATTTGCTAAGATATCTCAAGAAATAGCTAAAGAATTAAATATATCATTTGACGATGCCTTTATTGATGGAAGTAAGTTCGAAGCAAATGCAAACAAATATAACTTTGTCTGGAAACCTACTAAGCATCATAAGAGGTTATCTGTTAAATCTTCAAATATAATAAAACAGTTTTCTTTAATTCCCAATTATCGCGAAGAAGAATTTATTAGAAGTAGTACTCTTACCTTAGCAATAGATGGATTAAGAACAAAAAGAAATACTTTAACTGAAATAACATATGACCATACAATTAAAGCTTTATTTGGGCTTTTACAAAAGGTGTTAGAATACGAAGAAAAAGAAGATATTATTGGACCAAATAGAAAATCATATTTCAAAACCGATCATGACGCTACAGCTATGACTCTTAAAGCAGATTACTATTCTGGTTTAGGTAGTAATATGCATGCCGCATATAATGTGCAAATATTGGTAATAAAAGGAATTGTTTTTGCATATTATGTATCTCAATCAAGAACAGATATTACAGATTTTATCGGAATTATCGATGTTTTCTCTAAAATGTATAAGCAATTCCCTAAAAGAATATGCGCCGATGCTGGGTATGGATCTTTAGAGAATTATCGCTATCTAAACAAACATAATATAGAAAACTTCGTAAAGCATCAGTCTTGGGAAGGAAACAAATCTGCAAGAAATCCGGATTGTTATCATTTAAATGAAGATGGCACAATAACTTGTTTAAATGGTTTTGTAGGCCATGAAGTATTGCTACCAAATAGACATCCTAGAAAAGCAGAATCTGTCTTCTTTAGAATCGATGGGTGTAATTCTTGTCATTGGCGTCCATTCTGTAAAAAATATATGTTTCGCCAAGATGAAGATTTTAAAATATTCGAAGTAATAAAAGAATTGGAAAGATTTAAATACCAAGCACAAGATAATCTATGCTCTATTAAAGGAATAGAAATGAGAGTGAATCGTAGTATACAAGTTGAAGGTATATTCGGAATCGAAAAACAAGACTATGGATATACAAGATTTAGAAGAAGAGGATTAAATAAAGTGTCTACTGAATCTATGCTAAACTACCTTGGCATTAATATATCAAAACTATTTAGATTCTATGAAACAGGAACAACTAATAGATTCTGGGAAGCATCAGATTACATTGAACCAGAACACTTTAGAAAACCAAGTTGGAAACGTCTATCTAAAAAGGGGTTAAAGATAAATAGAAAAATGATCGAGAATTATCAGGCTAAATAGGTTTTCGAACAATCTAAGATTGTTCGGTTACTAAATCTTCATAAAAATGAGCATAGAAAAAGAGCTGTTCTAAACTTTTAGGTTTTCGAACAGCCCCATTTTTTATGCCATAGATTTTTAGATATCTTTTCTATCTTGAAGCGCTCTTGATAGCGTTACTTCATCTGTATATTCGATATCTGAACCCATAGAAACGCCAGATGCAATTCTTGTAACTTTAATGCCCATTGGCTTTATAAGTCTTGCTATATACATAGCTGTTGCATCCCCTTCTACATCTGGGTTTGTAGCTAGTATAACTTCTTTAACATCGTTAAGTCTTGCAAGCAATTCTTTGATTCTAATATCATTAGGACCAATTCCTGACAATGGAGATAGCGTACCATGTAAAACATGGTAAACTCCCTTATAATCCTTTGTCTTTTCGAAAGCTTCAATATCTTTTGGATCTTTAACAACACAAATTGTTGATGCATCTCTTGTTTTGCAAATTTCACAAACATCTCCATCTGTATAGTTTCCACAAACTGAGCAATAATGAACCTTATCTTTTACGTCCATAATTGAATCTGCAAATAATTTTGCATCTTCTTTAGACATATTAATAATTGAATATGCATAGCGTTGTGCTGTCTTTTTGCCAACACCAGGAAGCTTTGTAAATTGAGCTACTAATGAATTTAGTGAATCAATTTCGTTCATATTAGAATCCTAATCCCATATTAGAGAATTGACCAAGTCTTTCGTTCTTCTCTGTTTCTACTTGATCCATAGCATCGTTAAATGCTGCCGTAATTAAATCTTCTAACATTTCTACATCATCTGGATCAACAGCTTCAGGCTTAATATGAATACCTGTAAGCTTTCCATCACAAGTCATTGTAACTTCAACCATATTTGAAGCACTACCTGTAACTTCAAGTTCCTTTAATTCTTCTTGTGCATTTTGCAAATCTTGTTGCATCTTTTGGGCTTGCTTCATTAATTGTTGCATGTTACCCATGCCACCGCCGCCACCTCTATAAGGACCAAATCCCATATGTATACCTCCGGTTATTTTGTTGATTTATCAAACAATGAATTAATTTCGTTCATTGTTTCTTCTAGTTTTTCTACTTCTTTTGTAATTTTTAAAACTTGGATCTCTGGATAGAATGCTTGGATTTCTCTTAGAATTACACTCTTATATCTTAGTAATTCGTTTAAGATTTGATCGTTTTTAGTTGAAATCCAAATCTCCTTATTTACAAGTTCGATTTTTGTGTTCGCATCTTTATGAGCATCTTCGCAAACCATTCTCTCATAGTGAGCTGTTGATTTATCTGTTGTCATAAAGTTCATCAAGTCTCCCCAGATTTTTCTAGCAGTAACTGTTGTGCCTTCTTTTGTATCCATTCCTTGGAATGTTCTTTTGAAAGCCTCCAAATCTGCTACACGTCTAGAGATTGTTGCATCATCTATACTTGTAGATATATCGCATGCCTTCGCTACCGACGCTTCTAGCACAACTTTTGGCTGAGATGAATATCTCAACGAATTATCAATTAACGCGAAGATTTCGGCCGATCTATAAATCTTAGAGTTATCTGCCGATATAGATGTATCTTTCATCTTTAGATATAGCTCACTTGGAACAGATAATACATCTTTAGCATCTTGGCAATTCTTGATATATAAAATGTTATTTAACATTTTGGCAAGATCTGATGCAATTACTCTTACATCTTTACCAAGGTTAATTAACTTGTTTGTTAAAGCCAAAGCTTTATCTACTCTTCCCATTACGATGTTATCGCAAATTTCATATATGTTTTCTGGAGATGAAGCACCTAAAACTTCAAGTACAGATTTATAGTCAATAATATTGTCGCCGCAATAAGATAGAACCATATCGGCGATAGATAATGTGTCTCTTGCGCTACCATTTCCAGCTTCAGCTATAGCTGCTAGCGCTTCATCTTCATATCTTTTCCCTTCTTGATTGAAGATGTATTTTAGATGAGCAATTAATTCATCGTTTGGAATCAATCTAAAATCGAATCTTAGACATCTTGAAATAATTGTAGCTGGTAGTTTTTGAACATCAGTTGTAGCCAAAATGAACACAACGTGTTCAGGTGGTTCTTCCAATGTCTTCAAAAATGCATTGAATGCAGATGCAGATAACATATGGACTTCGTCGATTATATATACTTTATACTTACCAGCTGTTGGCGCATAATTAACTTTTTCTACAACCGAACGAATATTCTCTACGCTGTTATTTGATGCAGCATCTAGTTCAATGATATCTAAGTTGTTTTCTTTTGATAATGTTTTACATACAGCACATTCACAGCAAGGTGATCCATCCTCTTTTGGATGTAAACAGTTAATTGCTTTAGCAAAAACCTTAGCTGTTGAAGTTTTTCCTGTACCACGAGAACCTGTAAATAGATATGCATGGGCAATATTACCCGTCAAAACAACATTCTTTAGTGTTTGACGAATATGATGTTGTCCAATCATAGCATCAAAAGTTTGTGGTCTATATTTACGATAAAGTGATGTATATGCCATATGTATATGTTAAGTCTGCCGCTCAATTTAAGAGCGGCAGAACTCTCCTTTTAAGTTTTAATATTACTCTTTTTTTGTATCGTCAGTGCTTGTAGGTTCGTCGCTAATGATATCTCCAATAATTTCAGATACACCAGCTTCTAAACCCTTAGCTTCATTTTGTTCATCGACAGTAACTGTAGCTTCAACCATTTCAGCTTGTTGATTCATTGCAGCCTTTCTAGCAGCGACTCTAGCAACAGCCTCAGCTTGTTCTTTTTCATTGAAATCATAGAACAATAGAGGAATTGCACAAGCGGCCATAGAAATACCACAAGCAAGAGTTGTTACTAACCAAATGTTAGATTTTACAGTAAGTACAACTGCAGCTAATTCAGGTGAATCTGCTGAAATTTGTCCGCCAGCTGTAACTGTAGCATAACCAGCTTTACCTAAAACCAATAATGTAACGAAAGCTGTTAATGCCATACCAATTTTAGAGATAAGTGTTTGCATTGCGTAGCAAATACCTTCTGCTCTCTTTCCTGTCTTATCTTCTAGATAGTCAATACTATCACCAATCATTGAGTATGTAAGGATGTTACTAAATCCTGTTGGGATACCAGCAAGAATGATAATAATATAGAACATAATTATTGCTAAGTTTGTAGTACCATCAAATGCACCTGCTTCTGAATTGTATCCTAAGAAATACAAACCAATTAGTAAAATACCCCCGACAAGGTGAGACCATAGGAATACATTTCTCTTTCCAAACTTCTTAGAAAGATATGGTGTTAAAAGTGTTGCAACTAAACCACCAGGAACAACTAACATAAACATAGCTGATGCTAAGGCTGTATTTCCAAGGTTAACTGATGCATAGTATAAAGCAGTTGTCATATAAATAGTTCTTAAAGAGCCAACAACACCAATTGCAATCATTAATAGAATTGGCTTGTTCTTGAATAACAACTTGATATTATCTTTTAGAGATTCTTTTTCTTTGTTAGCTTCAAAGTATCTTTCTTTTGTATTCTTAAATCCTAGGAAGAATGGAGGAACTGCAATTAATACAGAAACAATAGCAATAATTAAATAAGCAGTTTTCAATACACTAGCATCCGTTCCTAAATTTCCTGTAATGATAGGAATTACAACCGAAACTAATCCAGAACCGATTGTACAGAACAAACGAGCTACGGTTAACATTGTATTTCTCTTATTTGTATCTGATGTCATTGAAGATGCAAGTCCCCAATATGGAACGTCAACAGATGTATATGCAATACCCCACAATAGATAAATAATTGTTGAATATGCTAATTTAGCAGATTGAGATACTTCTCCTGGAAGCGTTGTAAATAACAATACTGTAAATATCGCAATTGGAATTGGAGAGAACAATAAATATGGTCTCATCTTACCCCACCTAGACTTTGTTCTATCAACGATTGTACCCATGATTGGATCGTTGAAAGCGTCAAATAATCTTGCGAATAAGAACATGTAAGCTAAATACATAATGCCATCGTCATTAATTCCACATGCAGTTGTTAAATAATACATGAAGAATGTTGTAACTAATTGGCAAATAATGTTTTGGCCTAAGCCTGCAATTGAATAAGATATAACTTCTTTAGATTGCATTGAATTTTTGTCTGTTGGATCAACTCCAAGGATCTTGTCAAAAAACTTTGGTTTTGTTGTGTCAGTCATAATTGCCCTCTTTATTTATATTTATAATAATATAATAACACACATAAATATTGCGTTCAATGAAGAATTAAATTATTTCACATAATTAGAAATATTTTTTGCGACATCTGAGGCTAAAACGCCATATACTGAATAATCTTTTTGTAAATCGCTAGCACTTTTAGCGCATAAGTACGCCCCCATATAAGCCGCGCGTGGAATATCTATACCTTGAGCCAAAAGCCCTAAGATAACTCCAGATAACGTATCTCCAGAACCTCCCTTTGCCAAAGCTGGCGTTCCATTTGTCACAATATATTTATCTTTTGATGTTGCAATAACACTTGATGCGCCCTTCAACAAAATAGTTGCTTTTTTGTCTTTTAATAAAGCATCTAAATATGTTATTTCATCTTCTAAAACATCTTGGATTTCTTTACCACATAATCTTGCCAATTCTTTTGGATGAGGAGTTAATAAAACGTTTTCCTTATCTAAAAGATAAGAAATATCATCTTTAAAGGCATTTAGGCCATCTGCGTCAATCAAAATTGGCCCTTTGAAATTCTCAATCACATATTTTATAATCTTTTTGTTTTCTTCGTATTTTGGGCCCATTCCCATACCTATTGCAATCGCTTGAGATTGAGCAATAATTTTGTCTAAATTTTCTTTATCAAAAACCAAATATCCATCTTCATCTTTTAAAAGAGTGATAGTACTTTCAACTACACTTGAAGCAACAGCATCATATATGGATTTTGGAATTGCTATTGTGTTTAATCCTGCGCCAACTCTTAGTGCCGATACGCCCATGTTTGCAATCTTAATTGCACCTACATAATTTATACATCCGCCAATTATTGTTGCCTTTCCAAAAGACCCTTTATTTGTATTATTTAATCTTTGATTAAAAACTATGTCTTTATCTTCAATTATATAAGCTGTATTTTTTATTGCTGGAATTCCTATATCTTTCACAATTAATTCTCCTATATGATCTTTACCATCAATTAAATAGTGTCCATATTTTGCAAATTGAATAGCAATAGTTTTATCGGCTTTTATGGCTACACTTGCCTTTCCGCTTTGACCAGAAAGTCCACTTGGAATATCTACAGATATAACATATGCGCTTGATTGATTAATCTTATTTATAACATCTTTTATATTGTCTTTAACTTCGCCTTTAAATCCGGTTCCAAGTATGCAATCAATTATTATATCTGCATCGTAATCACACTTTTCAACATCAAAGATGTTGGCATAGTCTTTTACTCTATTATAAAAGTATTCTGAATCTTTAGATAACTTATTTGAAGTTAAGAACAATTTTGGTTCATAACCATCGTTTAAAAATAGTTCTAAAAGCGCAATACCATCGCCGCCGTTATTGCCGCCACCTGATATTATATATATCTTTGCTTTTTTATTTGAGATTTCTTCATAAACAGCTTTTGCAGCTCTTTGCATTAAAGTTGTAGAGCCAACTTTTTCTATTTCGGTCGCATCAAATAATTTCATTTCATCAATGCTAACACATCTTTCCATTAATTGTCCTCGTTTGCTCTAACCTTATCTATAGCTGATTTAATTTGTTCCCAATCGTATCCTCTATATTGTAAAAATCTAACCAATTGAGCATATACTTTTGGATCATCCAAATCTTTATTTAAAGCTTTCTTTCTAGCCAAAATTAAGCATCCATCTTCTTCATCATAATCTTGAAGAACTTCATCAATAATTTTTTGGTTAATGCCTTTAAGCATTAATTCTTGCTTTAATTTTATTTTCCCTTTTAATTTTCTGTTTTGGAAAACATAGCTTTGTGCATATTTTTCATCATCTATATATCCATAGCTTTTGCACTTTTCTATAACATAATCAACAACACGCTTTGTGTATTTTTTATCATATAGTTTATGTGTCATTTGCTTTTGTGATGGAACATATTTACAGATATAATCAACAGCATAATTAAATGCGTTTTCTTTTTCAGATTTAAAAACCATATCCAAAAGCTTTTCTTGAGTTATTTCTTTACCTGGAAGTAGTTGATTTTGAACAACAACAAGCATAGACATGGCGCATACAAATTCGCCATCTAAATATAGATTACATCTTTCTGGATTTCTCTTTTGTGGTTCTACTTTAGTGATTTTTGCCATTATTCGAAATACTTAACTCCGCTTTCAAATATCTTCATATCTAGATTACCCTCTAGATTCTTATACAAATCCCTTCCGCATCTTTCTGCGTTACCAGTTTTACCAAATACTCTACCATCTGGAGATATTAAGCCTTCAATGGCATACATACTACCATTTGGATTAAATGGAGCTGTCATTGTAGCATTACCAATACTATCTACATATTGTGTAGCAATTAACCCATCTTTAATTAACTGCTCTATTACTTCGTTTTGAGCTACAAACCTTCCTTCTTTATGAGATACAGGAACTAAGAATTGTTCACTCAATCTATCCGCATATAGCCATGGAGTCTTATTTGTAGCTACTCTTATTCTTGCAATTGATGAAATATGCTTTGGAATAATGTTTGTTGCAAGAGTTGGCGCGTTTATTGGCTTTTCTTGCAAAATTTTACCATAAGGTAATAATCCTAAATCTAATAGCGCCTTAAAGCCGCTACCGATACCTAAAATTAAGCCATCGCGCTTGTTTAAAAGTTCCATTACAGCATCAGATATTTCTTCTGTTCTAAATAGAATAGATATTTGCTTACTCAAATTTCTAATACCATCAGGAAGAGCCAATATTTGAGCGTTTTGAATCTTCTTTGCAAACTCCCCAATAGAATCTAAAACATCATCGTGTGTCATGTTCTTAAATCTAAAAGTTTCTACATTTGCTTGCGCATCATAGAATGCAGACATTAAATCACGCTCAGATAATGTTCCATCGAAAATTGGAATCAATACTGTTGGTTTTATGTTTGGAGATACTCTTTCTTCTTGCTTTGCACAACATATCAAATTCCCAGCGTTTCCAAATTCTTTAGAACGAACTGGATAAATTGGATCTAGTGGGTCGACATATGCATCAACAGCATCACTCATTCTAAATTCTGCTCCGCATAACTCTGACGTGTGCGTTCCATTGATTGTGGCTATATGCTTCATATCAAATGAAGCAAGCTCAGATAAGTCATCTCCTTGAATAATGAAGTCGCCTAAAAGTGGCGCATACGAACTTTCAAAGATCTCTTCCCAAGTTGTACCTAATCTGTTACCCATACAAGACTTAAATACAGAAGATATTACACCGCCTTCTTCAACTACATTGCAAGCTTTAACTCCACCTGTTATTATTGCTCTATTTAATGCCTTATATAAACTCTTTAAATATTTGAAGTCGGGAACGCCATATTCATCTCTCTTTAGCGGTATATGATAAATATGGTTTAGTTCTTCTTCATCTTTATAATTTGCAAATACATTAGATATTGTCTTCGAAGCTGAAGTAATTCCAAGCGCAAATGAAATAACAGTTGGTGGGACATCCAAATCTTCAAACGAACCGCTCATTGAATCTTTTCCGCCAATTGCGTAAATGCCTAACTTATCTTGAGCATACATTGCGCCTAGCATTGCACTTGTAGCTTCGCCCCATCTATCTTCTTCTGTTCTTAATTTTTTGAAATATTCTTGAAGTGATAAATATACATTATCTACATCAACGCCGACAGATACTTGTTTAGATACAGATAATATTATTGAATACATAGCACCAATAAATGGAGAACGCTCTAAAAGATTTGGAACACAACCAAATGTTACAGCTGTTGCTGTATCTGTAACTCCATTTACTGGAAGTTTTTGTATTGTTGCGTTAGCTGGCGTTAATTGGAATCTACCGCCATTTTGCGCCAAAACAGTTCCTGCTCCCATAGAGAAATCAAAAATTTCACTAAGACCTTTTTGAGAACATACTTCAAGTCTCTTTAGTTCATTTAAAAGCGCAGACTTAAAATCTCCATCTTCAAACAATGTCATTGTATCTTTATATGGATTTTCAAAGAAGTCTTGAACTACAGGATCTGTAATTCTTGCAATTGCTTTTTCTTTAACTTGAGTGTTTTCTTTAAAGAATGATTTTTTAATATCTAACAAGCACTTGTTATCATAATACATTTTGATACGTCTTGTTGTTGTAATTGTAGCAATAGCGGCTGCTTCTAGATTTTCATCATTTGCAAGCGCAATGAACTTTGCTACATCATCTTTAGACAACAAAACTAAGAATCTATTTGGAGTTTCAGATATTGCTATATCTTCTCCACTTATACTATCTTGAACTGTTGGCACATATTCAAGGTTAATATCTACGCCTTGATCTATCATTTCTGCAAGTGCACAAACTATACCACCAACGCCGATATCATAAGCTTTTTTAATGATTTTTGTAGCTTCTTTATTAAAGAACAATCTTTGTAGCTTTTTTAAAGTTAATGGATCGCCCTTTCTAATTCTTGTTTCCTTTTTGGTTCTAGCACCAACAATTACAACTACGTCGTCTTTAACTTCTTTATCACGAGCAACGTCTTCTTGATTTGCAGCGCCAACAACGCAAGCACACTCTAAATGCTTTGCTCTATATCCTCTATGATATAATTCATGAACTATTCCAAAAGGAACACCTGTATGGTTTGCTGCAGCTGCAGCGCCTTTTGCTGATGTTCTTGAAATTGTAAATGGAGAATGCTTTCCAGGAATATCACTATCTTTAAATCTTGGGTCTGAGTTTCCTGAGACTCTAACACCTTGATATACATAAGCACGCTCTGAAATTGGATCTCTCATAACGCCTTCAACACATGTTGATGCTCCTGAGAATGGCTCACCTTCTGTTTGTGTGTTATCCGTTTCGTTTTTAAACGAAATCCACCATTTTTGAGGCTTGTCATTAACTTTTATATCTAAGCCTATTGTAGATGAGTGATCTTCCTCTGAAGTTTCTAATTCTTTTAGATTACCCTTCTTTATTTGAACTTTTTTTAATATTGTTGCAATATCCATTAAAGACGCATTCTTTTGTGTATCTTTTTCTTTCAATTTTTTATAGATATCTAGCGCCTTTTGAATATGTGGGTTTTCTGATTCGATTTTTATCTTAGTAAGTTTTGTATTAAATGCAGTATGTCTTACTCTATCTGATAAATACGTATCTAACACTTTTAATTCAAAATTAGATGGTTCTCTTTCTTCTTCGATAAAGTAGTTTTTAATCTCAAGCGCATCATCTAAATCCATTTGAAGCGAATTAGCTTCTATAAATTGAAGCATTTCTTCATCTGTAAATTTAGTAAATCCTGTCGCATCAAATGAATCTTCAACTTCTTCTTCCTCTTCGGTTAATGTAAGTGGAATCTCCATTGAGCCTTCTTGGTTGAATCTTTTATTGATAAAATAATCTTTTAATTTTAATAATTGTTCTTGATTAATACCTGCAATTGCATAAACAGTTGCTGTCTTTATAATTGGATGAGAATCTGTAATAAGAACTAGATTTGAGTAAATATCTGCAAGTTTATTATTGTATGAACTATCTACTGATTCAACAACAATAGTTGAATAATTTCTTCCTGCTGGGAATTTATCATAAACTATCTCAGTCGCTGTATCTGAAAAAATTGTAGTTTTTGCAATATCGAAAACATTTTCTGTCATGTTTTCTATGTCATATCTAACAAATTGTCTAAAATCTTCAACCTCAATATCTAAGTAATTAAAAACATGCTTTACTCTTGAAAAAGCATCAGAATATTCAGGTCTTTTCTCAACATATATTCTTTTTATCATTCTTATCCCAATAAATCTATAATTTACTTATAGATTGATTTTACCACAATTGTAAATATTATTCTACAAAAAGAAAACAGGTGGTTATAAAACCACCTATCTTCGCCCAATATTTGAAATACTAACTCAAATAAACTAAATCAAATTATGTGCATAAATTGCATAGATAACTGATTCGTATTTCTTTTTAGCAACCTTCTTTAGAAGATTCTTTCCTTTTGATGTTCTAGCCTCGATATCAACATCATCTGTGCTTACAGCAACTAAATCGCCATCTACAAAGAATATAGCAAAATCATATGGCTGTGTTACTAGTCCTACGAAGGCTAAATCTTTTGGCTTATTTACTTCACAAAGGGTTACACCCTTTCCGTATCTATTCTTTGGATCAATTGAAGGTAAAATGACACGCTTTGCAGTACCATTTGCAAGGATTACAACAATCTCTCCTTCGTTCTTGTTTTGTGCGCAATATTTAACCTTATCATTGTCGTTTAACTTGATACCCTTAACGCCTGCTGAACGTCTTCCTTGTTCAGGTACATCAGCATATGCATTTAGGATGTTACCTAACTCTGTTACAAAGACAATAAATTCTGCATCTTTATCTACAATTTCAACGTTGATTACTTTATCGTCATCCTTTAGAACAATTGCAGGATATGTTGCTTTTTTATCCATTGGATATTCAGAAGCTGGTGTCTTTTTAATCATACCGTTTTGCGTAGCAAAGTATAATTCTTTTCCCTTTAATTCATCTTCGCCAAATATAGCTACAATTGCATCGTCAGAATCTAGTTTTCCAAGCTTATTAATTGTGGTTCCCTTTGACTTCCACTTATCCTCTGTTAACATATCTACGCTAAATACACAAGCTTGGCCATTCTTTGTCAAAGCAATAAGTTTTTCGTCGCCATTTACTTTAATTGCTCTCTTTACAAGTTCATTTACTGAGCAATTAACGATATTCTTTTGAGCCATCTTATATGCCTTATCTGTCATGAATCTCAATGTGCCCATGTAGTTTAGAAGAACGTATCCAGAAACAAGATGAGCTTCAATAATTTCTTCAGCTTTTATCATTTGTGGATGTTCTTGTTCATCTACGATTTGAGTTATACGAGGAGTCGCATATTTATCTTTAATCTCAAGAAGTTCCTTCTTGACGATGTTCAATTGCTTTTTCTTAGATTCAAGAATTGATTGAAGTTCAGCAATCTTTTTCTTTAGATTTTCAAGCTCTTCTTCCATCTTATGAACATCAAGTCTATTTAATCTCTTTAAAGGAATATCTAAAACAGCTGTTGCTTGCTTATCTGTTAGATTAAACTCTTTGCGTAATGTCTCTTTTGATTCTTCATATGTAGGAGAAGATAAAACAATATCTACAACACGTCTAATGTTGTTTACTGCTATCAATAAACCTTCTAAGATGTGTGCTCTATTTGAAGCTGCTGTTAAATCATATTCAGAACGTCTAAATATAACTTCTCTTTGGAATTCTACATATCTAGATATGTAACCAAGTAAAGATAATTGTTCTGGCTTTCCATCAGCAATGGCCATCATGTTTACATTGAAAGCACATTCTAGTTGAGTTGATTTATATAAACCTGCAAGAATTCTCTTTGCGTTAGCTTCTTTCTTGATTCTAATTACACAACGAATACCATCTCTATTTGATTCATCGTTGATATCTTGAATTCCGCCATACAAATCTTTCTTTGTTTCTCTAAGTGCGTTAATTCTCTTTAGAAGTTCAGCTTTATTTACTTGGAATGGAATTTCAGTAATAACAATAGATTCTTTATCTCCATCCTTTTCAATTGAAGCTTTAGCTCGCATGATAACTTTTCCCTTACCTGTTTCATAAGCTTCACGAATGCCTTCGCTCTTAATAATAAGAGCGCCTGTTGGGAAATCTGGAGCTGGGATGTAGTTCATCATCTCATCTAAAGTAATCTTTTGATTATCGATATATGCACATACGCCATCGATTACTTCGCCTAAGTTATGGGTTGGGATGTTTGTTGACATACCAACGGCGATACCAGATGAGCCGTTAACTAATAAGTTTGGGAATCTACCTGGAAGCAAGTCTGGTTCTTCCAAAGTATCATCGAAATTTAAAACCATCTTAACGGTATTTTTATCTAGATCTCTTAAAAGTTCCATAGCAAGTGGCGCAAGCTTTGCTTCTGTATAACGCATAGCAGCTGCACCATCGCCATCAACAGATCCATAGTTTCCTTGTCCAGATACAAGTGGCATTCTTACGTTAAACGATTGTGCAAGTCTAACCATTGCATCATAAACTGAACTATCTCCGTGTGGATGGTATTTACCTAAGCAATCTCCAACGACTCTAGCGCTCTTTACAAAAGGCTTATCTGGAGTGATGCCTAGTTGATTCATTGTATATAAAATTCTTCTTTGAACTGGCTTTAAGCCATCCTCAATTCTTGGGATAGCTCTATCCATGATTACGTGTTCAGAAAATGGAATCATAGAATTATGAAGTACTTCTTCAACAGTACATTCAAGCATCTTTGATGTATCTTCTACTTGTTCATCAATTTTCTTTTTTGGCATATTCTATCCCTTCTTGTTGATAATATCTTTAAATTCATCTTGTTTGTTGAAGTTAGCATACTCATAGATATATTCTTTTCTAGGTCCAACTTCTTCACCCATAAGCGTTGAAATTAAGTGGTCAGCTTCAGCTGCATCCTCAATTGTAACTCTCATTAAAGCACGTCTCTTTGGATCCATTGTTGTTTCCCAAAGTTGTGATGGATTCATTTCACCTAATCCCTTATATCTATTTAATGTATATCCCTTTGATGCTGTTTCTAATAGCTTTTGAAGCTCAACATTATCATAGGCATATCTAACTCCTTGCTTATCTGTAATTCTATATAGTGGTGGCATACCAACATATAGATATCCATTTGTGATTAGTTCCTTCATGTATCTAAAGAAGAATGTTAGAAGGATTGATCTAATGTGACCACCATCTTCATCGGCATCGGCCAAAATGATAATCTTATGGAACTTTAGATTCTTAACATTGAAGTCTTTATCAAAACCAGCGCCTAATGCATTGATAAGTGAGATAAGCTCATCGTTTTTAACGATGTCCGCAACTCTACACTTTTCAACGTTTAGCGGTTTACCTTTTAAAGGTAAAATTGCTTGAATCTTTGGATCTCTACCCATCTTTGCTGAACCACCGGCTGAATCACCCTCAACTATGAATAATTCATTAAGTTCTGGCTTTTTGCCTGAGCATCCTGCAAGTTTTCCAACAAGTGATGATGTATTAGACTTTATTGCTCTTGCGATATTTTTAGCTTCAGCAGATTTTATTCTAGCTTTTAAAGCTAGTGCAGCTTTTGCAAATATTGCATCAATAACATCTTTTTTAGCTTTATTATTCAAGAAATCTTTAATTGCATCAGTTAAAAGATTTTCTACAATTGTTCTTGCTTCTGGATTTCCAAGCTTTGTCTTTGTTTGTCCTTCGAATTGAACATTTTGCATCTTTATAGATAAAACTGCTGTTAATCCTTCTCTGAAATCTTCACCGATAAAGTTTTCTTGTTTTTCTTTAATAATGTTCTTTTGTCTACCAAAATCATTTAAAGCTTTAGTCAATGCAGATTTAAATCCAACTTCGTGTGTACCACCTTCTGTAGTTGGAATGTTGTTTACATAACTGAAAATATTTTCATTGTATGTATCTGTTAATTGCATTGAAATAGAAACATAGAAATTATCTTGTTTTTTCTCAATTGTTATAGGATTAGGATATAAAACATTCTTTCCTTCATTTAGATATTGAACGAAATCTGTTAAACCACCTTTATAGCAATATGCTTTTGTCTTTGGTTTTCCAGAATCTGTTAATTGTCTATGATCTGTAACTGAAATCTTTAATCCAGCATTTAAGAACGCTAAATCCTTAATTCTCTTTCTAATTACTTCGAAGTCAAACTTTTCAGCTTTAAATACTCTTTCATCAGGCAAGAAAGTAACTTTTGTTCCTTTCTTTTTCTTATCTGGACATGGCTTTGATGTTAATTCATGCTTGATAATACCACTTTTAACTTTGCCATTTACTTCTGGAGAATAGAAATCTACTTGGTATTCTTTACCATCTCTCCAAATTTGGACCTTTGTCCATGCGCTCAATGCGTTTGTAACAGAGGCACCTACGCCATGAAGTCCGCCAGAAAAACTATAGTTTTTATTGTTGAACTTACCACCTGCGTGTAATTTTGTGAAAACAAGATATACACCCGGCACTTTGTACTTAGGGTGAATATCTACTGGAATTCCTCTACCGTTATCTTGAACTGAAATAGAATTATCTTCAAATATTTCAATATCGATTGAATCACCAAATCCATTAGATATTTCATCAATACTGTTGTCTACGATTTCCCAAAGTATATGATGCATACCTTTTGAACCAGTGGTTCCGATATACATACCCGGTCTTTCCCTGACCGGCTCTAGACCTTCTAAAACCTCAAGGTCTTTTGCTCCATAACTATCTGCTGCCATTTTATTCCTTATTTATTATGAGCTTCAAAAAATGCTAAAGCATCATTATAAACTTCTTCTTTATTTATTTCATTTAGTATTTCGTGACGTGCACCTTCATATAGCTTAATGTCAACATTAAAACCGAAATCTTTGTACATCTCGAATAGGTTCTTTACAAGTACGCCCATTCCACCTACTGGATCTTGATCACCAGAGATGATAAAGATAGGTAAATCCTTTCTTATTTGCTTTGGCGCATCTCCATAGATTTGCTTTAACCCATGGAAGAATGATTTATAGAAACCTAGTGATAAGATAAATCCACACATTGGGTTAGCGTTATACTTATCTACTTCTGCCATATCTCTATTTAACCAAGCATTTGTTTTACCATCTTGCTTGAATGGTTTTTCATAATTACCAAAAGATAGATTAGCAATAAACTTAGCTGGCTTATCTTTTCCAAACAAAGCTGTTTGAAGATTTGCAACCATACCACCAAGTTTTGCATCTGATGTATCTATCTTAGCTGAGCCACATAGAACACAAGCTACAATTTTATCTGAATGCTTTTCAATATATCCTTGAGATAAGAATGAACCATAAGAGTGTCCAAATAAAATTACTGGTACTTTATATTTATCTTTTGCATAGTCTGTCAAAAGCGCCATATCTTCGATTGTGTCGAAATAGCAATCTCCATCAGGTACAATACCCAATTTTCCTTGAGCAGTTTTTCCGTGAGCTCTATGATCATCTGCAAGAACGATATAACCATTCTTGTTTAAGAATTTAGCAAAGTCTTCATATCTTGCAGCATCTTCTGCCATACCATGAGCGATTTGCACTACTGCTTTTGGAGATTTAACTTCATCCCAAACATAAACATTTAATTCATAATCGTTATAAGCTTTAAATTTAATTTCCATAATTTACCCTCCCGAAACCTTAAATATTATACTATATATTTTTAATATTTTCAATACGACCACACAAGATATTGTGGTCAAACTTTGTCTAAATCCACAAGATTTTGGGCCATCGGAGCACCCGACAGCCCAAAAATTAAAGGATGAATGATATATGAAAGAATTACATTTCGTAATAAGCAAGCCCTTGTTTTAGTTCATTTTTTACTGTTTGCACAAGCTCAATTGGAGCTACTACTCTTGCTGCATCAATATATTGCAAAGCCCAGTATTTCATTGCGTTTAGTGATGACTTCACTTCAGCTATAAGCTTTCCGTTTTCTCCTCTATAAACCCTAACCTTTGTTCCAAACCAATCATAGATTGTGTCTATAAAATTGTCATCTTTGCATTCAATTTTTACGATTTGTGGTGGATCTGAAAATACATAAGGAAGCGAGTCAGATAATACCTCATTATTTACACCATGTGAAAATGATGGAAGATCATTTATATCGTCTGAATTTGCATCTAGTATTTCAATATTTTGTATCTTATCTATTTTGTAATATGAAAGACGATGTTTAGATGTATTTTGACACATCAAATAATATCTTTGATTTTTAACAAGCATTCTATATGGAGATACAACTGACTTATATTCAGGATGCTTTGGAACTAATTTACGGTTTTGATCATATTCCATATAGTCAAATTGAATTTGCTTGTTTTTAGCAATAGCTTCATCAATTAATTCAACGTTTAAAAATACATCGCTATTTGTAGTTTTGCTCCACTTTTCTGATTGTTCAACATAGCTAATGTGCCTTTTTAAAGATTGAGAAGCTTGTTTCATTAATTTCTTAATTAAACCATCTGTATGTGTCTTTGTAATGAATTTATTAGATAATACATTATCTATAAGAAGCTTTAATTCTGAATCGTCAAACTCTTTTGAAACAATATACGTACCATCATGTCCAACTTCAATGTCATATTCATTATCCATCAAAACTTTAACGTTTCTTGCTATAGCACGTCTTTCTAATTTGATGTTATAATCCGATTCTAAAAGTTCCCCAATTTTATCATAAGTTAGTGGATGATTTGGATCCGTCTTATCTTCAAGGATTTTCAAAATCGCAATAATTGAAAACTTTTTATCACATGTCATTTTCGTCACCTCTCATCTCTATTAATATCATGTTTTTTAGATAATGCAACAACAATTTGCATATATTCAATGCAGATGTCCCAATTTCGACCCAGCATGACAAAAATGTCACCCTTTACGAATAATTGTTCGAAAATTTGTTTATATTTTCTTTTGTGTTTTAAATTGTTTTCATTTAGAATCTTTATGAGGTGCGTTATGGGATACGATATTTATTTGAAAAAAGGCGAAGAAAAAAGAATAATTGCAGGACATAGTTGGGTCTATGCTAACGAAGTTGCAAAAATCGAAGGCAAAGACAAAAACGGAAGTCTAGCTTCTGTATACACTTTTGATAAAAGTTTTATAGGAAAAGGATATATCAATCATTTATCTAAAATTCTTGTTCGTATCTTTATTCGTGATGATGAAGAAGATTCTAAAGAACTATATATAGAACGTATCCAAAAAGCCAACAATTATAGACAAAAACTAGGATATACAAACGCATATAGAGTTGTATTTTCTGAAGCAGATAACTTACCTGGTCTTATCGTAGATAAGTATGCAGATTATTTAGTTGTTCAATTATTGTCTTTAGGTATCAATCAAAGAAAGGATTTAATAATCGATGCACTAAAAGAAGTATTCAATCCAAAAGGTATTTATGAACGTTCAGATGTTGCAGCTAGATTAAAAGAAGGATTAGAAGAATCAACAGGTCTTTTATATGGCGATGTTCCAGATGAAATCATAATTGAAGAAAATGGACTTAAGATGTCTGTTGATGTAAAGCATGGCCAAAAGACAGGATATTTTTTGGATCAAAAAGAAAATAGACTTGCTTTAAGAAAATATACAAAAGATGCAACCGTTTTAGATTGTTTCTGCAACTCTGGTGGTTTTTCGATGAATGCCGCGACAAACGCAAAAGAAGTAATTTCCGTAGATATCTCTTCCCTTGCTTTAGATAACGTAAAGCGCAACGCTGAACTAAACGGATTTAAGAATGTTACTACAAAATGCGGTGACGTATTTGAGATATTAAGACAATACAAACAAAGCGGCGAAAAGTTCGATGTTGTAGTTTTAGACCCACCTGCTTTTTGCAAATCTCAAAACGAAGTTAAAGATGCATATCGTGGATATAAAGACATAAATATCTTAGGCATGAAAATTGTAAAAGATGGAGGCTATCTTGTAACCTCATCTTGCTCTCACTACATGACATTTAATTTGTTTGAGAAAATGCTTATTGATGCTGCAAAGGAATCTAAGAAAAAAGTTAGGTGCGTTGAGATTAAATCCCAAGCACCTGATCATCCATCTTTATTGTGTGCAGACGAAACTCAATATTTAAAATACTTTGTTTTATTTATTGAAGAATAATTTTAATATTGAACATTCCTTGATTATCTCCAAAGGCTGTAATTGTCCCTTTGTGTCTTAAGACTATTTCGCGCGCAATAGAAAGTCCGATTCCACTTCCTTCTTTTCCGCTTGCTCTAGCGTCAGCTGATCTATAGAATCTTTCAAAGCAAGCATCCATATTCTCTTCTTTAATTCCATCGGCGTCATTTTGGGCCAATATAGCGATTTTCTGTCCTTGTCTTGATAACTTAAAGTTCGTCTTAGTCTTTGCGTATTTTGAGGCGTTTTCAAGGATTATAGAGATAAGTTCTTTTATAAGCTTTTCGTCTCCTTGAATCTTTATGCCATCTTCTACAGAATAATCAAATAATCTTTCATTTGATGTAATTGCTGGTCTAAACAATTCAATGGCATCATTTACTATATTAGATAAATCTAATTCCGCCTTTTCAATTGCACTTGCTTCATCTAATCTTGCAAGCGCTGTAAGGTTCTTAACCATTGAAGTCATTTTGTTTACTTGTTTTGAAATAGCTTTTGTTGATTCACTTTCCCCATGCTCCATTTCTTCTATTTCATTGTTTGCAGAAATAATTGTTAATGGAGTTTTTAATTCATGAGATGCATCTGTTATGAATTGTTTTTGCTTTTCATAGCTTTCTGCTATTGGTTTTACAACCTTATTTGAAATTAGTAATATCAAAACAAAGATTGCTACAATTGCTGAAAACGCAACAATCATACTTATTAAGAAGAAGTTTTGAGCATAATCTAATTGTTGAGTGCAATCAACAAAAATAACCATGCTTCCATCGTTTACAACCTTATATCTATAATTTCCGATATATCCAGAATCTTTATTTGAAGATACAGCTTCATTTGCCATAGATATAGCTTCTTCTTGAGATATAGCTGCAATTTGTTTTAAATCGCAAGTTGTAGATTCGTCTGGATTAAATCTTACTGAAAAGAATCTTGTAGAATATGGAGTTTCTTTATTTAACTTATATTCTTCAAGTGATTTATCAAAATCATCTCTATTCCCTTTATCAGGAGGTAATTCCCCCTCGCCTTCGCCTGGAGGTAGCAATTCACCTTCACCTGGAGTATTAAATCTACCATCGTTCATTGCTAAAAAGCTAACTACATTATCTGCATCTTTTGCAACACGAGAATAGTTAATAATATTTATAACGCCCAAAATTACGGCAAATACTATTACTACCGAGATAATTGTTATGATAATAAATTTCTTTTTAAGTGCGTTTACCATTATTTTTTCTCTTCTAATCTATAACCTATGCCTCTCATTGCCTTAATTTGACAATTAGATTGTATTGCCTCAAGCTTTTTTCTTAACGATGAGATAAATACCCAAACAACGTTAATTTCGGCTTCAGTATCAAATTCCCAAACACTTTCCATAATCTTTTCTGTGGATAAAACTACACCTTGATTACGCATTAAGTGTTCCATTAATTTATATTCCTTGCCCGTTAATCTAATTACACCACTATCGGTAGATAGTTCGAATGTATTTGGATTTAGAGTTGTATTCCCAATTACATAATTTGTTGCAATATCGCCTTTTCTTCTAACTAAAGCTCTTATTCTTGCCAATAATTCTTTTACAACAAAAGGCTTTGTTAAATAATCATCTGCTCCAGAATCAAGTCCAAATACTTTATCATCAATTTCTGCTTTTGCAGTTAATATCAAAACTGGAGTATGATTGTTCTTTTCTCTTAATTTTTTAACGACAGTATATCCATCCATATTTGGCATCATAACATCAAGAATAATACCGTCATATTCTCCATATTCGGCATACTCTAATGCTTCTTCGCCATCGAATGCTTGATCAACGTCGAATTTGTTTAATTCCAAAACTTTTTTTATTGTATTAGATAAGTCTTTTTCGTCTTCTGCTAATAATAGTTTCATGTCCACCTCACACGTCTAGTATAGAAACTAAAGTTAAATTTTACTTAAAGAAAAAAAATAAGGCGCGGCAATTTCCGCGCCTTAAATATTCTATTTAATTAGTCGCTTGAACCAAATGATACTGATGAGCCTTCAGCTGATTTTCTATCCGTAATGTTATCAATTGCGATAACTAAAGCTACTAAAAACTCTGGCTCATATTCGTCAGATGCATCCAAAACAAATGAGTCTCTTAAAGATATCTTTCTCATAATATGACCGATTTGTTTTCCATCAAGTGTAATATTGTAGTCAAATTGTAAAATATTACCCATAATTTCTATGTTACCCAAAGAACATTCTTCTACAAAGTATCTATCATGTAGTGACCAGAATTTTCTTCTAACCGTACAAATCTTATTTCCTTCTGCGTCAAATACGAAAGCTCTATGAATAAATATCTTCCAGAACTTATTTCTAACCATGTATTTAACATTGCCGTCCATGTCTTTAATATACTTCTTTGATGTTAAAGTCCAGAATCTGCCCTCTACTTGCATTACATCTTTAGTGTCTGTTTCGTCTCTAACATAAGATGATTGTCTAAAAGGTGAAAACCACTTGTTTCTAATAATTAATTTCATAATTGAATCTCCTTTGGTATACCTACCTTTTTTATTTTAACACACGCGAAAATAAAAATAAATATAGAAATTGAGCGGACTTTTTGTGCCCGCTCTAATCCTTAAGAGTATTTATGAAACTTACTTTATAGTTGCACTTCCACTTCCTAATACTGTTACACTTCCTGAATATGAGGTTGTGTTATTGTATGTAATCGTTGCTGAACCGATTGTTACTGTATGATCTCCAGCTGATGTTCCTGTTGATGATGTTGTTTTTGTCATAGCAGAACATTTAATTGAGCTTGAGAAATATCCAATAACGATAACTGTTCCACCTGTAACTGTAATTGTGCCATCTGCATCAATCGGTGCTGCCATTTCTTGATTTGGGCCACGAGTTATAACTGTTCCGCCAGAAATTGTGATAGTTCCATTTGAATCGATTCCATCTGTATCGCCACTTGAAGATACTGTTACATCCAATCTTCCGCCAGATATATTGATTTGTGAAGAAGCATTTACGCCATCATCGCTTCCAAATACTGTTGTATCTCCTCCTGTAATATTAATGATTTTACCTTCAATTCCTTCGTGAGATTCAGATACATATACAGTACCTCCAGATATATTTAAAGTTCCGTCTGAATGGATTCCATCATCACTAGCTTTAATCTTTAGTGTGCCTCCCTCAATATAGATAGTTGCGCTAGCTGTTACACCTGTATCTAAAGTGTCGTTATTTGTATGCAATCCATCATCATATGTATATGTAAATATAACACCATCTGAAATCTTTATATATTCATTTGCTTTAATACCTTTAGCGCTATCTTCTGCTTTAGCAGCTTTTGAAGTTCCTCCGCTAAATCCACCGCCATTAAAGCCTCCGCCCATACCAGGTCCCATCATTCCAGGACCAGCCATAGATAATGATGATGTAGATGCTGTTGAAGAAGATGTAGATGAATATGAAGAGTAAATATTTGTGTAGATATCAATTATTGGTGTATAAGTATTTCCTTCCTCATCTTGAGATGATGCAATCTCAACTGCATAAGCAGCATCTATGCCATCACCATAAGAGTTAATTGTAATCGTTCCTCCTAAGATGTAAATGTATCCTTGTTGATTACCCTTTGAACTTATTTCTGAGTTTGATGTCCTAATTCCATTGTTGCCACATACTATACCAATTGTAGGATCTTCTTCAATAGTTACTTTGTCATTGCCTTTAATACCATTATCCATGGCCTTTATAAGTAATGTAAGATTTTTAACTGTTACATTGTCTTTTGAGTGAATACCGCTATTATTTGTTGAAGTTATAGTTAATGTTCCCTTGCCACTAACCTTTAGGTTACCATTTTTAACAAATACTGCAGAATCACCAATTGTCTCATCTGTTGTATCCGAATAATCTGTTGTTCTTGTGTCGTAGATATAATTAACAGTTTCTTTAACGGCTTTAAGCGTGAATTTATCGCAATCTTCAACAAAGATTGGAGATACACTTGAATTTGAAATTGAAACATTTTCTAAATCAAGCTCCACTTCAACACCTGGCGCATTTACATATATTTGCCCATCTGTTAATTTCCCAGATGCTGTATATGTACCAGCTTCAGTAATTGTGTAAACATTATCTACGGATGGCAAAACTTCATTTCCGTTTTCATCGACTAATGTAAAACTTGTTGTTATATCATCTTCTTCGATTTCTATATTTTGAGTGCTGCCTTGAACATCAGAAGATGTAATAGAAGATTTTGTAGACGATGTACTTTGCGATGTGTTTTTAGTTGAACTACATCCAACCATAATAAATATTGATATTAATAAAATTGCTAAGATTATTACACTAATTTTTTTCATGTGCTCTCACCTCTTAGCTATATTTTCTTTGGCGAACTTAAATATTAGTTAAATTTTGAAAAATAAAAATTGGTCGGAGTGAGAAGAGTTGAACTTCCGACCTCTTGGTCCCGAACCAAGCGCGCTACCAACTGCGCTACACCCCGGCACTTGCTATTGCTGTCTCTGCTGTTTTTATAAGATTTAAAGCTATTTCATATGCGCCTTCTATGTATACTAATACAAACAACGCAACCCCTACCATTGGAAGAATTATATCAATACTTTGATACTTGTGTGACTTTGTATATGAGAATAACAATACAATTGGAATTGTAAAGAACAAACCTGTACATTGCCCAATACCAATAGATTGTGCATATGCAAGCACTAACTCCGATTCATATCCTTGGATACCACCTACAACTAGGAATGTGAACAATGTCAAAAAGTCTATTAAAGAAAAGAGTGCAAATAGCTTGCTTACTTGAATAGAAAAAGATAGCGAGTTTCTTCTCGTTTTTAAGAATTTCTCATATTCATCAGAAGTTGCTCCAAATTTTAAGAATAGTTGCTCTCTATATTTAATCCATAATGATATTATGATGAAAATAATATGTACATAAGGTGACTTTGTCGTTAAGAATGGATATACATCAATAGGAAGAGTGATCTCTTCGTTAACTCCTAACCAACGAACAACATATGAAGTTATAGATATAAGGATAGGAATAATACACATCACCCTAAACCATTTTAGATATTTTCCTTGGAAGTGTTTTTTTGGGGTGTAGTTTATGAAGAAATTAAATGCCGTTAAAACAGCTAAATCTGAAAAGACATTAACCTGTACTTTTTGCCCTGCTAATGCTCCTAAAAGTTCCGCTGTAATTTTGGACTCAACACCCATCGCCGACATTATAGATATTGCATATCTTCTAAACATAAATACTTCAAGGATGGCAATGCCGAAATATGAAGCAAAATAGAATATGAGCATATTAGCATGGGTCTTTTGCCGATTCAAAATATATGCAAATGTAGCAACTAAAAATAGTGGCATTGACATATCCGCAAACTCGCGCAATACTAATTGACTACCAGTTCCCCAATATAACCATGAATATGCAGCTTCGCTTGCACTATGCAAAAGTACTATTTGCGAAATAGCAATAGAAATCCAAGCAAATGCTCTTAAATATCTATATGAGAAAATGCCTCTATACTTAATGTCGTTTGGTTTAATTAATCTGTTTTTAAGTCTTACTTTTCTTAATTCTTTTTTAGTGTATCCCTTAACTGGCTTATGTAAAGATACTTGATCTTGTTGATTATCTATAGCAACACTAGCAGCACCAACGTCTGTATTTTGAACAATTGGAGTATCTTGAACTTCTGGCTCGCTCTGAACGGTTTCTGATGGCAATAAAGCATTATTTGCTTCCTTTTGTTCAGATAGAAGCATGGCTAATTCTTTCTTAATTGCTTTTAAGTCTTGGTTCTGTTTTCTCTTTGAAGTTTTTTCCATAGTGCCCTAACATCTAATATTATATATTATTCTACAAAAAAAATATACATACAAAACAATGTGTTCGATTATTATTTATATGGCATTAATAGTCGATTAGTCGGCCATAATCGGTCCACTCGCCATACATCTTGCCTAATTTTGTTTGTTCAATCAAGCGAGATAGTGCTGCTTTAAATTTTTTATAATCTAGCTTTTTATAGAACGCCACATTGTATGCTCTAACTCTTTGATAAAGCGGAGGAAACGTTTTAAATTTTGAATATACCCTAGCTTCCTTTAATGCGCTTGCAACATCTTTATCTATTTTAAAATGTGTTACATCCATATCTGGTAACACTTCTCTTCCTTTATCTGTCATCAAGTTAAGCTTTTCTAATCGCCTTACTCTTTCTTTGTTCTTTTCTGTCCAAGGACTATTCGGAGTTCTTTTTGAAAATCTTTGCAAAGATTTGCCATCAACACTTTTTAAAGTGCTATCTATCCATCCGAAACATAAAGCTTCTTCAACTGCATCTAAATAATAAAGCGTGCCATCATCTTGTGGTTTTGCACGTTTTATAGCGATCCAGCATTCAACTTCACTTGAAGAGTTTTCTTCAAGCCACTTTCTAAATTCTTTTCTTGATGTGATATTTAAAATGTTTTCCATAAATCCTTTGGTGCACCTATGTGGAGTCGAACCACAATCGCTCGCGCCGGAGGCGAGTGCTCTATCCATTAGGCTATAGGTGCTCACATACTAATAATACATCATTTTCTTAATTGTAAAAATATAAAAATATAGTATAATTAACTTGTTATGAAAAAGATTGCGTTACTTTTAGTATTAGTACTTGCTTTATCTATTTGTTTAACCTTCACGGGAGTTTGTTTTGCGTGGACAAATGTTGTACCAGATGAATGCTTCTATGAAGTTACTAATCAAAATGGATTACAAGCATATATTCTTGATGGAGTTACATATAAAGCAAGCATTGTAATTCCATATTCTTATTTCTTTAAAGTAACTCAATCGCCAAAAGATGGTTATTACAAGATTTCATACAATAATAAAGACGATTTATATATTGCTGAAAATGTTCCAGATGGAGATGTTAGATTAACATCATATAAGACAATTTCTGATTTTCAACAAGGTCCATACTATACTATGGCACTAAATGCTCCATCTACAGCAATTCAATTATATAATTTTGACTACACTGAAGAGCTAGCTCTACCTTGTTCTTCAATTATTTTTATCGGATACGTAAAGCATGAAGATATTTATTATTTCTTAGTAAATGCAACATATACAATAATGGGTACAACATCTACAACACCTGCATATGTTAAAGCTTCAGATGTTTTATCTTCTGAATTTGATCCACAATTGATTCCTATCAATCCAGATTCTCAACAAGCTAAAGATGATAAGAACGCTAAAGATATTGAAACAGCTCAAAATAAGTTAAGAAGAAATATATTCTTTATTGTTATTTGTGTTGTTTGCGTAGTAGTAGTTTTATTAATCTATAATCCATTTAAGAAAAAGCAAGTTAAAAAAGCTAATCCAAATATGACATCTGATGACGATTTTTAATCGTTAGTTTATTTACCACTTCTAAGACAATAAGTATATTTCTAATATATTTAATCCAAATCCTGCCGCAAGCGTTATAAAGTTAGCAAGAATTGCATATAGAACAATATACTTTTTTGTTCCATCTTCTCTTAAGCACTTTTTCTTGTACACAATTGGCTCAACTATAAAGACTATTACCTCGCCAATTATAAGACCAACAAACGGCCCAAATAATGCTCCGCTAAACAATCCCCATAAAATTATCACGGCATTTAAGACAAGCTGCGTTATGGCATTTGTTATTGCGATTACTTTATAAGATTCTTTTGTAAATTTAAAACAAAGTGCTATCAAAAGCTCTATTGCTATTGTTAATACCATACGCAATATAAACATAGATACATTAACAGCTATAGAACCACCAATACTATTATCTCCTAATGGAGCATAAACTATGATGCCATTTGTGCTAAATGTGTATGTGTTTTCGTTTATTGGTTCAAAATCTTCATATTTTATTGAGTAGACTTTATTATAAACATACTTTTGACATTCTTCTGACATATATAATATATCGTTATCTACATCGTATATAACTATTGCGAATTTTGAAGGCGCATAATATTTCCAAAAATAATCTACAGAAGTTGTCAATGAATAATTGAGAATTGGCCCTAAAAATTCGTATTGAACTTCTTCTTTTCTTAATCTTTTTATAAACAATTGATCTTCTCTAGCCATATAGTGGATGTCAAATTTATATATTTCGCCTCCTCCACCTGGACTAGATTGATTAGTAATAATAGAAACTATATATTTAGACTCTGGCAAGCCATCAACTTTAACTTGAATTGTTGGCTTTGGACCCATGTCTGCGTATACTTCTTCACTAGGGATAAATAATGCAATAATAAATACTGCAATAAGCAAGAATAAAATAATTGTTAACTTCTTGTTTGAAATAGTCATTCTCCCCCCTCCCAGAGAAACTCCTACAATAGTTCTTGTAATAAATTAATTCCAATTCCTAAAGCAAGTGTTACTATATTTGCAATTAATGCATACAAAACAATATGTTTTTTAGTTCCATCTGATCTTTCACAAGTTTTCCAATATACTATAGGCTCAATTATAAATACAGCAGCTTCCCCTACTAAAAGTCCTTCGTAGCTAATCCAATATGAGCCTCCGAAAAACATAGATATCAAAATGATAGCATTTAAAAGAATTTGCGTAGCAACATTAGTTATAGCTATTATGCCATAAGACTTCTTTGTAAATTTAAATGCTAATGCAATCAATAGCTCAACACCAACGGTAATAATAATACGGCCTATAAACATTACAACGTTATACCAAACTGTTTGAATAACTGGATTTAGTTCATTACGCTCTGCCCAATCCATTCCAGGCGATTCCTTCATAATAACAGTTAATGTTGGTTCAAATGTATAAGTATTATCATTAACCTTTGTAAAACCAGCTGAATAATCTGCTGAATATTGATCCCTAAATACATATCTCTGTATAGGATTTGAATAATATAAGATATCATTATCTATATCATATACCACTGCGATAAACTTATCTGGTGGATAATATCCATCAGTATATTCTACCATAGTAACTTTTCCATCAATCGAATACTCAGAAGTAGAATCAAAATCAAATTTATAAGTAAATGATTCTTTATTTAATCTTTCAATAAGCTTTTCTACATAACTAATTCTTCTTTGACTTATTTCTGGTAAGCTTTGAACGTATTCTTCATATTCTTCATCGCTTAAATCGCCGTGATAATGCTCTCTTTCTGTTGGAATATTTGGTGCAACAAATCCTTCATAAGGAAATACTTTTTCGCCTAAAAGTGCGCAGATATAATGAGATTCTGGCATATTTTCAAGATAAATCTTCGTTGTAGACTTAGGCCCAAAATCAGCATACACGCTTTCGCTAGGAATAAATAATGCAATAATAAATACTGCAACAAGCAAGAATAAAATAACCGTTAGTTTCTTATTTTGAATAACCATCAACTTTAAGTTAAAGCATCATTATTAAATTAAACATAAATTGGCAAAAAAAGAAGCCAGCGTCTTGCTATGAACCTCAATTGTTGGACAAGAAGGAGATGCAGCATATCACTTAGGACGCCAACAAATTAATTAAACAATTTAGATATAATTTTAGATATCTCCATTTCTTGCGAGGCTGTTGCTTCTATCCTATATAAAATACCATTTTCTTTAAATTCAATGGCATACACTATTTCGGATTCATGAAAAACGTGATATTTATACTCAATGCCGTTGATTATTTCTACATTATCAAGGTCATTGAATTTTGGATTATCAATAATATAGTTGTCAATATAGGATATTACATCCGCATCTTCTAAATCTTCGTCAAACACTAGAACTTCTGCCATAATTCCTATTGGCTTATTGGCTTCTTTATAAAGCAATTGAACATACCCAGCAAAGAACACATTGCTATTAATTGATTTAATATTGTAATTGTTTTGAGCTAAATAACTCTCTATATCATCTATAATTTCATTATTTACATCTTCGCTTGAACAATAAAAACTCTGTTGTTCAACGTTCTCATTGAGATTTGGCTGAAGCAACACTATCGTTATAGGAACTATTGTCGCTATTAATACTATTACAGCTAATGCCCCGGCCATCATCCAGATCGACTTTCTGCTAGAATAATTAATCATCGCTTGTTGATTTCCTGTTTGACATGATTCGCGATATGCATGCAAATCAACATCCGGATCTCCGATGAACATTCTCCTATGATTTTTTAATCTTTTTATCGCATCTTTTTGTTTCATAATATCCTTTAATAAATACTAACAGCTAATGCATCATCAAGAGTCGTACCACTTGCCCCTAATAATAACCATTCACTCTTTGGCGATTGGGATCCTGTAGACTCTTTTAATAATAAGTCCGTCCTTATTACGTTGTTAGAACTATTATAATATGTTATTTGTCTATATTGATTTGTACGCACTCTCATAAATATATACCTTCTAATATAAACAATGCTAACTAGCCTTTGTTTGTCCCACTGTTATCTAAAAATTTGCCAATTTTATCTAATGCTCTTTTATGAATCCTAGATACTTGCGATTTTGAAATGCCTAACTGCTGCGCAACTTCCCTTGTTGTATACTCAATATAATCTATTTTATATACAATATTTCTTTCAACTTCTTCCAAAGCATTAAGCGCTGATTCTATTATAATTTTATTGTCTAAATCTTCATCATCAGCAAATGTGCTACATTTGTTTAAAATAGCAATACTTTGATCTAGCGACAAAACCTCTCTATGCTTTTTATCTTTTCGTATTTTTTCTAAACATAAATTCTCAAAGCATTTTAATAAATAGGCTCGCCCATTATCTACAAGTTGAATTTTAAAACAATAGTTTATTATATTTAACCAAAAATCAGAAACGACATCTTGTATATCTTGCTCATTATCGAAATATTTCAATGCATTGAATTTTAATAAACCATTTATGGCGTAGTAAAGCTCTGTAACAGCTTTATCTTTATCTCCTTGCTTTATTCTTCTTATACAATTATTAATTTCTAACTTTTCTTTAAAATTCATTTTACCCTTTGGAATATTATACTAAACTTAATCTCCTGTTTCAATGTTGTGTTTTATGCGGCTCAGTGTTAATTTTAAAATCATTCTCGGGGACATATTAAAGAGTTTGTTCCCGAGAATATATTTATACTAATTAATGAATGTAGCACTTATTTCTAATCTGTCAATTCGCATTCTCCATCTAAGCAGTTAACCGTTGTTGATTTAACCCCGCTGAAACTTTGATAGCCTAATTCTATTAACTTCCAGTCTTCGACGTTTCCATCGTATGTAATTGTTTCAAGTTTTAAGCAAGCGCCAAATGCGATATCGCCAATTGTTTCTAGGCTACTAGGTAGTTCTATTTCTGTTAATTCCTTACAATATGCAAATGCACCCCACTCTATCGTTTTAATATTGGCGCCAAAGAAAGCTTCTGTTATTTTTGTATAAGCAAACGCAAACCCATCTATTTGTTCTAGCCCATTACCGAATGTGACGCTCTCTAAATTGTGGCAATCCATAAAAGCACCAAACCCTATTACTTTTACGCTGTCTGGTATATTTACGCTTGTAATATCTAGTCCGCAAAAAGAATATTCTTCAATTTCTGTTATGCTATTTGGTATTATTGTATTAATGCTCCCACATAACAAAGTATTTGTTTCGGTTTCTATTAACGCATTGCAGTCATTCCTAGAATCATATTTTTCATTATTTGCATCTACAATTATTGTCTCTAACGGATTAGCATCAAAAGCTCTATAGCCTATTTTTGAAACGGATTCGTGAATATTTATAGAATGCAATTGATTGCCTCCAAATGCAAATCTTCCTATCTTCTCGACACTATTTGGTATTGTAACATTTGCTAAGCCGCACCTATAAAATGCAGTTTCGCCTATCGTTTTGACTGCATTTGGGATAACTATGCTACTTATTCCTTGGCAAAAATTAAATGCACTATCCCCTATTTTAACAACATCATTTGGGATGATTGTGTTTTTACAACCTCTTACTAATGTATTAGTTGAAGTTTCTATAATCGCATTACAATTGTTTCGGGAATCATATCTTTCATTATTTGAATCCACACTAATTGTTTCTATAAACTTATTATTAGAAAACGCATAATCACCTATTTCCTGGATGCCCTTATGAATATAAATGCTTTTAATTCCTGTCGAATTGAACGCGTTTTTGCCTATTTTAACAACAGATTGTGGGATATTAATTGTTTCTAATTTCTCGCACGCCGAAAATGTACTATCTTTAATTTCAGATAATCCTTCTGGTAATACTATTGTCTTTAATTTTCTATCATCAGAAAATGCATACTCTCCAATATATTTAATGTTTGATGACATATTTACCACTTCTAAATTATATAAATCTCTTAATGCATTAGGTGCAATAATGCTGACATAGTTTGGAATTGTCAACTCAGCAACATTTTTGTCTACAACTCCTGTTATTGCGATTTCTTGTTGCCCATCAATAAAATACACTGAAAGCGTGAAGTCTTCAGAACTTTTAAACTCTGTTGGTAAACTTATTGGATATGGATTATTATATGTCATTTCTATTGCTATTGTTTCTTCTTCAAATATACAAATCATTTTCATAATAGAATTGTTTTCTATCCAAATGCTAATGTCTCCATATAACCCAATGCTATCATCATCCGAATTGCTAAAACTATATTTATGCTCTATTTCATCAAACGAAAACTTTTGATACAAATTCCTTATTGAATCCCACCATTCTGGCAACACAAACCCTTTTGATTTACTAACATAATATTCATCTGTTCTTTGTAAATAATTATATGCATATTCACCGTCATATATGGTTATAGTCTTTGTATCATTATTCTGTTTGTCAACCCATGTTTCAGAATACATCTCATTCTTTTTTCTAATAACACCGGTTTTTTGATTAATAGAGTCCTTTTCTATTACTACTTTGGCAATGCATCCATCATAAATATTACTGTTAATATTCAATGCTTGCTTCCATTGTGTTTCGTCAACAGTATAAGTAGCTGGATCTATTTCGCCCCCTCCTTCTGGTCTTGGCTTTAGTCCTTTATCGGGATTTGGGTTATTTGTTGACTCACATGCTATAAAAACCACCACGCACAATAATGCTATAATTATCGAAATAATTAATCTGTTCCACTTCATAAATAACCCTCCTTATTCAAAGAAACCCATATATCTATTCAATAGATTCTGAATCTCTTGTAATATTGTTTTTCCCTTACCTATTGCTATCTTTAAGCATTGCCCATTAAATGCATTAAAGACAAGCTCTGGTATAGATAACATCCCATTTACATAATAGCATAAATGCACATATGTTACAGGAGAATATGCCGTTGTTGCTTGTTGAGTATTCATAAATCCCTCCATAATACGCTCTGTACAAAACATTTGTTTTCTATTAATATTAATGACTGTTTTAGAATCGTTGTCCCGCAATGATTTGTCTCTATTTATTAGCGTCATCTTTTGGGAACTGCCTTTTGTTAATGTCGTCTAATATATTTGCCTTTATTTTAGTAGCCCCGATATCTTTCTAACTCATAATTAAAATTGTTTAAATAAACCCACTCTTTTATTGCGCCTAATAATATTAGTATGTACTTTTTTTGTATCTTGATAATCTATCTAGTATCTCTTCAAAACTATTTTCCGTTTATTCATAATACTCATTAGTTATTCTTTAATTTTAATTTATACTATTTACTAAGCATCTCTTTAACAATCATCTGATAATCTTCTTTTAATTCGTCACCATTCTTTACTATAAAGAACCATTAATTGCTGTCTTTGCTTTTGTCCCTTCTTTGCCATAAAAATATGCACCTCCTCATGTTTGTCCAACATTCGGGGTGCATATCATATTGCTGGCTCTTAACTATTCGTCTACTTGAATCTCTTTCAACTGCTCTTTTATTAGCGAATATGGAGTTGAAATTGTTCCAACAGATAAGAATCTTGAAACCTCAAATGCTTTCCATGGAGCATCCTCTGTTGGTGGATAAATAAAGAATGTGCGTCTTTCTTTTGTGACTGGGTGAGTAAATGTTAATCTTACAGCCCATAAAGCTAGAGGTCTTGAGAATGTTTCTTTCTTGCCACCATATTTTTGATCTCCATATAATGGACATCCTATATGAGACATTTGAACTCTAATTTGATGGCTTCTTCCGGTTCCTAATATAACTTTGCATAATGCATATCCAGAAACAGTTTCTTTAACTTCATAATGAAGTATTGCTTTTTTTGCTCCATCAGTTGCCATTGGGACTACTTCTACAATATTATTCTTTTCATCCTTTCTTAAATAATTAACTAAAGTTGCGCTCTTTTCTTTTGGAGTTTCACAAGTAATGCATAGATATTCTTTTTCGAATTCTCCATTCTTAATTTGTTCGCACAATCTTTCTGCAGCTTTAGATGTTTTTGCAAATACCATTACGCCACCTGTTGGTCTATCTAATCTATGAACTAATCCAACATATACATTTCCTGGCTTATTTGCTTTAACTTTGATGTACTCTTTAACTGCTGTTAGCATATCCATATCTCTTGTTTCATCTTGTTGTGATGGAACATTTTGTGGTTTTAAAACCACAATGATATGATTGTCCTCGTATAAAACTACTAAATCTTTGTAACTAAACTTTTCCATATTTGCCTTTATTTTGTCCACAAAGCGCTACAGCCACAAGGAAGGTTAATTCCCTCGTTTGTTGGCAATCCAACTTCATATGCATCGAATCGCCCTCCTAAGCCCTTTAGAGACATTTGTAGTATATTTTCCATTACTGTTGGTTGTAATCCTGTTGTATAAGAGTTTATCAAGAAGAATAATGGATCATCAGATAAAACTTCTCTACATTTTAATACCAAATCATGAATTGAGTTTTCAATCTTCCAAACTTCTCCGTTTGCGCCTCTTCCATAACTTGGTGGGTCCATGATAATTGCATCATATTTATTACCACGCTTAATTTCACGTTGAATAAATTTCAAGCAATCGTCAACAATATATCTTACATGTGTTGTATCTACATTAGATAATGACACATTTTCCTTAGCTCTCTCTACCATAGCTTTTGCTGCATCTACGTGTGTTACGTGTGCGCCTGCTTTTGCACAAGCAACTGTAGCACCTCCAGTGTAAGCAAATAGATTTAAAACTTTTATTTCTCTATTTGCCTTTTTAATAAGCTCTTGCATTGCATCCCAGTTAACTGCTTGTTCTGGGAATAAACCGGTGTGCTTGAAGCCCATTAATTTAAGCGAGAATTTTAGGCCATTTCGCTCAATAACGAAGTTAGATGGAACATTTCCCTTAAATTGCCAGCCACCACCGCCTGTTGAGCTTCTATGATATATTGCGTTTATTTTAGGATTTTGTGCTAGTGGAGTTTTAGCGTGCCAAATAACTTGTGGATCTGGGCGAAGCAATACTAGCTTGCCCCATCTTTCAAGTTTTTCACCATCGCCAGTTGCGATTATTTCGTAATCTTTCCAACCACTAGCTACTTTTATCATTATATTTTCTTAACAGATAACTTAACTGTTTCTCCATTGATATCACATTCTTGTGTAAAGCTATCAAGTTTTGCTTCAAGCTTATCTGCAAGAACGCCAGCAAGTACTTGATTTGATGTCTTTAGAACATCAATAGCCTTTCCTTCGCCTTCGTATCCAACTACGATATGATCAACAACTTCAAATCCTGCATCTTTTCTCATTGCTTGAATCTTAGATGTTAATTCTCTTGCAATACCTTCTTTGATTAAATCGTCAGTTAGGTTTGTATCGATAACAACGCTCATTGTGTTATCTGCTTCAAGAGCATATCCTGGCTTATTCATTGGAGCGATTAATAAATCGTCCTTTTTCAATTCAATTGTTTCGCCATTAACATCAAATGTTAAAGCCTTACCTTCATTTACATCAGCAACAATCTTTGTTGCAGCTTCTGTTAAAGATACGCTTTGTAAATATGCTCTAATTCCGCCTAAAGCTTTACCATACTTTGGACCAACTGTCTTTAGTTGTGGCTTTAATTCATATGTAACGAACTTAGAATCATCTTTTACAAGTTCAACATTCTTTACGTTAATTTCTTCAGCAACAAGGCCTAAGATATTTTCGTCGAATACTTTCTTTTGAGATTGAATATATAGAGCTGATAGAGGTTGTCTATTCTTGATATTAGCCTTAGCTCTTGCAGCTCTTCCTAAGAATACTGCATTTAGAACGAAGTCCATATCTTGCTCTAATTCTTTATTTACCATAGACATGTCTGCTTTTGGGAACTCTGTTAAGTGAACAGAAATAGGAGCAGATTTATCAAAGTTGCAAACTAGGTTTCTATAAATGCACTCTGACATAAATGGTGTAAATGGAGCTAAAACTCTAGATAATGTAACTAAAACTGTATGAAGAGTTGTATATGCAGCGATCTTATCATCTGTCATATCCTTACCCCAATATCTTTCTCTACCACGTCTTATATACCAGTTAGATAAAACATCAACAAAATCTTGGATAGCACGAGCAGATTCTGTGATCTTATATTGCTCTAAGTTCTTGTCGATTGTATCTACAAGTGTATTTAGATTAGATAGAATCCATTTATCCATATGAGACAACTTACAATCTTTTAGATTGTACTTAGTTGGGTCATATTTATCAATATTTGCATATAGAACGAAGAATGAATATGTGTTCCAAAGTGTACCCATAAACTTTCTTTGAACTTCAGAAACGTTATCTGCACTGAATCTAGATGGTAGCCATGGAGCTGAAGATGAATAGAAATACCATCTAACAGCATCTGCACCTTGTACGTCCAAAACTGACCATGGGTCTACAACGTTACCCTTATGCTTAGACATCTTGATACCGTTTTTATCATTTACGTGACCTAATACGATACAGTTCTTAAATGGTGCTTTATCAAAGATAAGTGTTGAAATAGCAAGTAATGTATAGAACCATCCTCTTGTTTGGTCAACCGCTTCTGAAATAAAGTCAGCTGGATAATGCTTTTCAAATAATTCCTTATTTTCAAATGGATAATGTAATTGAGCAAATGGCATTGAACCAGAATCAAACCAGCAATCTAAAACTTCTGGAGTTCTCTTCATTGTGCCACCGCACTTAGGACATTTCATTGTTAATTCATCGATATATGGTTTATGTAGTTCGATATCATGATCAAGACCACATAATTCTCTTAATTCTTTTCTAGAACCTACAACGTGGATTTCGCCGCAATCTGGACATACCCAAATTGGAAGTGGTGTTCCCCAATATCTTTCACGAGAAATACCCCAGTCAATTACATTTTCTAGGAAGTTACCCATACGACCTGTTCCGATTGTTGGAGGCATCCAATTAACTGTTGCGTTGTTCTTTAGAAGATTATCCTTAACGGCTGTCATCTTAATAAACCAAGATGATCTTGCATAATATAGAAGTGGTGTGTCACATCTCCAGCAGAATGGATAGCTGTGTTCAAATTGGAATTCCTTGAATAGAAGATGTCTATTGAATAAATCCTTAATAACTTCTTTATCTGCATCCTTACAGAACATACCGGCAAATGGAGTCTCTTGCTTCATTCTACCTCTGTCGTCTACCATTTGAACAAATGGTAAATCATATTTCTTACCAACGTTTGAGTCATCTTCACCAAATGCTGGAGCGATATGAACGATACCAGTACCATCAGTTAGTGTTACATAAGAATCGTTTGTAATATAGTAAGCTTTCTTATTTCCTGAATATGTATTGTATAGTGGTTCGTATTCTTCACCTTCATATTCTTTACCAAGCTTTGTTGAAATTACTTCGTAATCTTCAAATAATGAAGAAACAAGTGCTTCAGCCATAACGTAGATTTCATCGTTTGCTTTGATTTCAACATAGTTTTCATCAGCATTCATACATAGAGCTACGTTTGATGGAAGTGTCCATGGAGTTGTTGTCCAAGCTAGGAAGTAACCATCATTGTTCTTTCTCTTGAATTTAACAAATACAGATGTTTCTTTAACATCTTTATATCCTTGAGCAACTTCGTGAGAAGCTAGTGCTGTTCCACATCTTGGGCAGTATGGAACGATTTTATATCCTTTATATAACAAACCTTTATCAGCGATAGTCTTTAAAGCCCACCAAACTGATTCAATATAGTTATCATCATATGTGATATATGGATGGTCCATGTCAACCCAGTATCCTACTCTGTCTGACATCTTTTCCCATTCACCCTTATATTTCCATACGCTTTCCTTACACTTTTTAATGAAAGGTTCAATACCGTATTTTTCGATTTCTTCCTTTCCGTCCATACCTAAAAGCTTTTCAACTTCAAGTTCAACAGGAAGGCCGTGTGTATCCCAACCAGCTTTTCTTAATACATGGTATCCCTTCATTGTTTTATATCTAGGAATAATATCTTTCATTACACGAGTTAAAATGTGGCCGATGTGTGGCTTACCATTAGCTGTTGGTGGGCCATCATAGAAAGAGAATTCCTCTTTGCCTTCATTTTGTTCAATACTCTTTTCAAAGATATTGTTTTCCTTCCAGAACTCAATGACTTTCTTTTCTCTGTCAATAAAGTTCATATTTGAGTCAACTTTGTCGTACATATATTTATTCCTCCGATTCTTCGTCGCTACTACTCTTTAACCCTCTTAGTAATAGACCTTCGTTTAATTCTTCGTCTTCTTGCTTTTTATTTACTTTTACATAAATGCTAGCAATTCTGTTATATTCTACTTTCAAAACTTTAATAAATAAATTATCAAAGCTCAAAGTATCATTTTCTTGTGGTGTTCTATCTAGGATTTCTCCTACAAATCCAGAAATTGTTACTGAATCATAATCATCTGGATCTCTATCTATTTCGAATAAATCGAAAAAGTCGTCAACTGAATATTGACCAGCAATTTCATATTCTGTATCTGAAATCTTCTTTACTGGCTCTTCAATTTCGTCGTGTTCGTCCCAAATTTCACCAACTAATTCTTCTAATATATCTTCAAGTGTAATGATACCCATTGTGCCACCAAATTCGGAAATAACGATGGCGATGTGCATCTTACCCTTTTGAAGTCTTTTTAATAAATCTGAAATCTTTGTTGATGGTGGAACTAAAACCACTTCCTTTGACATCATATTTCTGATCTTCTTTTGCCCATCCATATAAAGCTTATAGAAATCTTTTTCGTTTAAAATTCCGATAATGTTATCAATATTTCCCTTATATACTGGAATACGAGAATAACCTGTTTCTCTAAATATATCCAAAACTTTATCTACTGGAGTTGTTACATCAACAGCTACGATATCTACACGAGGTGTTAATGCATCTTCAACCGTTAAGTCATCAAATTCAATAGCTGATTTGATAAGTTCTGATTCTTCAGCATCGATTTCACCGGAATCTTCAGCTTCATCAACATATGTGATAAGCACTTCGTCTGTAATTGCAGTATCTCCCTTCTTTTTGAAAATCTTAGTTAATAGTTTTTGCCATAATCCTAAAATCCAGTTCATTGGATAGAATAAATAGTACAAGAACAAAATTAATGGTGCTGAGAAAATTGCAATTGGTTCTGGGTTTCTCTTAGCTAAAGTCTTTGGTGCTACCTCACCAACAAATAGCACGATAAGAGTAATTGCTATCGTAGAAACAGTACCGGCGATTGTAGCATCTTCAATTACGCGCGTAAAAAATAAAGTAGCAAGCGTAGCTGCACCAATGTTTACAATGTTGTTTCCGATTAAAATTGTAGTGATTAATTTCTCAAAATTTTCGCCTAATGCAGCAGCCCAAACTTGACGTTTACTTTTGCTTTCAGCCATAGCTTTAAATCTAACTCTTGTAATTGATGAATAAGCGGTCTCTGCTGCAGAGAAAAACGCTGATAAAATAACAAGTGCAAATATTGCTAATATGTAAAACAGGTCCATTTTTATATCCCGACAGGGATCTACTCCTTTAATAATATAAATAAATTATATATAACTTTGCGCAGTATGTAAATAATTTTTGCGCGCATTTTTAATAGCATTTCAAATTTTTGTCTTTACTTTACGGTTTAAAATTGATATATTTAATAAGGAAAAGGGGTATTATAAGTATGACTACTAAAGTATTAATTAATGATTCACAATCTGTTGTTGAAGAAAATCCACAAAAGCTATCTACAGGGATATATGTTTTATTAACTATTTTGTATATCATCCCATTTTTGGGATGGTTAGTTGCATTTTTCCATGCTGTTAGCAACAAGAACATCGCAAGAAAACGATATGCTCAAAGCTTTTTCCAAGTTGTTTGCATATTCTTGATTGTTTGCGCAATCGCAGCTATTGCATTTATTGTTTGGTCAATAATCGTTGGTAATTGGGCCGTTGATTTCCCTTCACTTATAAATGGAATCTTCAATAAATAACAATACAACTGAATCTAAGTTAAAAGTAGGCAATTTAATATTGCTTACTTTTTTATATTGTATTCCTATAATTGGTTGGGTATTTGCTTTCATTCACGCAAAAGACAAATCAAATGAACGTCGAATGAAATATGCAAAGTCATTCAGCTACCTAATACTATCATTTATTGTATCTTGTATTACCGTTGGATTATTTGGAATTGCAATATTCTTTATTGCTGCAAAAATCGCAGAAGGCTTAGTTGACTTCTAAAAAAAATGGCGGATTGCTCCGCCATGAACACCTCTGTCTTTTTCCTTGAGAGATTTCGTGCTGTTATGCCACGTCTACACCTTCAGGTTCCACCTTATCGATAGATATCTCCAGAGTCCTATCCATTTGCGGTCATTAGCGTTTTCACGTGCCAGAAAGTATTACCTCGTAGGCCAATCTTGCGATTGTTTTCCGCAAACTTCCTCTAGTGTTCAACATATTGTAGCAACTAAATAATCCCATTGCAACTAAATAAATATAAATTCGGCGCCCATTTTTTTGAGCGCCGAAATAACAATCAAGGGATCAAATTGTTATTAATGATTTGCTAAACTAAATCAAGGGAACATTCCTCTTAAATGTTTAGCCTTAGAGATTCTTTCTATAGCTTCAACATAAGCTGCAAGTCTATAGTTTAATCCCCACTTTGTAGCGTTAGAATCCAATTCATTCCAAGCTTTGATCATAACCTTTTCTAGCATCTTGTTAACATCCTCTAATTCCCATGTCAAAGATTGTAGGTTTTGTACCCATTCAAAATATGACACTGTAACACCACCGGCGTTAGCTAAGATATCTGGAACTAAGATTATTCCACGCTTTGCAATGATTTCATCAGCTTCTGCTGTTGTTGGTCCGTTTGCTGCTTCTACAATGTATTTACATTGTATATCGTTTGCATTATCCTTAGTAATTTGGTTTTCCATAGCAGCTGGGATAAGGACGTCACATTTTGTCACAAGTAATTCTTTGTTATCAATATGCTCCACTCCATCCTCTTTATAATCTTTCAAAAGATTCTTTTTGCCATCGACAAATGCCAAAACCTTTGGAATATCTAGACCATTTTCACATCTAATACCGCCAGACACATCTGAAACTGCTACAATCTTGCATCCATTTTCGTGCAAGAATTTAGCTGCTGCAGCACCAACGTTACCAAGACCTTGAATGACAACAGATACATTCTTTGGGTCTAATTTTAATTTCTTCAAAAGTTGTAAAGTAATAATAGTTACTCCACGACCAGTAGCTTCTGGTCTACCAACAGAACCACCGACTTCCAAATCCTTACCTGTAACAACTCCGTGAACAGTATAGCCACTCATCATTGAATAAGTGTCCATAATCCAGTCCATAACTTGAGCGTTTGTGTTTACATCTGGAGCAGGAATGTCTTTTTCTGGTCCGATAATTGGTAGGATACTTGCGGTATATCTACGAGTCAATCTTTCTAATTCACCCTTAGATAATTTGGTTGGATCAACTTTAATTGCGCCCTTAGCACCACCATATGGGATGTTAACAACCGCACACTTAAAACTCATCCAAGCAGCAAGTGCTCTAACTTCATTGATATCTGAATCTTGGTGATATCTGATACCGCCCTTACATGGGCCACGAGAAGAACTATGTTGTACTCTATAGCCTTCGAAAACTTTAACTGAGCCATCGTCCATTTTAATTGGAACTGAAACTTTTAGCTCTCTTTCTGGATACTTGACCAGGATATAGTCTTGTTCATCCATACCAACGGCCTTAGCCGCCTTGTCTACAACTGCAATAAAATTGTCATATGCATTGTAACTCATAATTTCCCTCCTTATAGTTTATTTATCCCTTTCGATATAATTCTACTACTTAATTTAGTAAAATTAAATACCTATTTTTGCCTAAACATAAAGAAGTTTTTTGTTACACCTTTTGCATACCCATCTTGAATTGAATTTAATAGCTGTCTTTTTGATTACAAATTGTCTATGACATCCTGGACAATACATTAAAACCATTGTTTTAGGATCTAGTTCTTTTGGCTCAAAAACCTTTCTTTTTGAACCTTTGTTTTTATAGGCTTTTTCGTTTAGCTTATATCTTCCAACAACGGTTATATTTAAGTTATATTCTTGGTTAATAATTTCTGCATAATGCTTAAATTTTGCACCATGGTTATAACAACCATCGATTGTGTGTGCAAGTTCATGCATTATAGTTTCTTCAATATCCAAATCATTTTCAAACCACTTATTTATTGCAATAACAAAATTGGTTTCCCCTCTTGGAGTTTTCTTACAAAACCCATATTTTGAAAAACCTGTATTGGTTTTAAACAAAATATCTTTAGATATAGGGATATTTAATGCATCTAATTCATAAATGCACTTTTTTATTAACGCAGTATAGTGTGGATTTGTTTTAAATATATATGCCATATAAAAAATTAGGTGCAGCGAACTGCACCTTGATTATTATAGTAAGTTGATGCCAGCTTCTTTACAGGTCTTAACCATTTCATCTGGCCAGATTGATGCGTGCACTTCACCGATGTGTGCCTTTTCTAGAAGTAACATACATAGTCTAGATTGTCCAATACCACCACCGATTGTTAATGGCAATTCACCATTTACAAGCATCTTATCATATTGAAGCATTAATCTATCTTCATGATCGCTCTTTTGTAATTGTTCACGAAGTGATACTTCATCTACTCTTATACCCATTGATGACAATTCAAATGCTTCATCTAGGATTTCATTGTAGAAGATAATATCTCCATTTAACTTCCAATCGTCATAATCTGGAGCTCTACCATCATGTGGTTCACCGCTCTTTAATACATCACCTATTTCCATAATAAAGATTGTCTTGTGCTCTTTTGCAAAAGCATTTTCTCTTTCTTTTGGTGTTAGATCTGGATATAAATCTTCTAGTTCTTGAGATGTAATAAATGTAACTTCTCTAGTTAACTTTCTCTTTAAAGCTGGGAATTGCTTTTGAACTTCTTCTTGAACATCGCAAACAATATCTACGATTGTCTTTACTGTTTCTTTCAAATAATCTTGAGTTCTATCCTTTCTTGCAATTACTTTTTCCCAATCCCATTGGTCAACATAAATTGAGTGAAGGTTATCTGTTTCTTCGTCACGGCGAATTGCATTCATGTTAGTATAAATACCTTCGCCAACTTTATATCCGTAATTCTTTAGAGCGATTCTCTTCCATTTAGCTAGTGAGTGAACGATTTGAGCAGTAACACCTGGCATGTGAAGAATATCAAATTCAACTGCTCTTTCAATACCGTTTAAGTCGTCATTTATACCTGTACCAGCTTTTACAAACAATGGAGCTGAAGCTCTTTCAAGATTTAACTTTTTGCAAAGTGTAGCCTTGAATAATTCTCTTGTAATTCTAATAGCCTTTTCTGTCTCTCTAATGTCTAGAGCGCTTTTATAAGACTTTGGTATAACTAATGACATATTTTTATCACTCCTAAAAACAACTGCTAGTATTATAACACTTAGTTATAAATGTGCAAATATAATTTTTAATATTTTATATTTATTTAGCAAATTTAGATAAATCTAAATCAATCGCATATTCTAAAACTTGCTTACTAACTACTTTGTCATCTTCTTTTGTATATAATGTCATCTTGTAAGATTCTGTATATCCAGTCTTTAAGCTTAGAGACATTACATATTCATCATCGCCATTATAAGCAAATACCTTAACATTCATACCCTTTTGTGTGATTCTTGAGAATTTTTCTAAATACTCGCCACCTTCTAATTTATATGATTCGTCTACTTGCTCTTCAAATGGCATGTATTGTGCAAAGAACTTTGGCATATTATATTTCCATTCTTCTTCTGACACTTCATATTTTTCTTCGTTATATAAGAACATATATTTTCCATCTTCAATATAATATTTTTGTTCTTCTTCAAAATTTCCATCTTTATCATAGAACTTGGCATCAACAACTAAAGTAGCGTCTTTTCCAGTTCTTGACATTGCAACTTTGCCATAGAATTCAATTTCACCAGATGCGTTAGATATTGTATTTGTGGCAACGCAATTTACATCGCCGAATTCGTTAACGAGATTATAATCAACGTTAAACGTTGTACTACCCATTCCCGCAATCTCATCTCTAATTGTTTGTGCTAAACCTTCTGGAATATCTTTTTCAAATCCGAAAAACACAACAACTGCTGCTGTTACCAGAATCATTAAAATAATTAAAATAACTAATAATGTTATTAAACATCCTTTCATAATAATGCCCTCTCTATTGAAATTATATCAAATTTCAAGATAGCGCACTATATATTTTTTGTCTTGCGTCGTTTAACTCTTTTGAAGATAAATCTTTATGATCTGAATCAATTTGAAGATCCAACAAAATATTTGCTGGAGAATTTGATAAAACGATTACTCTATCTGCAATAGATAATGCCTCGTCGACATTATGTGTTACATATACAGCACCTAAATCGTTTTTGATAATTAAATCTCTAAATAATTCTAAAAGTTTCTTTGTAAGCATTATATCTAAGTCTTTAAATGGCTCATCCATAAGAATTATTTGAGGATTATAAACAATAGCTCTAGCTATAGCTACTCTACTTGCTTGCCCACCAGATAATTGAGCTGGATATTTACTCTTTAAATCCAAAATTTCCAAATCTTCAAGCACTTTATCAATCTTTGAATAATCTTGAGGATTTAGCACGAATTTTAAATTCTCCTCAACACTTATTGACTCAATTAAGCGTGGATTTTGGAAAACATATGCGAATTTTCCCAAATCGGATACATTTCCTTCAAATTTAACATTGTTTGCTAATACATTCAAAAGTGTTGTCTTACCGCATCCCGAAGGCCCTAGGATACAAGTGATCTTTTTATTATCTAAATCTATTGAAAAATCTTCATAGACTTTTACGTCTTTAAAAGATACTTTTAGATTCTGAATCTTCATCTCTTGCCTCCTATTGTTAGTTTTTCGACCAAAGTTACAATTCCTTCTAAAATAAGTCCTAATACAACAGCAATAATAGTCCAAGCAAATAATACATCCATTTCAAGATACATAGATGCTTGCTGCATTTGAAGTCCCATAGAAGCTCTTGTTTGTGCCATAACTTCAGCAGCTATAATTAACTTCACATTTAAAGATATTGTTGATTTTATTGTGCTAAATACACTAGGTGCTGCTTCTGGTAAATATAGATTTAGAATTTGCTTTTTAATTGGAACATTGTAGATTTTTGCCATTTCAATCAATCTTGGATCAACATTTACAATTGCATTTAAAAGTCCTGCATATTGCAATGGGAAGATTACTAAAATAGCAACTAACATTGGCGCATTTAAAGTAGATAGCCAAATAAGCGCCAATAGAATTATTGACATTGTTGGTATCGTTCTCATTATTGATGTAAGTATTGATACAACCTTCCCTACATTTTTTAAAAGCGAAGAAAGGATTGCAAATATAAGAGCAAATAAAAATGAAATTACAAACGATATCAAAACTCTAAGTAGCGAATTGCCAATAGATACATAAAATGACCCTTCGCCAAATAAATTAAATAATGCTTTTAGAGTCGATAAAAGTGATGGAAATACTATCTGCGAGCCAACAGCTGCAGCCACAATAGCCCATAGGGCTACTACTATCCCTAGAGCTATAAATGGCAATAATATATCCAAATACTTTATCGACTTATTGTTCATTAATAATAGAATCCGCTATCCTTTGCTGGAACGCTACCTCCTACTGATTGTGAATTTATTGCATATGCTGCATTTAGAGTTGCTAAAATGTAGTCAATGTTTTCTGATGCTTTGTATATATGAACGTTGCAGTTTTGTACAACTTCTGATGTAATTGGATTCTTTAAAGATGTTTCTTCATAATATGACTTTATATCTTGTCTTACTTCTTCTGCGTGTTCAACAATAAATGTTTCGCTTCCCTTAATTGAATTTATAACAGCATCTACTACTTCTGGCTTTTCATCACAAATAGATTTCTTTGCAATTAAAACAGCTTGAGCAAATCCCTTTATAGAAGATCCTGTTGATTCTTTCCATAATTCTTGCACATCAGCAACTCTATATCCTCCCTTTGACATAAATGTTGTAACTGCAGGCTCAGCTAGATTTCCATATACTGTTCCTGTTGCTGTTTTAACTTTTGTAATTAATGCTGGGCCATCTGCTACATATTGAATTGCAACCTTGCCTTCAACTGGAGTTTCAGATACTTCGCATTCAATTCCTGCATTTGTAAGAATGTTTAACATAATGAATGCTGGAACAGAACCTTGTCCGATTGAATATAGGACATGACCCTTTAAGTCATTTAGCGTAAACGTTGTGTTCTCATGATTTGATACAAAGAACATATTTCCGTTTGTAACTGATGCTACCATCTTATATTCAGCGCCCTGATTGTATAAAATTGCTGCCATATTAGCAGGAACGATAGCAAAGTCTGCTTTAATTGCTTCTGCCTTAATTAAAGTTGATGAAACAATTGATGGTATTACTTTAAATGTTGCATCAGAATTTGGTTGTTCAAAAAATGATGCTAGCGCAAAAGCTGGTGCGCCATCTGGAGAAACGATTGTGTATTCACCTTCTGGCTTTTTCTCTGTATTGCAAGCAAATGCAAATACTGTTGTTAGTATTACTAAAACTACTAATAAAGATATTAAAACCTTTTTCATTTATAAAACCTCCATGCTTGTTAAAGCACTTTTTACATAAACATCATCAAGCCTTCCTAATCTTCCAGTTAAAGCTGATACTTCTTCATTAGTTCCCTTAACCATAATTGAAATGGTATTAATTCCTGATTCTTTATCTGGAACTCCCATTCTACCGAAGATGATATCTGAATATTCAGATAAAAGCTTGTTTACCTCGCTTACATGTTCTTTGTTTTTAAGAACAATTCCAATTACGCCAATTCTTCTCATATTGCCTTCCTTAGGATTAAAAAACTCCGCCAAAAGCGGAGTTATAAGTCAGAATATTGATCTTACTTACTCTCCGAATCCTCATCGATTTAGTCATATTTTCAAGGCCGATTTAGGAATAAATCCCTAAATAGGTCATAAGTATTATAGTCTTAGCTATTTAAAAGTGTCAACGCTCTTTTAATAGCTTTATCTGTAGATATTGGTCTAACGACTTTATCTATTGTATTTTCTTCTTTTGGAATAAATCCAACACCATGAATACATGTATCCCATTCTATTATTCCGTCACCATTTGAATCTGTTGGAATATAGTATTTACCATTTGTTATTAGCAAGTCATATTTTTCTGTAAAACGAATAACAACTTGTCCTACGCCCTTGCCATATGTAGTGCGTCCTATAATTTCTGCATTATTGTAATACATCAAAGCTCCAATTAATGCTTCAGATGAAGATGCTGTATGTCCATCGCAAAGAATAGTCATATTAAATCCTTCAACTAAAGCTGGAAGATTTACTGCATTATATGTCGTTACCTCTTCATCGCTTTCGAATGTACCAGCCTTTGTCGATTTAACATATTCAGTTACGAATTTACCTTTTCCTGAATTCTTAACATATTTTATTATATCCTTATCATCTTTTTCTGCGCCTTTAATTAAGCAACCACCTAAATATTGCAATATAGCTTCGTCTCCACCGCCATTAGCTCTTAAATCTAAAATAAGTTTTGTGTATCCCGCATCAACGAAGGCTTGAGCACAATCATGGAAGTCTTTAATTGCAGATCCTGAGAATGAATCAAATACTATCATGGCAGTAGTTCCTGTTGTATCCCCGATTTCTTCTGGAGTATATAAAAACGCATGTTTTGTTGTTACAAATCTTCTTGTGACAATATATTTATATACATAATCATATGGATAATGTCCTTCACCGTCAGATGGGGCAAAATAGAACGTAAATGTATCTGTATCTGCACTAGAGAATAAAGATTTAATAGAATCAGTTGATAAGCCTTCCACAAAAATTGGTTGTAGTCCATTAAAACTTATAGCTACTAATTTATCCCCTATTCCAACTTTAATTTTGCTTTCTTCTACATTTTCTTGAACAGCATATTCAACATATTTATATAAAGATCCTTGCGTATATGTTGGACTTGAGCACTTAGTTTTTGCGATAGCCTCTTGCATAGGAGATGATTGAACAACTTTAGCTATAATATGTTCATTATAATCCGTTGTACTTTCTGCATATCCAAATGTATATTCTCCGGCTGGCACTTGTGCATATGTAGCTCCTGAGAATTTATCTAACGCGCTTACCATATATAGAGATGCTGTTTCTTGAAATTCGCTAAATGAAATATCTTGATAATAATAGTATTTTACATATTCATAAGCCTTTTCCAAAAGTGGCATATCACCTTCGATTCCTGTTGATTTTGCAGTAAAGAATCCTGCAGTAAATGCAGCGCCTATAATTAACAAAACTATGAACGTAGCAACAATAGCAATCACTGCCGTTTTTGTTGATACTTCTTTTGGGTTCTTAGGTTCATTAGAATAATCTACAAAAATATCTTTTTGTTTTGTGTCTTCATCTTGAAAAACATCAATCTTATTGTCGTCCATTTTATGCCCTCGATATTATATATTCTGTTGATTTATCAAAATACATGTCCAATTTTGGCTTTTTATCATCCAAAACAAACACTACTTCTCTATTTAGATAAATATCACTTATTGGAGCTTTTACATCATATTTAATATTTTCATATTCAATATAATATTTATCTCCATCTTTTTTAAGTTCAATATTTACTGTTTTTATATCACCAAATAGTTTTAAAACATCTATTGTTTTTGGACGCAATAATATTTCTTCTTTTGTTCCAAATCCAATAGCCTTTTTATATGCCATGCAAAGTATGTTTTTAAAGCTTAATGCTTCATCAACATTTGTTGTTGCATAAATAACTTTCTTATCCTTAATTACATCCATCAATATCTTGAAATATTCTTCTCTATTTTCAACATCTTTTAATGGATCATCTAATAGATACAAATCTGCATCCCTAACAAATGTTCGAGAAAGTATTACTAATCTTTTTTCAGCATCTGTTAATTTAGATATAGGTAAATCAAGAATATCTTGGATTTTAAAACGCTTTGCAATATTTAAAACTTTATCATCAATATTTGTTTCTTTTCTTAATACTAATGGATACGCAATATTATCTTTTGCGCTTTTATTTTTCTTAAGAGAATTTAAATCAAAAGTAAAAGCAAGGTTTTGAGCATTTGAAGTAATAATTCCTTCATATTTTTCAAGGCCTGCAATACATCTTAAAAGCGATGTCTTTCCTGACATAGATTTTCCAAGGATTGCAATAGAGTCATTTGTTTCAAATGAAACCATGTCAACCCCTAGGTAGCCACCAAAATATTTTAGGTATAAATCTTGAACTTTCAAATCTAAATTTTCCATCTAAATAATTATATGCTAAATTGGTATTTATTTCAATTGACAACACCTTGCCAAAGCCTTATATTATTTGATGGCTAGGGGTGCCATAAAGGCTGAGATATACCCTTTGAACTTGTAACAAGGTAATACTTGCGAAAGGAAGTTATCAATACTTAACACACAGTTCTCCTTAGCCAAAGGAGTTTTTTTATGTTTTATTTATTATCTGCTTATGCAGTAGATACTGCAGAGCCAATCGTAAAATGGACAACAATAGCTCTTGCTGGTTTATTAGTTATTGCCGGCATCGTGTTGTACTTTACAAAAAAAGAATTGTTTATCAAAGCTTTAAAGCCAGCATCAATCGGAATTCTACTATATGCAGTAGTTGTAGGAATATTGATGTTATCTTTAGACATTGCTAAACACTACAATGCTCAATATCTTGAAGATAATTGGGTAAGCAAGGATATTACATATTATGTATTTATCCCAGGTTTAATAACATTAGTTATTATATTGTTAAGCGCATCTCTATTGATGTTCTTATCTAGCAAAAAATCTAAATCCCTAAAGATTGCAGGAATTGCTAGTGGCGCATTAATCGTAGCTTCTATTATTACAACTATTGTTACAACAGCTATTTTCTATTCTAGAAATATCGAAGGCGATGGATATTACACAGGCGAATATGGTCAATTAAATAATGTAAATCTATATGTAAGCGCTGCAGCTTTAGTTATAGGTCTTATCGCAATTGCTTATTTTGCAGATAGAAAAGGTGATTTAAAGTTTGATACAAGATCAATTGCTTTTGCAGGAATTTCAATTGCCCTATCATTTGCTCTATCTTATATCGCACTATTTAAATTGCCTCAAGGTGGTACAGTTACATTTGCATCATTAGTTCCAATCATGCTATTTGCTTATGTTTATGGTTCTAAAAAAGGTCTTATCGTTGGAGTATTCTATGGATTATTACAAGCTATTCAAGATCCATTTATTATTCACCCAGCACAATTCCTATTAGACTACCCAATCGCATTTGCTTTCATCAGCCTTGCTGGATGTCTAAAGGATGTTAATATATTAGAAAAATTACCACAAGTTAAATTCGCTCTAAGCGCAATCATTGCATCTTTAGGTAGATTTATCGCTCACGTATTATCTGGTGTATTTGCATTTGGTGCATATGCAAAAGATGCTGGAGTTGATAACTTATTCTTATACTCTACAGCTTACAACTCATTTGTATTTGTAGATATTGCTATCGCGTTAGTTGCTGGAGTTTTATTATTATCTTCAAAGAATTTTGCAAGAGCCCTTGCTAAATATACAAAAGCAAAAGCTGCAACAGTTTCACTTACAGAACTATATGGTGAAGAAGTAGAAAAAACTACTGAAGCACCTAAGCAACAAGCTACTGATACAACTAACAACTAAAATCAAATACAGCTCCCGCCTTGGGAGCTGTCCTTTTAATATTTAAATATTAAACACGATCCTTTTATTATTTCAAAAGATACTTTATCATCAAGCGCTATATTAGATATAGAACGACCTAAATCATATTTTGAAATATTTAAATTATTTATTGGATATTTACATCCTTTACCATTTGTAATAGTTAATTCATCGCCAAAGGCAATAATAGAGAATGTGGCGCCCTTATTTATATCAAACGTAACTTTACCCGTCTCTTTATAGAAAATCGTCACATCGGGCTGTTTTGCGCTCGCATTAATTCCATAAGAGTGTGCTTTTGCAAGTAAAGATAAATTACAAAGCTCATGATCCAATCTACCGCCTGTTACTCCATAGATGACAATTTCATCGATGCTATGCTCTTTTGCATACTCAATAGCAGCTTGGCCATCTGTATCATCCTTTTCGATTTGAAGTTTTATAACGTCCAAATCCTTAGGCATATCTGAAGAATCAAAATCACCAATGACGATATTAGGCTTTTTGCCTTGTAGCAAAACCTCTTTATATCCAGCATCGGTAGCTATAATATAATCTTCTTCAATTTTTGCTATATTCCCTTTTGAATTAAGAACTATTGCTGCTCGCATTTTTCTTCCTCTTTTTCTTCTACTTTTTTAGGTTTAAATATTTTAGATATCCATTCACTTGGTAGTTGTGCGATAACGATTGCTATAAACATTAACACACATCCAAATGCTTGGTATATAGATAAGCTTTCGTGCAATATTATCCAACCAGATAAAACAGATACTGTTGATTCTAAAGATAATATCAAAGCAGACACTGTTGAATTCATATTCTTTTGTCCAACTATTTGAAGTGTGTATGCAACTGAACATGAACCGATACCTGCATACAATATTTCTACAGAACAATTTAAAATTGCATCCATTTTTGGAGTTTCAAATATTCCCATTAATATCAATGATATTACACCAGCTACAGCAAATTGGATGCAAGACATTAAAACACAATCAACTTTTGGCGCATAATAATCTATGACCATAATATGCAAACTATATACAAAAGAACACATTAATACTAATAGTTCACTTGTTCCAAATGAAAACGATTCGCCAACCATACACAAAAGGAACATACCGCCAACAGCAAGTGGTACGGCAAGTGCTAAAAGCCAAGATGTTTTTCTTTTTAAAAACAACCCTATAATTGGAACTTCGATAATATACATTGCTGTAATAAATCCAGTTTTACCTGCAGATATTCCCTTTATTCCGAATTGTTGAAGATTTGATGCTAAGCACAATATAAGGCCACAAATGATACCGCCAATTAAAGTATATTTATTATATACTTTTTTCTTTTCTGGCTCCCATTTATTTACTCCTTCTTTGTGACGAAGAAATAAAACAACAGGAATAAGGGCTAGAGATCCTATCATTAGCCTTATCCCGTTAAATGTAAATCCGCCAAGCTCTGTTTGCATGGCGGATCTTTGCGATACAAATGAAATCCCCCAGACTACTGCTGCTATAAATAAATATAGCGAGTGTCTAAGTTGATATTTTCGATCCATTAACTAATACTTGTTACTTTTGTATTTCTGAAAACATTCTCTATGATTTGTGAATCATTGATACCTGAGCCTGCTTTCAAAGTAATATTTTCTCCTTTTGTTACTGTTGCAAGTTTCTTGCAATCCTTAAAGGCTGCTTGTGCCAAAGTAATTGTACGTGTGTCTGTTCCTCCAAATTCAATTGAAGTTAAAGCTTCACAACGCATAAATGCAGAAGTTCCTATGCTTCCCAATTTTAATGGGAATGAAATAGTTGTTAATGACTTACAATCCATAAATGCTTGATTTCCGATTGTAAATGAATCACCACCGCTGCATGTAGAATAATCACAAGATGCAAGCGCTGTACATCCAGAGAATGCTCCATCGCCAAATCCTGTAAATACATTAGAGAATTTCTTAACTTCAGTCAATGCAGTACATCCAGCAAATGCACTAGCAGCTATTGATCTTACACCTTCTATAGATACTGCAGAAAGTTTTGTACAATTTGCAAATGCTCTATATGGTATTTCTAATAAGTCTGTTCTTGCATTTATAACTAAAGCTGTCATCTTATAGTTATATGCGAATGCATATGGTGCAATCTTTTTAACATTTGTGCCTATTTCAATTTTCCCGTTTATACCAATAGCTTTTACGCCATCAATAATAATATCGTTTACTTTAACTAATTGTGTTTCTGTTCCTTCACCGCCCCTTTGGATCTTTAACCATGGAGTATTTGCAAAAGCATATCCCCCGATTACATTTACGGATGCAGGAATTTTTACAGTAGTTAAATTTGTACAACCATAGAAAGCTGCCATATCAATCTTTTCAAGATAGATTGCATCTTCTAAATCTACAGTCTTTAATGATTTACAATTTCTAAATGCACCTTCTCCGATTTCAATAAAATCGTCTGAAGTGTCGCCATAGTTGCCAAGTTTTAGTGTATCTCCAATTGAGTTATACCCAACAACCTTTCTTTTCCCACCTACATCTTTTAATATTAAATCAGCACCATTAATAGTTTCTTTTGGAAGATCAACGCTTGAAGATGCTCCAATTACTTCTGGTTCAACTTCATTTACAACGTTTTCTTCTAAAGTAGAACTAGCAATATTGCCTTCTAGTGCATTATTAACGTCATTTTCTATTGCAGCTTCAATTACTGGGTCCAAATCAAACGTATTCAATACAGCATTATCTGTATTTTGATAAGTTGGGACTACTGCGATAGATAAAGAAAGTATCGCAAATACTGCAACGATAGAAATTACAACAGCATATTTTTTCATATATAAGCCCCCTCTGCTTATAAGCCTTTTATATTTTAATTATATAATTTATCGCGCGTTTATGCAAATACGCGCACATTTAGCGCACTTTATACCCAATTATGCGACTAAATTTGTTCTTGCTGTATTATGTTCCCTTCAATATCAAATTGCTTTACTATGTTGTTTTCTATTGTGATGTACCCAGATATTGAATTTTCTTTTGGTAAAGATACTGAGCCTGGATTTATAATCAAAACTCCATCTTTTTTCTCCATCATATTTATATGGAAGTGTCCATATGCTAAAACGTCATATGCGCCCTTTTCTAAATTGTCTTTATTTAGGATATGACCATGTGTTAGCATAATCTTTTTCCCATCCAAAAGAATCATTGATTCTTTAACAAAATGGAATTTAGAAATCATTTGATCAACTTCACTATCACAGTTTCCTTGTATAACAATTAATTTATCTGCCATAGGATTTAAAAGATTTGCAACTTCCATTGGCGCATAATCCTTTGGAAGTGGATTTCTTGGCCCATGATAATATATGTCCCCTAAAAGAATAAGTTTATCTGCCTTTTCTTTTTCAAATCTTTCAACTAGCTTTTGAGCATAGTATTTTGATCCATGAATATCTGATGCAATGAATAATTTCATTATTTATTGTATTCCTCGATTAATTTTTCTAGACATGCCTTCTTTACACAGCATACCAAAATCTTTATTGCGATATCGATGTCAGTATCAGATGTAAATGTTGGAGCGATACGTAGTGTTGCGTCCGCATCATCTTGTCCATATGGGAATGGAGCTCCTGCCTTTGTTAGAGTCAATCCTGCTTCTTTGCAAAGCAAATATACTCTGTTTGCACATCCTTTATATACATCAAGTGTGATGAAGTAACCTCCGTTTGGCTTTGTCCATTTAGCAATATGGCTATCTACACTAAATGCTTCGTCGAAAGCGTTTTGGAATTTATCAAACTTTGGCTTGATGATAGCCTTATGTTTATTCATGATTTCCTTTAAATGGTTCATGTCTTTCATGTATATGTAATGAATATATTGAGATACCTTGTCATAGCTTATGCATTGATATGTTAAATGAGATAAGATGTCTTTCTTGTTTGTTTCTGAACATCCTATACAAGAAACACCGCCGCCTGCTAATGTAATTTTAGATGTAGATGTAAATTCGTAGATTCTATCTTCGTTGCCATATTTTCTAGCTGTTTCCATGATATTTAATAATGGATCTGTTTCATCCGCTAAATCATGAACGCAGTATGCGTTATCCCAGAAAATTCTAAAATCTTTTGCCTTTGTTGGCATCTTTGCTAGTCTTTCAACTACTTCATCAGAATATGTAACGCCAGTTGGGTTAGAATATTTAGGAACACACCAAATACCCTTTATAGTATCATCTAAAGCAACTAGCTTTTCTACGATATCCATAACTGGGCCATGTTCATCCATTGGAACAGAGATCATTTCAATTCCAAAATGTTCGCATATAGCGAAGTGTCTATCATATCCAGGAACTGGGCAAATGAATTTTGCTTTAATTTGATTCCATGGAGTCATTCCACAAACACCAAATTGTAAATTACGTTGAACAGTATCATACATTAAATTCAAAGAGCTGTTACCACATACAATAATTTCGTCAGCATTTAATCCTAGCATATCTCCGAATAATTGCTTCATTTCAGGAATACCATCAAGCATACCATAGTTTCTATAATTCTTTGGCATATGCTTTAGAGAATCTCCAAGATTATACATTTCCATACCGAAATCTAATTGTTCAGAACAAGGTTTACCACGAGAAATATCTACATTGTAGCCTTTTGCTCTGATTTGCTTGAACTCATCATTTGCTGCATCTAAAAGTTGTTCTAACTTTTCTTTGTTCAATTCTAAATAATTCATTTTACATCTCCAAATATATTCAAAATTTCCACTAACGTGGGTTATTCTTATTTTTCTTCTTCGTCCTCTCTAGAACGTGCAATAATCTTTATTGGCGTTCCTTTGAAGATAAATGCTTTTCTTAATGTATTTTCTAGATATCTTTGATAACTGAAATGCATCAAAGATGCATCGTTAACAAATAGTAGAAATACTGGTGGGTTTGTTTGCGCTTGTGTTGCATAATACAATCTCAATCTTCTTCCGTGAGTTGAAGGTGGTTCAACAGCTACCATAGCATCTGCAAGCACATCATTCAAGATTCCTGTTTGAACTCGCTTTGAAGCTTCTTCGTAAACTTCAAGTGCTGTTGTTAATACCTTCTCTACACGTTGACCAGTCTTTGCTGAGATATAGATTGGTACATAGTAGTCCATGAAATTTAATTCTTGGTTCAAATAAGCATTAAACTTATCTACTGTGAATGTATCTTTTTCGATTGCATCCCATTTGTTCATTACAATAACAGATGGTTTCAATTGCTCATGAACATATCCGCAAATCTTTATATCTTGTTCTGTTAAGCCTTCAGATGCATCAACAACTACAAGTACAACATCAGCTTCACGAATAGCAGCAAGTGATCTTAGAACTGAATATTGTTCTATACCTTCTTCTACGCTTGCTTTCTTTCTTATACCTGCAGTATCTATGATTCTGCAATGTCTTCCTTTGAAATCAAAAGGAGTATCTATAGCATCACGTGTTGTTCCTGCGATATCGGATACAATAACTCTATCATTTCCTAAGATTCTATTTGTCAAAGAACTCTTGCCGGCATTTGGCTTTCCAACTATTGCTATCTTTAGAACATCTTCTTGTGCGTCTATCTTTGAATAATCAAAGTTCGAAAGAACTTCATCCAATAAATCTCCAACGCCAATACCATGTTCTGCTGAAGTTGGAATTACATTTCCTAGCGCCAATTCATAGAAGTCATAAACGTTATCTAATTCGTTATTATCTACCTTGTTTGCAGCAATAACTATTGGCTTTGATGTTTTTCTCAAAAATGCTGCTACTTCATGATCGTTTGCTGTAAGGCCACTTTTCCCGTCAACAACAAAGATAATAGCATCAGCTAAATCTATAGCAAGTTCAGCTTGTGCTCTTATATGGGACCACATTACATCTTCACTCTTTATATCTAAGCCGCCTGTGTCTATCAAAGTGAATGCTTTTCCGCACCACTCCGCATCTGCATATACTCTATCTCTAGTTACACCCTCGAAATCTTCAACAATAGAAATTCTCTTTCCAACTATTTTGTTGAAAAGCGTACTTTTCCCTACATTTGGTCTTCCGACGATGGCAATTAAAGGTATTTTACTCACTTATCTCACCTACTATTTTTATTAAGTCTTCTGGTCCATGATTTACATGTACCTTTGCGTTCAATTTTTGTTCTAGTTCTTTTACAGACATTCCATCAAGCATTGTGTCTGTAAATTCTCTTAGCATTGTCGCAGGAATTATTACATCTTTTGGTGGATTTGTAACTTGTGCTACAATGTCCGTTCCAGTAATCAATCCAGCAACTGTAATAGTTTTTCCAAAGAAGTTGTTTATAATGTCGTAAATTATAAACTCAACATTTGGATATTTTTCATTTATCATCTTAACGGCCGTCTTTAGATAGCCCTTAAAAGATTGCCCAGTAATAAGGCCAATTGTTGCCTTATTTTGAGAGCCTTTTGCTTTTTTAATGGCATCTTTGATGCCATCCATAAACACTCTGCAAAGGCCAATGCCATTTTCTATTTGAGCAAAGTCGCCATAATATTCATAATTTGGAACTTCAACATCTGCCTTTACATAGAATTCATCTGAACAATATGCAAAAGTTACGCCTTTTTCTTTATTGAATTTATCTACTTGCTCAATTGTTTTTATAGCTGTTTCTTTATCTATTTGTGCAAGCTGCTCAACATCATTTCTATATTCTGTCAATCCAACAGGAACTATAGCTAGAGTTTGAACTTGTGGATATACCTTGAATAGTTCTTCCATTGTCTTTTGAAGTTCTTCTCCATCGTTATATCCTTTGCACATAACAATTTGCGTGTGCATCTTTATTCCATTTTTCGCCAAGAACTTAATCTTATCGATAGTCTTTGTGGCTTCTGGATTTGCAACAAGCTTTTTTACCATCTCAGGAGTTGAAGCATGTACAGATATGTATAGTGGCGATAGATGATATTTCACAATTCTATTAAGTTCATGTTCAAATACATTTGTTAAAGTAACAAAGTTACCACACACAAAACTCAATCTATAATCGTCATCTTTTACATATAGAGTTTCTCTCAAGCCTTTTGGCAATTGATCCACGAAGCAAAATGCACATTTATTTCTACAATGGATAGGTGTCAAAAAGACAGAATCGTCTAATGTTACTCCCATTGTTTCTGTATCTAATTTTTCAATTTCCAAATCCACTTTATCGCCCTGTTTTGAGCGCATATTTATAGTAAATTCATTTTGGCCATCATAGTAATCGTAATCTAAGATATCTTCAATAGGTTCGCCATTGAAGCCCAATATCTCATCTCCAACTTCAACTCCAAGTTCTAGAAGTATTGAGTTATCGTCTATTTCTACGATTTTAGCCATTATTCTTTTTCTTTGTAGCCTTTTTAGGCTTTTCTTCCTTTTTGTTCTCTTCTGCTTGCTTAGTTTCTTCAGCTTGTTTTTCTTGCTTAGCTTTCTTTGAAGCTGCCTTTTGTTGTTTCTTTAATTGCATATCTTCAGATACCATAGCAAGAATTGTATCGCCATATTCTTTTGCGTTATTTGCTGATGAAGTTTTAACGCTAAGCTTTGTTCCATCTAAATTCTCACCCTTTGTCAATGCAAGAACTGTTGGCACTAGGTGAGATGTCTTTTCTCCAATGAATGAATACCCGTTTGTTGAAAGATATGTGTAGTTCCCTTCTTCTAATTGATTAGCAGGCTTTAAAAGAACGGTTGGAATTCCTCTTACAGATGCTTCGTATGTAATTGCTGCTGTTGGCGATGTAACAATGACATCCATAATTGAATATATCTTTGCCATATTGTTGACTTCGTCAATAACGTAAATATTTTCTTGTTGCTTTGCAGCTTTAACATATGTCTTTACGAATGAATGAATATTTTGAGAATCATTTGCAAATACAAACAAATTCATTTCATTTGAATATGTTGCTAGATCTTTAAATGCATCAATTACTCTTGCGCATCCACATCTTCCTGCTACTATCATGACATTTGGGATGTCTTTATTAACTATGTTAAACTCCTCTAAAACCTTAGCTCTATCAAACTTTTCCGTGATAGATGCACAAATTGGAGTTCCAGCAACTTTAATAACTTGTTCTTTAATTCCAAATGTAATTAAAGTTTGTTTGATGCTAGAGTTTTGAACGATGTATTTATCTACACCGTGGTTAATCATACCTCTATTTGTACAATAATCTGTAATTGCTACGCAAATTTGCACAGAAGATCTTAATCTTTCTCTAGCCTTTAGTGCTTTTTCAAGAGATACTGGGGTTGTACATACAACAACGTCAGGGTTAAAACGAAGTAGTATGTTATCCATCTTTCTAAAGTGCATCTTAACACCTTTGAAAGATTCTTCCTTAACTTCAGCTGGTAGTTGCTCATCTTCAACTTCAGTTTCCTTAGCATTCTTTGAGAACTTGTTTTTAAATTTTTCGTTGTACTGATATGAAATAAAACCCCCGAATCTATTGATACTTGGGAAATATCTCATAGAAAATTTGTACATATTGTCTTTAAACTTTCTAGCTCCAAAAGATGTATATTGTTTTTCGTTAATCAAAAGCACAGATACTTCATCAGCAATAGTGCTGTAGTATTCGTTAAGTGCTAAAGCAACTTGATCACAATACCCTTCTGAGTAGAATACAACTACTGTCTTTTTCATCTTAAACCCTCTTTCTTAAAATATCTCTTTCTGTTAGCTTCATGTCTGTTTTTATGTATATCTTTTGTTGAACAAGTTTAGCATCATCAATTGGGTTGCCTTTCTCGTCATACATTTCTTCAATTTTCAATTGCTTATTCCAATATTCGTCGTTGTTAGAAAGAATTTCTAATACATCTCCCTTTTGGAATCTATTTCTCATTTCAACTAAAAGCATTCCTTTTCCTTCGTCATAGCCTCTAACTTCAGCAATGAATTCATAATCGCACTTTGGTTGAGATGTTTCTAAGCATACTGAATCTTTTTCTCCAAAATAGAATCCTGTTGTGTAATCTCTATGGCTGTTTTTGAAAAGTTCATCAATAAGCGCTTGAGATGGCTTATAATTCTTTGGATCTTTGTAGTAAAGATCTATTGCTTTTCTGTAAGCGTTTATAACGCTTGCTACATAATATGGAGACTTCATTCTTCCTTCAACTTTGAAAGAATAAACGCCAGCTTCAATTAATTTATCTATGTGCTCTATCATGTTCAAGTCTTTTGAATTCATGATATAAGTACCCCTTCCATCTTCACCAATAGTTAAAGGACTTCCTTTTCTATTTTTTTCATAGAATTCAAATTCCCATCTGCATGCTTGTACACAATCGCCTCTATTTGAAGAACGACCTGTTAGCGCATTTGAAAGTAAACATCTTCCACTATATGAAATGCACATAGCACCATGAACAAATGCCTCTATTTCAACATCATCTGGTAAATATTCTCTAATACCCTTGATGTCTTCAAGTTTTGTTTCGCGAGCAAGTACAATTCTCTTTACACCATTATCTGCCCAGAATTTTGCAGCATACTTGTTTGTAGTATTTGCTTGAGTAGATAAATGAATCTCAAGACCTGGGGCAACTTCTTTGCATACACAAATTACACCTGGATCTGAAATGATTACAGCATCAACGTTTGCCTTTTGCAAAAATACAAAATATTTCTTCAATTCATCAAAATCGTCATTAAATGCAAAAATATTTACAGCAACATAAATCTTCTTTTTTGCATCGTGTACATACTTTACAGCTTCTAGTAATTCTTCTTCGCCAAAATTTTTCGCGTTTGCGCGTAAAGAAAACGCGCTGCCGCCTACATATACAGCGTCTGCTCCAAAATGAATTGCAGTTTTTAATTTGTTCAAGTCTCCAGCTGGTGCTAATAATTCAATCATTTTTTCCTTATTATGGCTATGCCATTTCCTTCTTTTATTAATTCCATTTCGACATCTTTACGATTCTCTACATCTTGTAGAAATTCTCTCAAATGTCTAACTATTGTTCTATGCTTATGCGCCACATGCTCTTCGCCCTTCACAAGTCCAAAGAACAACACGTCATCCGCAAGTATAATTCCGCCTTTTTTTACAAATGGCAAAACTATATTCAAATGTTCAAGGTATCTTGACTTTGGTCCATCTAAGAACACAAAATCATATTCCTTGTTCTTAACTACATCTTTTAAAATTACATTTGCATCTCCAAGATAAGCTGTTACTCTATCTTGCAAGTTTTGCGCTTTCCAAACATTTTTTGCTACCTTTTGTCTTTCTTCATCCAATTCAATTGTATCAATTGAAGCCGAAGAATTAAGTAGCATTATGCTTGATGAATACCCAACGCAAGTTCCTATCTCTAAAATCTTTGTTGGCTTTTCTTTTTCCATAAGGTCTATTAAGACCTTTTCGCACTCTTTAGATAAAATTGGCAAAAATTCTATCTCAGATAATTTTCTTATCTCTTCAAGCGTGCTATTCATACATATCCTTTATTTCATCTTCAAATACTACAACAGGAACAACAAGTGGCTTTTGAGTTGTAAGCTTTGCTATTCTATTTGCTACCTTTTTAGAAGCAATTTGTTCGAATTGAGTTTTATCAAATGGTTTATTTGCAACATCAACTTGTACAAATGATTTTTGCATACAAATCTTAATTTCTTCCATATCTTCGTCTCTTAAATCTACACCACGTGTATCAATGATGTAATCATCAGATAGAATCTTATGTGTCTTATTTACTTTGCAAACAACAACTATAAGGCCTTCGTTAGATAGTTGACGTCTCTCTTTTACAAGTTCGTGAGATATTTGTCCCAAGCCATCTACATATAATGCGCCAGCTTTAACTTTGTCGTTATGTTGCATCTTCTTTGTCTTAATCTCTATTACATCGCCAATTTCAGCAATTTCAATATGCTCTTTTGGAATGCCCAAATCTTGAGCAAGCTTTGCATGTTGCTTTAGATGTCTATATTCACCATGAACTGGAATAAAGAACTTTGGACGAATTAGAGATAACATCATCTTAAGCTCTTCACGACATGCGTGGCCAGATACGTGTAATTCTTCAAGTGAGCCATACATAACTTTAGCTCCTTGACGATAAAGATTATTTATAACTGTGTAAATTGCTTTTTCATTTCCCGGAATTGCTGAAGAAGAAATTACAATTAAGTCTCCATCTTGAACTTTGATTTTATCTACGCCATTTGCCATTCTTGTCAATGCGCTCATTGGTTCGCCTTGAGAACCCGTTGATATAATACAAGTCTTTTCTGGTGGATAATCTTTTATATGTTCAACCTCTACGAGGTTTTCTCTATCCATAGTAATTAAGCCCATATCTAAAGCCATTTCGCAGATTTTAATCATTGATCGTCCAGAAAAAGCTACTTTTCTTCCGCTCTTTTCTGCAATAGATATGATTTGTTGAACTCTATTTACATTTGATGCAAATGTAGCAATGATAATTCGCTTATCCGGATTTGCCATAAAGATTTTATCTAAAGTCTTTCCAACGTGCTTTTCAGAAATAGTAGTACCTGGCTTTTCTACGTTTGTAGATTCTCCAAGCATCAATAAAACGCCTCTATTTCCAATTCTTGCAAAAGAAGAAATATCTACAGGCTTAGAATTGCCAATAGGGGTATAGTCAATCTTGAAATCTCCAGTATGGAAAATTAGTCCACGTGGAGTTGTAATAGCAAGCGCAAATGCCCCAATAATTGAGTGAGCAACTTGAATAAATTCAACCGTAAATGAACCAAGTTGTATTTTATCTTCAGCTTCAACTACATTTAATTCTGCAGTATTTACTTTCTTTTCTTTTAGCTTGTGCTCTATTAAAGCAATCGCAAGATTTGAACCATAAATTGGAATGTTTGGAATCTTTGCTAATAAAAATGGTATACCGCCAATGTGATCCTCATGTCCGTGAGTTATAACAAGGCCGACAATCTTATCTTTGTTTTCTTCAAGATATGAAAAGTCTGGAACAATTAAATCAACGCCTGGTGTATCTTGTGTTGGAAAAGATGAACCACAATCAACAATTAGGATTTCTTCTCCATATTTAATTGCAGTCAAGTTTTTGCCGATTTCACCGACACCACCCAAAAATACTATTGATAGCGGATTATATTTCTTTGCCATAACACTCCTTCATAAAAATCTTTAATATTATATTATAAATTGCGTATATATATCAAGTGCTCGCGCAAAATAAAGACCTCATACCCACTTTTACTAAAATGCCTCTTTGAACCACGAAATGTAAAATTTTCAATATTTTATAAAATTTTTTCGTTAATTATTTAACAATGTGATTTTTCCAAAATATTAGTTGTCACACTTTTTATAATTATTCGATATTTGCTTTATTTTTTGTTGTCACACTGAATAATCACACTAAAATATGCATTTATATTTTGTGCATATATTTTTAAATATCGTCCATAAACTACCTCAATTTTGAACCTTTTTTGCCTAAAACTTTGTTAAATAATTAACATAGGGCAAAAAATCGCTTGCTTTTTCTTATTTTGTTGTTTATAATGGGCGTGTCGATTATTAAATCAAGACTAATAAATTGATAAATAAATATTTAATGGAGATACACATTATGAACAGAATTTACAACTACTCTGCTGGCCCATCAATGCTACCACTAGAAGTTCTTGAAGAAGCACAAAAGGATTTCGTAGATTATCAAGGATGCGGCATGAGCGTTTGCGAAATGTCTCACAGAAGCAAGCAATACGACGCTATTAACAACGAATGTTTAGCACTTATCAGAGAACTTATGAACGTTCCTGAAAACTACTCTATCATCCTAGTTCAAGGCGGCGGTTCTACTCAATTTGAAGCAGTTCCACTAAACCTATTAAAGGAAGATAACCTAAAGGCTGATTACATCGTTACAGGTAACTTCGCTAAGAAGGCTTACAAAGAAGCTATGAAATATGGTGATATTCACCTAGCTGCTTCATCTGAAGATAAGACATTCACATATATTCCAGACAAATTTGATATCCGTGAAGATGCAAATTATGTTCACATTTGTCAAAACAATACAATCTTTGGTACAAGATATACAAAGGATAAGTTACCAAAGACAAACATCCCACTAGTAGCAGATATTTCTTCTCTAATTTTATCTGAAGAAATTGATGTATCTAAGTATGGTGTTCTATACGCAGGGGCACAAAAGAACGTTGCTCCAGCTGGCGTAACAATCGTTATCGTTAGAAATGATTTAATCTCTGATGGATTAAAGATCTGCCCTACAATGTTAAAGTGGAAGACTCAAGTAGAAGCTAACAGCTTATACAACACACCTCCATGCTTTAGCATTTACATGGCAATGTTAAACTTAAGACACTTAAAGAAGAATGGTGGCGTTAAGGAACAACAAAAGTTCAACGAATACAAAGCTAAGCTTCTATATGATTTCATCGATAATTCTGACTTCTATTCTAATAAGGTTAATAAAGAAGATAGATCTATGATGAACGTTCCATTCGTAAGTCCTAACGCTGATTTAGATGCTGAATTCGTAAAAGAAGCTGCAGCTAACGGTTTCGTATCTATCAAGGGTCATAGACTTGTTGGTGGTATGAGAGCTTCTATCTACAACGCAATGCCATTATCTGGTATTACAGATTTGATCGAATTCATGAAGAAGTTTGAAATCGCTCACAAATAGGAGGCAATTATGCAAGACATCGTAAAATTAAACCCTATTAGTTCAAAAGTAAATGATATTTTAACAAGCGATAATTATGCTATCGTAGATAACAGCCCAAATCCTATCGCTATTTTGGTCAGAAGTTTCGTTATGCACGAATACCCTGTTCAAGATTCAGTTATTGCTGTAGCTAGAGCTGGTGCTGGCGTAAACAATATTCCTATTCCAGAAATGACACAAAAAGGTATCTGCGTTTTCAACACACCAGGTGCTAACGCAAATGCTGTTAAAGAACTTGTTATTTGTGGCCTTCTATTAGGCTCAAGAAGAATTTATAACGCTATTTCATGGGTACAAGGCCTAGAAAAGAATGATGAACTTCCAAAGGCCGTAGAAAAAGGCAAGAAAGCTTTCATCGGACCAGAAATCTTTGGTAAAACTTTAGGTATTATTGGTCTTGGCGCTATTGGTAGATTAGTTGCTGATTCAGCTATCGCTCTTGGAATGAAGATTATTGGATACGATCCATTCTTAACAGATGCTGCAAAAGCTCAATTAAATCCAAACGTTCAAGTTGTAGATAATCTAGATGCTATCTATGCTGCTTCAGATTACATTACACTTCACGTTCCAGCAACAAATGACACAAAAGGATTAATCAATAAAGATTCAATTGCTAAGATGAAAGATGGCGTTGTTATCATCAACTGTGCACGTGGCGAATTATTCAACGATGCAGATTTGTTAGACGCTGTAAATTCTGGTAAAGTTGCTAGAGTAATTACTGACCTTCCAAATAAGAACCTAACAGGAAATGAAAACATTGTTACATTCCCTCACCTTGGTGCATCTACTCCAGAAGCCGAAGATAACTGTGCAGTTATGGCAGCAAATGAATTAAAGGAATTTATTGAAAATGGTAACGTTATCAATTCAGTAAACTTCCCTAACTTAAAGGCTCCAAGAAATGGTGAAAGAGTTACAGTTTTAGCAAATACAGAAAACGCTATTGAAGAAGCTACGGCTATCGTTGGTAAGGATGTTGTTATCCTTGCTACAAATAGTGCTATAAGAGGTAACTTAACATATATCATCTTCGATACAGATAAGAAGATTCCTAAAGAAACATTATTAGCTCTAAACGATAAGTTCGTAAAAGCAAGAATGATTTAATCTTAAACAAATAGACGTATAAACAACAAAACAAGTGGCGATTTTCGCCACTTGTTTTGTTTTATTCCAATAATTTATACTATTTTGCTGCTTCTTGCTTTTTCTTTGTCTTTTCAACAAGTTTAAGAAGTCTGGCCTCTTGTCTACCACGCTTTTTAAGCTTCTTATTGCCCGTAAATACAACTAAAAGCGCTGGCAATACAACAATGGTCAAGAATCCACTAATTATTGAACCACGGGCGATTAACCAAGTGATTTGTTTAACAATCGTATTTGAAGCAACGATGGTTACTGACAATGTACAGCCTGCCATAATAGCAACAGATGTCAAAATTGAGAACGCACTATCCCTAAGCGCCTTATATGCAGCTTCGTTTGCACTCATGAACTCTAAGTTCTTTTGATATTTATCTGTATACAAAATCGCGTAGTCTACAGTTGATCCCAATTGAATTGAGCTTAGGATGATATAACACATAAAGTTGATATCTTCTCCGAATATATAGCATAGCGACAAGTTGATAAATATACCAAATTCGATAAGACCAATTAATATAATTGGAAGTTTTATAGACTTTTGAGTAATAATCAAGATAACTAAGATTACCAATATAGAAATAATTGAAACCAATTGATTATCTCTTGGAGTAATATCCTTCAAATCTAATACTGCTTGCGACATACCAGTTGTATAGTGGATATGAGTTTCTTCGTTTGGCCCGAATCTATTTGCTAGCGATTCGTTAACTTTATTAATAATATACGCCGCATCATCTGATTCTGCAGGACAATTTATCATTATTTCATAAAGCGTGTAATACTTGCCGTTTTCATCTTTATTAATAAAGCCTGTAATCATGCCCGCTTCTGGGTATTTTACAAGCATATCTTGGATTGCTTTTGTAGTTAATTTTTCAATCATTTCTGGGGCTTTATCTCCAAGCATTGTATACATACTCATGTATGCTGTAACATTGCCTGTTTCTTCAGAAAGCTTCTTTAAGTCTTCACAGAATCCAAAATTTTCTTCACTGTAATCTTTCTTTGTTGCTCCTTTAGTTCTATCATAAACTGGAACCATTACGATAACCGAGTTAGATAATGTATCTACTGTTTCTTCAATAGAACCAGGTTCTCTTTCTGGAGTCTCAACGAATTTCAAATAAGAAAGATTGTTGCCTTGAAGTGTTTGAAGAACAATTGATGGAACCAATATGATAATCGCAATAATAACGATTATATATCTATGAGTAATAGCAAACTTACCAGCGCCCTTGAATTTTGGCAACAAAATTCTGTGTTCAGCTTTTTCTGTCCACTTTGACATCATAAGCATTAAGCATGGTTGTAATAAAATAACGGTAACTAAGCTTAAGAATACACCTTTAGCAAGAACCTTACCTAAGTCGGCACCAATTTCAAATTGCATTACAAATAGCGCCAAGAAGCCTCCAACTGTTGTTAAAGCAGATGCAGTAACGGTTGCAAAGGTTTTTGGTATAGCATTTTTCATTGCAAGCTTTTCATCAAATGGATTCTTTTTCTTTTCTTCTGCAAATGCGTGCATTAAGAAAATAGAATAGTCCATAGAAAGGCCTAATTGTAATACTGCAGAACAAGCAAACGTTACAATAGACACTTCCCCAAACAATATGTTAGAACCCATATTAACAATAATTGAAATACCAATTGTTAACATGAATATTACTGGCTCAATAAATGATGTTGTCGTTAAGAATAAAACGATAAACATGACAAGCACAGCAACTAAAATATATTTGTACATTTCATTGATGGTTGAATCAAAGATATCTTTAACCATTTGAGTTGAACCACCAATAGAATATCTATAACCTGAATCTTTTAAAATTTTATCTAAATCGCCAAGCAAATTCATTGCTTCATCAGAAGATGCAGGAACATTTAATTGCAACATAAACAAATACTTAGCTTGAACATTTTCGTCAAATACAATTGTTCCATCTTCTTGTGGGTTTGGATAGAAAATATTTAGAAGAGATTGATTAGTCTTCATATCATCAGCCATCGCGTCTATATCAATACCAGCTAGGCTCTTTGCCATTGCCTTCATTGATGGATCCATATCCTTCATACTAAGGATTGTACCAATCCAAATAGCTCTGCCTTTAGCAACACCTTCTGAAGATTCTTCCGCAACGAGTGCCTCAACTTTCTTCATAACTTCATTCATTTGAACAAAGTCGACATTATCTACACCGACTTCAGCATCACCTTGCATATTAAATGTGCCTTGCATGAAATGAAGGCCTTGAGTCATTTCGGCTTTTTCTGGAAGATATGACATGATATCTGAATTAACATTTACGAAAAAGATTGCGACAACAGATAAAACAACCAGTATTACAAATACTGAGAATATCCAATATCTCTTATCTACTACAAAACTCGCAAATTTTTTCATAACATACTTATTATATATCAAAAGTTATATATAATAAAACGGCTAAAAACTAAAAATATTTACAATTGCGATAAAAACAGCATAATTTTTAATCAAACTTTAGTTTTAACTTAATTAACATTTAGTTTCGACTCGTAATATATAGGTGTAAAGATAAGGAGGACGTGCCTATAAGATAAACAACCTAATAACTAATAAAACTTTTTTTCATAATTAAATCCTATTCTAAGTAAACGAAAAATGGCGCCAAGCGGCGCCACTTTTCTTGCTTTTAATAATTTACTAGTCGTCTACGTCTAATGCTTCTAATCCTTTCTTAAATTCGGTCTTTTTAGACTTTACGTTTTTAATGAAGAAGAAGATTGCCGTTGAAGCTGCTAAACATATCGTTGCATAAACTGGAAGGATATCCCAGTTGAATGCTGGAGCTAGCAATAACAAACCTAGAAGTACTGGTGTTGTTGTTTGAGCTGCCATTGATGCTGCATAGTAATATCCTGTGAATGCACCAATTTTCTTGCTAGAACATAATTCAACAACCATTGGGTAAGAGTTAACGTGTACAAGAGACATACCTACACCCTTTATGAACCAAATTACATATAACCATGCTGGAACCGAACTTCCACTAAAGCCAACAGTAAATGTTAATAATATCCATACCACATAACTTAAAAGCGTTGCGCCTAAGCCTGAAACGATTGTCCATTTACGTCCAATTTTAGATGCAATAATACCACCTGTTGCAAAACCGATAACCGATCCTACACCAGATACCAATACCATGATAGCTGTTGATGCACTTGAACCATTTAGGTTATAGATAACGTAGTTATTTAAGAATGTTCCAATACCATTATCTGCCATGAACCAGAAGAATTCAGCAGCTAAGATAAACCATAACATTCTCTTATTTGCTGGAGTCATTGGGCCTTCATCATCAACTGCTAATTTATCTGCAGCTTCAGATTCTGCTTCACCTCTAGCCATCTCATCTTTAACTTCTTCTGCAATCTTGTTTTCCTTGATTGTGAAGAATAAAACAAGAGCTGAAATAAGCATTAAAACAGAGCCTACCAAGAATGGAATTTCAATTGTCCAAATGCTACGCTCTTCAATAGAGCTTTTAAGTATTTGCTTAAAACAAAAATCATACCAACAACAGTTGCAAAAGCACCACCAATATAACCCATGATATTAATAATACCATTTGCTTTAGAACGAAGTGGCTTTGGAGTCATGTCTGGCATTAAAGCAACCGCTGGATTTCGATACATCATCGCAAAAACCAACACAATTGCCATCATAGCGATAGTTCCAACAAGATTGTTGTTATGGAAAAATACTGGTATAAATGGGAATGCAACAGCACAAACAAACGTACCAACCAAAATATATGGCATACGCTTTCCTAAAGGCGATTTTGTCTTATCTGAAAGCCTTCCGAATATTGGCAATAAGATTAGCGCTGCCAAATTATCTAGCGCCATCATAACACCAACTAGGTATTGTACATCTTGATCACTTTCTTTATTGAATGCCGATTTAAACAATTCTGTTAAGAATGTTGGGCACCAAGTGTCGTATACTTGCCAAAGTAGCAAGATACCAAAGAACGCGAATCCGATTGTAAATGTTCTTTTGTAGTTTAGTTTGAACGCAGGCTTTTCTTCAGCTGCTGGTTCTGCAACCTTAATTTCTTCTTCCATTTTCTTCTCCTCATAAGATATATATTAGCTTGACATTGCTTCAATTAAAGTTATTTCGTCACTAGAAATAGTTCCATCTGCTGCAGTAATAATAATTCCGAATAGCAACAAGCTCGAATGAGCATCGCGATCAATTGCTAATAAAGCTTTATATAAAGTGTTTAAGAAATCAGGATCCCTTCCATTATTAGTCATATTATAGAAATAATCTGTGCTTCCATCGTATCCTGTGATTGCACGGAATAATTCAAATTCTTTTCTAGTGCATTCGCCGTCAGCACTTATAAATGCTTTAGCAACTGCCCAAGTAAAGTTTTCTAATTCGTCATCATCTAAATACTTATGTGCATTATTTAAACACTTTGTGCCTAAATCAATCAATTCGCCAAAAGACGAATTAACAACATCTTTCAAAAGTTTAGTCATTCCTTGATCCATAAATCCCCCTTCATATAACACTTAAATTATAACAAATATTTTATAACAATAAAATACGCATTTTAAAAAAAAAGGTGCCTGAAATTTCTTTCAAGCACCTCACTATTTTAGAAGATAAAACTATTTAGAAACCTTTGCTAAAAGTTCATCAGCTTGTTGAGCTAGAACCTTTGGTAACTTGTCGCCGAATGACTTATAGAATTCCTTAACGCCTTCAGCTTCAACCTTCCAAGCTGCATTATCAACTTTCAAGATATCCTTTAGAGTATCAATTGAGAAGTTGTCTAATCCAGAAATATCGATATCTTCTGGGTATGGTACGTAACCGATTGCTGTTTCTTGAGCACCAACTTCACCGTCGATTCTCTTTAACATCCAATCAAGAACTCTCATGTTGTCACCAAATCCTGGCCATACGAAGTTGCCTTCAGCATCTGTTCTGAACCAGTTAACGTTGAAGAACTTAGGTTGCTTATCTAAATCAACTGTCTTACCGATATCTAACCAGTGTTGGAAGTAATCTCCCATATGATATCCGCAGAATGGTCTCATAGCCATTGGGTCTCTTCTTACGACACCAACTTGACCTGTAGCGGCAGCTGTTGTTTCAGAACCCATGATAGAACCAATGAATACACCGTTTTCCCAAGACTTAGCTTGATATACTAGTGGAACTGTTGTTGGTCTACGTCCACCGAAGATGAATGCAGAAATTGGAACACCTGCTCCATTTTCAAATTCTGGAGAGATGCATGGGCAGTTAATAGCTGGAGCTGTGAATCTTGAGTTTGGATGAGCAGCTTTAACTGGCTTACCATCAGCGTCAACCATATCTGGAGTCCAATCCTTTCCTGTCCAATCGATTAAGAATGATGGCTTCTTCTTGTCTGGAGCATCCTTTTCTAGAGCTTCCCACCATACTTCCTTTGTTTCTGGATTTAAAGCAACGTTTGTGAAGATAGCGTTCTTCTTTGTTGACATTAAAGCGTTGTAGTTAGAATGTGAGTTTGTTCCTGGAGCTACGCCGAAGAATCCGTTTTCTGGGTTGATAGCATATAATCTGCCATCTGGTCCCTTCTTAATCCAAGCGATATCATCGCCTACTGTATATACTTTGTATCCCTTAGCTTGGAATCCCTTTGGTGGAATTAACATAGCTAAGTTTGTCTTACCACAAGCTGATGGGAATGCAGCGCACATATATGTGATTGGCTTTCCTGGTCTTTCAATTCCTAGGATTAGCATGTGTTCAGCTTGCCACATTTCATTCTTACCTTGGTAAGAAGCAATTCTTAAAGCAAAGCACTTCTTTCCTAGAAGAACGTTACCACCATAAGCTGAGTTTACAGAAATGATTGTGTTATCTTCTGGGAATTGTGTGATATATCTTTGTTCTGGATCTACATCACATTTAGCATGAGTTCCTCTTACGAAGTCATTGCTATCACCAAGAGCATCTAGAACGTTCATTCCAACTCTTGTCATAATTCTCATGTTTAATACAACGTAGATTGAGTCAGTAATTTCGATACCAATCTTAGAGATAGGTCCACCTACTGGTCCCATAGAGAATGGGATAATATACATTGTTCTGCCCTTGTAAGCGCCATCAAGAATAGCGTTTAACTTAGCATACATTTCCTTTGGATCCATCCAGTTGTTTGTTGGACCTGCATCTTCTTCTTTTCTAGAGCAGATAAATGTTCTAGCTTCAACACGAGCAACGTCGTTTGGTCTTGTTCTATGAAGAAGACATCCTGGATATGTCTTATCATTCAATTTGATCATTTCGCCTGTAGCGATAGCTTCATCTGTTAATGCTTTGTAGATTTCTTCAGATCCATCGATTAAAACGACATCATCTGGCTTACAAAGATCGATTCTGCTTTGAATGAATTCTAAAACTTTTTGATTCTTAATTTTCTTTGAGTCAAACATAATTTGTATCTCCTATTTAAAATTTTCTTAACGCATATAATTATACACTACGTGCGCGTGCATAATCAACAATAATTTTTTGAATTAAATTCAAACGACACTAGTTCTCAGCCTTAATTTCAGCCATTTTATAAGTGGTTGAAATGTGCATTCTCTTATCTAATTGTTTATATATATAACTAGACAATACACACCAGAATAAATCAGTTGGAATAAATACCAAAAATCCTGAAACGAACAATGTGCTTGCAAGTAATTCCTTGTTTACTATGAACTTATATAGAATTGTCCAATATCCTAGTCCAAATATATAAACGATTAATTCATATAAAAGAACCATCAACAAAACATTTATGAATTTTTGATCTTTAAGATAAGACATTGAATATCCTACAATAACGCTTCCGAACAAAAATCCGATTAAATATCCAAACGATGGAACTAAAACGTATGAGAATCCACCACCCGAGGCAAATACAGGCAAACCTAAAAGTCCCATCATAATATATATTGCTATTGCAATAAATGCTTTCTTTTGCAATATTAGTGTTATAGTGAAACACATAAACATTTGAAGTGTAATTGGGACAATACCAATTGGAATCTTAATTAAGCTTCCAACGACAATTAGCGCTATAGATAGCGCAATCTTTGCCAAATCTTTTGTTGCTAACTTTATCTTCTCGTTCATCTTCTACATCCTCTTTTCCAAAAGTTTTTTCATTAGCTTAAATACTTCCCTATACAACAAATCATATAATACAAAAGCTATAAAGCTTGCCAATATTAGAAGTGGCATAGTCCATTCAATATTTAATACGCTAAAGTCTGCAAGCGTTAAATTCATCAACGCATAAAGGCCCCAAAATACTAGCGCAAAATATCCAATTTTAATAACTATATCTAAAGCGATTTTAATCCACTTATTAATATCCAATTTTTCGTACAAATAAAAGTCTAGCACCCATTGCAATATTGCATACAATCCATAAAACATAATAAATGGAAGCATTCTAATATTGCCAACAAAAAAAGCCACTAATGAAGCTACTATGTAGCTTAAAAGTGACGAGATAATATTCCTTTTTATTAATGGAAGCGATATAGCCAAAGCTCCCAAGATATAACATGGCAATGTCGCAAATGAAATATATATAGCGCCAATTACAAATACGATTGCAAGCGCTGCAGAAATTCCACTTAATGCAACATCTTTACCAGTTAGTTTTTTCATCCTTTAGCAGCAAGGAATACAGTCCCCACCCATACATTCACAACAAGTATCTGCACAACATGCACAAGATAACGCATTACAGCAAGCAGCTGATGAATCCATGTCTTGTCCTTGCATTGATGGATTAGCATATCCAGCACGTTCTGCTCTTTGAGCAGAAGCTTCTTCACCTTCTTGCTCATTATGTTGATTCATAACCTTTTTTAGTCTTTCTAATGTGTCTTTATATTTTTGATTTGATGGATCCAAGTCACAAGAAATTTCAAGCTGAACTTTCGCTTCAGAATGCCATTGCTTTTTGAAATAAATATTTGCTTGTTGATAGTGCCATTCTGCATCTCTTGTTTCGCATTTATCTAAAAGTTCTTGAGCTTCATCTAATTTCTTTTCTTTAATTAGAGCTTCAACTTCTCCATATACGCTTCCATAAGTTTCTTTTGATGCAGTATTAGCAAGATCGATTAAGCAATCTTCATATGCAACTTCTATCTTGTCTAGCATTTTTGATGCGTTTGCACCAATGTCGCCATCTTCAAATCTTAAAGCTTGATATTTAGCTTTTTGTTCTTTATAAGCCTTTTCAACTTCTTCTTTAGTAGCGCCCTTCTCTAGACCTAAAATTAGATACGGATTTTTTTGCATTTCTCGCTCCTTGTTAACATCTCTTCTGTTTTTGCTTTTATGCCGTACCACAAAATGTTTGTTAGTACGCCTTCATATTTTTTAACATTTAACTTATTAAAGTTATCTAGTATTGTTTTATAGCAATTCATTAATATGAATTCTAGATCATCATGCTTTTCAAGCAAAAATGTCTTTTTATCAATATAATCATAATCAAATAAAAATAAGTTAAATTTCTTATCTTTATAATCTTCGTCTATATCATCTATTGCATCGACAATATATACCCATTTTCCAAGTGCATACATCATATCGCCAATTGAGTCATCATATTTTTCTTTAAACAACTCTTTTGCTATTCCTTTCATGATATTTGCAAATGGATCAGAAACCTTATCTACGGATTTACAACACTCTTTCTCAAGGTCTCTTAATTTATCGTATCCTTTAGATACAATCTTATCTATTTTTTCAAGATTCACTTTTGCTCTTTTATAGTGCTTTTTTAGAATCAATTTATCAAACATCCATTTAGATGCAGATTTATTATCTTTAATGTCATCTACGCACTTATAATGGCCAAGGATGTTGTTTACATCAACTATAACTTGCGTATACTCATCATCTTTTACAATTGGTTTTTTCTTAAAAGGTCCAAGTATACAAGTTTCTTCCTTAATTACAACATCTACATCAAATATTGCATGATATAAAACATTTAGAAATGTAATATCGTAATTTGTTGTAAATCTCATAACTTGGCTGCACGATTTACCGATGCTTTTACATAGTCCACAATAAAACGCCCTATATTGAGCATAATCCTTCATGAACATATTTGGCTTATCTGGTAAAACGTAACCAAACATTATAGAGTTACAAATCCTATAGCCTTCTTAAATCTATTTAATGTATCGATGGCAATATCATGAGCTTGCTCTGCGCCCTCTTTTGCACACTTCATTAAATATGCTTCGTCTTTAATTAAACGGTTATATTCTTCTTTCATAGGTTTTAACATTTCGCAAACTGCTTCACCTGTTCTAACCTTTAAATGTCCATACATTAAGCCGTCAAAGTCCTTTACAACTTCATCAATGCTCTTATTTTGAGCAACAGCTAAGATTGTTAAAAGATTTGAAACGCCTGGCTTATTTTCTGGGTCAAATCTAATTTCTGTTTCTGAATCAGTTACAGCACTTTTGAATTTCTTCATAATTGTTGCATCGTCATCTAATACAGATATATATGATTTTGGATTTGGGTCAGATTTACTCATTTTAGATAGAGGATCTTGTAAAGACATAACCTTTGCGCCAACCTTTGTTAAAACGCCCTTTGGAATTGTGAAGATATCTCCATAGATTCCGTTTACTCTTTCTGCAATATCTCTTGCAATTTCAATATGTTGCAATTGGTCATATCCAACAGGAACTTCATCTGTATTGTATAGAAGAATATCTGCAGCCATTAGAACGGGATAATCCATTAAGCCCATATTGACGTTATCTGCGTGTTTTTGAGACTTATCTTTAAATTGGGTCATTCTGTTCATTTCGCCAACCATAGTGTAGCAATTTAAAAGCCAAGATAGATATGCATGTTCTTGAACATGAGATTGGAAATATACAATGCTCTTTTTAGGATCAATTCCAAGTGCTAACAATAAAGCATAGAAGCTCATTGCATTTTCATGGAATTTTTGTGGATCTTGTCTAACTGTTATTGTATGCAAATCTGCAAGAGCAAAAATACATTTATTATTTGCATCTGCTTGCATTCTATGCCAGTTATCTACGGCTCCTATATAGTTTCCTAAAGTCATTATCCCTGATGGTTGAATTGCACTATATATTGTCTTCATAAAATCACCTATTTTCTATCTATATAATCTAGTACTGCTTTTGCAACATCATTTTTATCTATAATATCGCTGAAACGAACTTCCCTATCTTTTAATCCCTTTAGAGGTTCTGGTATTTCTAGACCTGTTTCTTCATTTAGCATTTCTGTTGCCTTAAATGCATCTTTTACCTTATTTCCTGTGATCGCTTCTAAAACATCACTTGGGAACTTATATGCAGAAGCTGTAGATACAACAACTACTGGATGTTCATCTTCTGTTCTTGATTGATATTCATCATATGTGCTCATAGCAACAGCTGTATGTGTATCCATTACATAGCCATCGAAATCGTTTTCGCTAAAGATGGCAGCTTTTGTTTCTTCTTCTGTAGCAAATCCTGCATCAAATATTTCTTGAATCTTTGCAAGCTCTTCCTTAGATATAGTATATTTACCTTCTTTCTTTAACTTTTCCATTCTTTCTTTTGTTAATTCATCGTTATGTCCTGAGATATCAAACAATAATCTTTCAAGATTTGATGAAATCAAAATATCCATAGATGGAGACATTGTCTTGAAGAATTCTCTATTTCTATCGTATGTACCAGTCTTGAAGAAATCTGTTAATACTTTATTTGAATTAGATGCACAAACGAACTTGTTAACTGGCAAGCCCATCTTATATGCATAATAACCAGCTAAGATATTACCAAAGTTTCCTGATGGAACACAGAAGTTAATCTTATCGCCAAATTCAATTTCTTCAAAGTTCAATAAATCACAATATGCTGAAATATAATAAGCAATTTGTGGAGCTAATCTTCCCCAGTTAATTGAGTTAGCTGAAGATAACTTATAGTTCTTTGCTAAAAGCTTTGCTTTTATTGCATCATCATTAAAGATTGTTTTAACGGCTGATTGAGCATCATCAAAGTTTCCTTCGATAGCGCATACATATACATTGTTTCCAAGTTGTGTACGCATTTGAAGCTTTTGCATATCTGAAACACCTTGAGATGGATAGAATACAATAATATCTACTCCTTCAACATCTCTAAAACCTTCAAGAGCTGCCTTACCAGTATCTCCTGATGTAGCAACTAAGATTAATGTCTTTGATGATTCGCCAGTTTTCTTTCTAGCCCCAACTAATAAATGTGGAAGCATAGTAAGTGCCATATCCTTAAAAGCACATGTAGGACCATGCCATAATTCCAATACGTATAGGTTTTCATCAACATTTACAAGTGGACATGGATCTTCACCATAGAATCTACCATATGCGTTCTTTGTATATCCTAAAAGTTCATCGTAAGAATATTCTTCAAGGAATTTAGAAAGAACAAATGCTGCTCTTTCTTCATAAGACATTTCGCATAATTTTTCAAAATCTGCCTTGCTTAGAGTTGGAATAGATTCTGGAACGAATAATCCTCCATCGTTTGCTAAACCATCTCTAATGGCTTCTGCTGCTGTACATGAATAGTTTTTATTTCTTGTGCTTATATATTTCATATTTCACCTTATGCTTTTGTTGAAAGCTTGTTGTATAAATCTGGATCAACTTCTTGTAACATTAATACTAATTCACCATCTGACATAGAAGCTGTTCTGCCTCTTTCATATTCTTTATCTACAAGAGCCTTAATCTTTTCAACTGTAGCGCTCTTTTTATCAATCTTTTCATTCTTTGTTAGATTGAAGTATGCATTAATCCAATAAGCAATACCAGCCATGCCAGAGTGAGCATCAACTGCAACTCTTGGAGGTCTACCAAAGATCTTTTCTGTATCACAGATGTTGTAGATTTCAGGATCTTTCAATAAACCATCAGCATGGATACCAGCTCTTGTTACGTTGAAGTCTTTTCCAACAAATGGAGTTCTTTCTGGGATATGAATACCCATTGATTCAAAGTAACGACCAATTTCTGTAATTGTTTGGAAGTTCATACCTGCGTGTGTACCCTTAATTGAAGCATATTCAATAGCCATAGCTTCAAGTGGACAGTTACCTGTTCTTTCACCAATACCCATTAATGAGCAGTTTACTGAAGAACATCCATATAACCAAGCAGTAGCAGCGTTTGTAACTACCTTATAGAAATCGTTATGTCCGTGCCATTCCAATTGTTCAGATGGAACCTCAGCATAATATCTTAAACCAGAAATAATACCTGGAACAGAACGAGGAAGTGTAACACCTGGATATGAAATACCATAACCCATTGTGTCACATGCTCTAATCTTAATTGGAATACCGCTTTCTTTAGACAATTGCATCAATTCGTATGCAAGTGGTGCAACAAAGCCATAGAAGTCTGCTCTTGTGATATCTTCAAAGTGACATCTTGGAACAACTCCCTTATCTAGAGCCATCTTAACAACATTTAGATATTTATCTGCTGCTTGCTTTCTTGTTAAATTCATTTTCTTAAAGATGTGGTAATCTGAACAGCTAACTAAAATACCTGTTTCCTTAATACCCATCTCTTTAACAAGTTCGAAGTCCTTTTCTGATGCTCTAATCCATGAAGTGATTTCTGGGAAATCAAATCCTAATTCCATACAACCTCTAACTGCTTCTCTATCCTTTTCAGAATATAGGAAGAATTCAGATTGACGGATGATACCCTTCTTACCCCCAAGCTTATGCATCAATTTATACAAATCGATGATTTGTTGTGCAGTAAATGGCTTAGTTCCTTGTTGTCCATCTCTAAAAGTAGTATCTGTAATCCAGATGTTCTCAGGAATTTCCATTGGTGTTTGACGGAAGTTAAATGCAACCTTTGGAATTGTATCGTATGAGTACAATTCTCTAAAGAAGTTAGGCGTGCCAACGTCTTGTAGATTTGGTTTCCAGTTACTTTCGATCAAAACATTCTTTTGTTTACTGTACTTAATCATTTTCGGCCTCCATTAAGAGTTTATTTTCGCTAGCATTTCATTTTGATTTGCTAGTTGCAATGCTTCTATCATTTCGTTTAAATCACCATCCATAAAATCTTCTAATGAGTACATCGTAAATCCGATTCTATGGTCAGTAACTCTATTTTGTGGGAAATTATATGTTCTAATCTTTTCAGATCTATCTCCCGTTCCTACTTGGCCTTTTCTCTCTGCTGCATATTGAGAATCAGCCTTTGTCTTGTAGTAGTCATATAATCTTGATCTTAGAACTTGGAAAGCTTTTTCTTTGTTCTTTAATTGAGATCTTTCATCTTGTGAAGTTACAACTATTCCTGTTGGGAAGTGTGTAATTCTTATAGCTGTATCGGTCTTATTAACTTTTTGGCCACCAGCCCCTGATGATCTATATGTATCTACTTTTATATCTTTATCTAAAATTTCAACTTCAACATCTTCAACTTCTGGCAATACCGCAACAGTTACTGTTGATGTATGAACTCTTCCTTGAGATTCAGTTTCTGGAACACGTTGTACTCTATGTACACCGCTTTCATATTTCAATTTAGCGAAAGCTCCAGCTCCTGTTACTTGGAATGTACATTCTTTAATACCACCCAAGTCGTCCAATTCTACGTTGATTTCTTGAGTATGCCAATGCATACGTTCTGCATATCTTACATACATTCTCATAAGTTCAGCGCCGAACAATGCACTTTCTTCACCGCCAGCTGCTGGTCTTATTTCTACGATAACGTTCTTTTGGTCGTGTGGGTCTACTGGAAGCAAAGCAATCTTTAACTTTTGTGTTAATTCTTCTGCTTTCTTTTGGCATTCTTTGAACTCATCTTTTGCCAAATCTGCAAGTTCATCATTGCCTTGCATCATCTCTTTGCAATCTTCAAGATTCTTTTGATTTGCCAAATACTCCTTATACAAATTAATTGCTTCTTCCATTGAAGCATGTTCTTTTGCATATTCACGCCAAGTGTTTTGGTCAGAAATGACATTAGGATCTGCAAGCAGATTCGTAAGTTCATCATATCTTTCTAGCATTAAACGTAATCTTTCAAACATATTATTCCTTTACTTTGGCCTCAATAATTCTATCTACGCCTTCTAAGTCTTTTTCTATCTTTACATCAAAGTCTGCAAATATCTTTTCAATCTCTTGAGATTGGTTTTCACCACATTCCATAAAGATATATCCATCTTTATTTAAATGAGCCTTTGCATCCTTTGCAATTTTTCTATATACATCTAATCCATCTTCGCCGCCATCTAAAGCGATTAGAGGATCAAATTCTTTTACTTCTTTATCTAGTGATTCAATTTCTTTTGTTGGGATATATGGTGGATTTGAAACGATAACATCATATTTTCCATCAATTTTCTCAAATAAATCACTTTCTATTAAAGCTACTTTATCTTGAACTTCGTTTTTCTCAACATTTTTCTTTGCTACATCTAGTGCTTTTGAAGATATATCTGAAGCAACAACGTTTGCTCCTTTTTCTTTTGCAATAGCAATAGCAATACATCCACTTCCTGTGCATAAATCTAAAACAGAAGTTTTATCTGTTATCTTAGATAAAGCTTTTTCTACTAAATTTTCTGTTTCTGGTCTTGGGCATAACACATCTTCATTTATATCTATTTCATATCCATAGAAGTTTGTGTTTCCAATAACCTTCCAAAGTGGCATGCCTGTCAATCTTTTATTTAGAATCTCGTTTGCTTTATTTAACTCAGATTCTTTTATATAGTTTTGAGAATTAACTTCACTTCTTTTAATGTTCATAGCAATAGATAAAATCCATTCAACTTCAGAAGAATCCGCATTAACTTGCTTTAATTTTTGTTCCATAAGCTCTCTTTCTTTCTTAAGAGGCTTTTTAACATCAAATCTTAATTCTTCTAGATTTGGATTTTCATCCATAGCTTGTACTGTTTTGAAAGCAGCAATAGCTACTTCAATCATGTCGTCTGTTGGTTCTTTTGTTGTTAACATTTGTAGCCATAGTCCTGGAGCCTTAAAGAATCTAACGATAGCGTTGTCGTATCTTGCCATAAACTTCAAAACTTCATAACTTACGCCTGCAACGATTGGGATAAGAACAAGTTTAATCAAAAACTTGATCCATCTGTTTTGTAAAATAGGAACTTGAGTGAATGCTAAAACACCATTTACAACAGCTACGATAAATATGCTTATTACCATAACGATGAACATAAATGCTGTTCCGCATCTATCATGTTGTCTTGACATTTTTCTTGTATTTTCAACTGTTAATTCCAAATCATGTTCATAGCAGTTGATAGTCTTATGCTCAGCACCATGATACATATAAGTTCTCTTAACGTCAGGAATTAGCGTTGTTAGCGCTATGTATCCTATAAATATTGCAACTCTTATAGCTCCTTCAAGCAAGCTTAGTAAAAAGCTTACCCAAGCTGGCAATAATTCCCATCCTGTAAAGTGCTTGATTAAAGCGGTAACACCTACCTCTGCTTCATGTGGTAAGAACACAAATAAAAACAAAGATAGCGCAACTCCTAGAACTACAGATATAGCCATAACGATATCGTAGATGTCTACTCCAGTTTTCTTTGCAAGCCATGATTCAAACTTTGATGGCTCAGCATCTTCACCGAATACTTCTCCAGATCTCATTAATGATTTCATTCCAATTCCCATAGAAGAACATAAATTTAGAAATCCTCTAGCTACTGGAACTTTGTATGCTACATTCTTTTCTGTTTGTGGAGTTACGTAATTGCTTTCAACAACTATGTCACCTTTATCATCTCTTACGGCAGTAGCAATAGATTTAACGCCACGCATCATGACGCCTTCGATTACTGCTTGTCCTCCGATTGATGTGCACTTTTTTCTCATTCAAATCTCCTTCTAAAAAAAAGTGCAAGTTTTGTTCAACCTGCACTTAATTATCTTCTAGAATTTAATTATACGTTGTAGCGCTTCTTGAACTTGTCTACTCTTCCACCTGTGCTAACTTGCTTTTGTTTTCCAGAATAGAAAGGATGACACTTGCTGCAAACTTCAACTTTAATAACGTCTCCTTCTACTGTAGATCCACATACGAATTCATTTCCGCAAGAGCATCTAACTGTGACATCATGATAATTAGGTTGAATATTATCTTTCATCTTGTTTCACCTCGCATTTAATAATTACACAAGTATTATATATATAAAGATATAGAGTGTCAAGCAAAATACTTTTATTTTATTTTCGACTTCGGGGGCTCATTTATCTTGAAAAGATAGGTGCCTTATGCTATACTTTTGACGATGTTTAGGAGCAATCATGCAATCTTGGGTAATAAACAAAGCTAAATCAATAACACTAGTTCAAAAAGAACCACTAGAAGTTAATTTAAAAACTCACGCTAGAGTTAAAATCGCTAGAGCTTCTCTTTGCCAAAGCGATATTGCTGCTTACCAAGGAAAGCTTGGCGTATTCCCTATAACACCATCTAGGAACGCACTTGGAATGATAAGTGAATCAAAGCTTCCTTCATTACAAAAAGGTCTTCGCGTTTATTTATCTTCATACACAGAAAAAGACAATAATACATTTGAAGTTTTAGGCAAAGATATCGATGGATATTTGAGCGATTTCTGCGTTGTAAATAACGACAACATTTACATCGTTCCAGAGTCAATTAAAGATGAAGCATTTACGTTTATTGAAGAGATAGCAATGGCTATTAAAACTTGCTCTTTAATTAGTTTAAATAAAACTAATTACATTACTCTATTTGGAGCAACTTCATTTAACATTATTTTAGGACAATTAGCTCTTTATTATCAGGCTATTCCAATCATTGTAGACACCGATGAAGAAGCACTAGATGTTGCCGAACAACATGGTATTTATTATGCCCTAAATTCTGCTAAAGAAAATATCCAAGAAAGAATAATCGAAATAACAGCTGGAAAGCTTGCTGATCAAGTAGTTGTTGATTGCGATATCTTCCCAAGTATTGATGCAAATATCTTAAATGTAGCAGCAAAATATGGAAACGTAGCGTTTGTTGGAAGAGACACAGCCATTGATAAGTTCAACATCGATGCTCACTTCATAATTTCAAAGAGATTATCTATATTTGGCGTAAACGATGGATATGGCGAAATTGAAACCGCAATTAACCTTCTTGCAACCGAAGTTATAGATGTTGAAGGCTTATTAGAAAAAATGTACGATTTTTCTGAAGTTCAAGAAGCATTTTCGACACTTTCTCAAAAACGACATAGATTAAAAAATATCGTAAGATGTTAAAACTAGGAAGCTTCAAGCTTCCTTTATTTTATTTACCTAACATTTGCATATATTTTGGCAATGCTGATTCAAACTCAACTCCATACCAATGCTCAGCTTTATCTTCAATTGTTAAAGCTATGCTTTGTCTTGTGAAATCTGCTGCGATTTGAGCTGCTTTATAATAATCAAAGCCATTTAATACAGCACCTACAAATGAAGATGAGAATACGTCCCCAGTTCCGTGGAAAGATTGGCTTATCTTATTGTGCAAATAATAAGATGTCTTATCTTCTTTAGAATCATATATGCATACGCCCAATTCATTTTCTTTAAATCCAACGCCAGTAAGAATAACAACCTTTGCACCAAGTCCTGCTAATCTTCTTACTAAGCCTTCAATATATTCTTTATCGTAATTTGCAAGTATGCACTCTTCTTTTAATAAATATGCAGCTTCAGTTAGATTTGGAAGTATAACATCAGCCTTTGCACAAAGCTTAGCCATATATGATACAAAGTCTTCATCAAAGCCGGTATATAAGCGGCCATTATCTCCCATTGCTGGATCAACGATAAGTGGAGCGCCATCCTTTAGTGTTGTAGAAATAATATCTAAAATATAATCTATTTGTAACTTGCTCCCAATATATCCCGTATAAATAGCGTCAAACTTGATGTTTATGTCATTCCAATGTTTATTGATTTTTGGCAAATCTTCTGTCAAATCTCTAAACGTAAAATGGCCAAATGGTCCTGCTGTATGAGTAGACAAAACAGCAGATGGAAGTATCGCTGTTTCTATTCCTGCAGCGGAGATTATAGGCAATGCAACAGTAATTGAGCATTGTCCGACGCACGAAATATCTTGAATTGTTAAGATTTTTTTATTCATTGAACCGATTATAACACAAAAACTTTACTTAGTATATACAAAAGTATATATAAAATGTAAAATTAGGTCTTTTCAAGAAAAAAGATTTTTTGTATAATTATAGCATTAAAAATCTAAAAAAGGAGAGCTCACATGGAAATCACTGATATCCAAATCAGACTTGTAACGAAAGCTACAGAGACCGGCAAATTGAAAGCAGTTGCATCAATCGTTATTGACAATGCTTTCGCAGTACACGATATCAAGATTATTGAGGGTAAAGATGGCGTATTTATCGCTATGCCAAGTCGTAAGACACCAGATGGCACATTCAGAGACATCGCACATCCTATCAACTCAGAATCTAGATCTATCGTATGTGATAAAATTTTAGAGGCATACAACTCAGGGGCAGGCACACAACAATAAAATATTATTACAATTCTTAACAAAGAATTACGCTAAGTGTGCTTAGCGTATTTTTTTTACTTTAATGGATGTTTTTATAATCAACCTTCCCTAATTCAGTTAGTGGAAGTTTATCTAAAACAATTATTCTTGATGGCATTGAATATTTTAAAAGCTTTTTAGAAATCAAATCTTTAATCTTTTGTTCTATATCTTTTGAATATGTTATTCCTTCTTTCAATTGAATATACAATTCAACTATTCTCTTTCCGTTCGTTTCCCCCTGGATTGCGCAAGAAAGCTTTATCTCATCAATAGAATTTACAACTTCTTCTATTTCATTTGGGAATACATTTATACCAGATATCTTTATTAGACGCTTTTGTCTTTCCTTGAAAAAGACATGGCCAGTTTCATCTATATATCCCATATCTTGAGTATTTAGCCAAATCTCCCCATTTATTTCTTCTAAAACGCCTTCGTTTAGGGATTTATCATAATATGATTTCATCATAGTGTTGGATTTTAAATAAATAATACCAACTTCATTTATTCCTAATTCTTTTTTATTTTCATCTAAAATCTTTATTTCTGTGCCATCTAAAGGAACACCTATTGACCCATCCACTTGATTGTTTTGAAGATTTATCATAACAACGCCAGCTTCTGTAGATCCATATCCTTGAGCTATCTTCATTTGATTGCCCCATTTTCTTAAAGGTTCTTCAAAGCTTTGCTTTACACTATCTTCTAATTTATCTCCACCGCAGAAACAATCAACAAGCTTTTTTAGCCATGGTCCATTAAATAGAGGGTTCGCTGCAAGTTTTTTATACATATTAGGAACACCAGATATCATAGTGACTGGCCTAAACATCATCAAATATACACCGTATCTTGCGCTGAATTTTGGCATCAATATAGTTTGTGCACCATAGCATAGTGTTGTATGCATACAAACGCCTAATCCAAATACATGGAATATTGGAAGTGCCATAAGCATTCCATATTTATCCCCGCCTATTTTTTGATGATAAGCCGCGTTTGTTAAGTTCTCCGCTAAATGATTATATGCAGCATTTGTTTGGCAAGCGGTTTTTGAATTGCCTGTAGTTCCAGAGCTATGCATATATATTGCAATATCGTCGCCCTTTACATTAACTTTTGTTAAATGCTCTCCTTTTATTTTTGAGTATTTAACGATTTTGTCTGTGTATTTAATATTTATTATGCTAGGCATAATATAAGCCCCGTAGAAAGGCTTATAAAGCGCTGGTAGATAATCTAGCGCAGAACATACAATAACATTTGTTTTTATCTCTTTAAATAGCGTATAGTTCTTGAAGAATTCATCAAACATAATAAAGCACTTTGGTTTATGTTCTTTATAGATTTGACGAAGCGTTTCATCCTTTACAAGTGGATGCAAAACATTTGCAATCGCCCCTACTTTGTTTATTGCATAAAAAGAAATAATTGCATTTGGGATGTTACCTAAACATACAACTACGTTGTCACCTTTTTTGATTCCTATAGATTGTAAATATGAAGCGATTCTATCTACTTCTAAAATAAACTTCTTACGATTTATTGTACGGCCATAAAAGTTAATCATCTTGTTCGAATCTTTCAAACAAGATGTTCTATCTATTAGATAGTCGTACATTGATAAATCGAAGTTTTCCATTATAATTTTGCTAACAAGCTTCCTTCTTTAATTTCTAATTTATCTTCTTTAAAGCCAAGCATTATCCAAGTAACAATTTTAGATACGCAATATCCTACAATAGCAGCAACTGCTACATCGCTTAAAAAATGCATACCAAATGAGATTCTAGAAAGTCCAATTAATAACGTGTATGTACCAACTACAGGATAATACAAGAAATCCTTTCCTCTAAAAAGATTAATCTTTTTAAAATATGGGATTGCTGCAAATAGCGCAACTGCCATAGCAGTGTGGCCAGATGGCATAGAATCGCCGCCTGTTCCTATTTGATACCATTGAGTAAATGTTCCCTTTCTTTGTAGAATATCTATAAATCTTGTTCTATCTAAAATTGATTTAATTGCAAAAGTTAAAACAACAATTACAGCAACAGAGATTATTAACACTAAAAATTCTTTCTTATTTTCAATTTGCTTTTCTGTTTGATCTTTTAATACGTACCATAGATATGCAATAACCAAGCATCCAATAGCGGCTGCTATTACATATTTCAATATGCCATCGACAAATACTTCAGCCATATCTTCAAACATTAAAGCTCCTGCAACAACGGCGCCTAATGCATAAATAAAAGCCATAATATATTTTTCTGCTTTGTTTTCTTTCTTTAGAGCCATTAAAAATAGGTTTACACAAGCATATATTGTTAAGAACAATACTGGCATTTTGGCAATGGCTGCTACGAAGAAATTAAACCAGTTGTTGCTATATATTTTATCTGAGAATCTAAAATCGAACTTTGTTCCTACAATTAACAAAGCTGCAAATACTAAAAATACAACTATGTCTTGTATTTTATTCTTGAATGTTGTCATTTGTTGTCTCCTCTTGTTTAAAGACATAACCGTTTCTAAAGAATAAATATTTCAATAGATAGAATATGCCATATGTTACAGCACCACCAATCAAAACGTCAGATAAGAAGTGCGCTGTATTTACTAATCTAGATATAGCGACAATCACAGTAAATGCTGTAGATACACCATATAAAGAATATCTAATCCACTTTTTGTTCAATTTTTCATACAAATCTGGAAGAACACAAATTGCAAAGATACATGTAGCTGATGAAGTGTGTCCAGATGGGAATGAAGTATATTCATATCCTTCTACTTTGTTTGTTCTACCAACGTTTAATTTAAACCATGGAGTAAAACCATCAAAGTTTCCTTCTTTTAACATATCTCTATATCTCATTCTGCTCCATAATTCTTTCATTATTGTCATAACAAGATATGCAGTAATAACAAATGTTATTGCAAATAGCGCAAACTTCAATAATCTTGACATTTCTTGCTTATCTACAAGCGCGCCTACGCCTAAACATATTGAGCCATAAAATAATGCGCCAAATACGCCAAATGCAGGAAGAATTGGAATCTTAGCAACCTTTGTCCCCATTGAAATCCAAATAAAGAATCCAAGAGCCACGGTTACACAGCCAAATATCTTTAGCGCAATTCTCTTTTTATTTTCTTTTATAGAATCAGCTGCATAGAACATAATTGTTCCAGAAATTGGAGCTAATATGTATTGTGGATACTCCCCGACAATTACAAAGAATATACCAAATCCGTTTGTCGCATCCCCTATGGCATGATCAATTGCTAAATCATAATAAATTCCATCTTCATTCTTAAAGCACAAGAATATCATCAACGCAACGACAATAGAAAATGCTATAGAGTGACAGATAATAGATATTTTTCTTTCTTTAGTCATAGTTCCTCCACTAATAGATATTGTATCATATTTTATTATTTATTTATATAAATTGCATTAAATAAAAATGGTGCCAGATGGCACCATAAGCCCATTGCAACCTTATTATTAAAAACTCAATCCTGTTACTAAATAATCCCAATGGAATGTAAAAATATACAAAGATACATTATAGTCCATCACAACATATTTATAATTTGAGCCAAACTGACCATTAGAACTATCCGTGTGGCCATCACAAACGATAAAAATAGTATAATGCATTGTCCCAGCAATCCCGCTCAAGACATTTGGCCCTTTTTGGGGAAAATATCGATAATTTACTGTATAATCTATTACTCCAGACAACGCCATTGAATGAGCTTCAGTCCCATTGTAATTTTCTATAGACAGAATTGACAATGGAACAACAGTGTTAGCATTAACATATTCTATTGAAGCAAATCCACTAACTCCTATTGCCTCATTATAAGAATATGGCATTTGATAATACGCCATATTGACTTCAGGCAATTTCGAATGTAAATAATTCGACATTATTGGTGCGAAAGTTTCGTAATGTGTGCCTGGATTAGTTGAACTATATTCATTCCCAGCTTGTAAAGAATAATACATTAAATTGGCGAATCTATCATTTGTAGATTCTGACAAATCGTATTCATCGTCACATAACGCAGATAAAGCCTCTAAGACTTCAACCATTGCCACAATAGTGCACGTCCCAGTATAGGTTGTGGTATTACCATTGAACACGCTATTTAATGTCGTTTGATTATAATTCGGAATTGAAATCGTTAAACCTGGATTTGGCGACATATTTTCAATATTCACCAGCCACGCATTATAATTTGCTTTTACCCTTGCTTTCACATTGTTCTTTATTTCATTCTCTACATCTAGTACTGTTGAATAAAGCCCATATTCATTAGAAGAAGTCATCGAATCCGATGGCGTTAAAGCATTTTCAGCGTATACTTTTGCATTCTCTTCATTTAAGAATAGCACTCCTGCTGCACAAAACAAAATAACAAAACATAACAATAGGCATAAAATGCCTTTCGTTCTACTTGAAATATTCATAACCTTTCCTCCTACATTAATTGCAATAGGCCTAAATTTAGTATACATCATTTTTAGTGATAAAAAAATGGGCTTGGTCTCCCAAGCCCATAATTGGTTTTAATTAATACTAGAATAAATTGAATATATCCTTATAAGACTTATTCTCGCCTTGGTATGGAATCTTTTCATTCTTATCATATGAATATTCGTTCATGTAAGAGTTGCTGATGTTAACTCCAGGAACCTTTAAACCGCTCATGCTTAAAGTCATATTATAGCTTTCTTTAATACCAATATATCTAATGAAGCCATTATCCCAAACACCAATTTCAAATTCCAATGTTGTGAAAGTTAAGCCAAGTACGTCTGCATTCATGTTTTTAGATAATTGATATTCCATAACTTTTTTATATTCTGCAATAGCAGCTTCGTTTGTAATATCTACGGCAACCTTTAATACATAGTAGCCTTCTTTCTTATCGTATGTTGGCTTAGAAGATTTAGTTTCTGATGTAACAGTCTTATCTGTAACATCATATGACCAAATAGCTGTGAAGTCTGTTGTCTTTGCTTCTTTGAAAGCATCAAAATCAGCATATTCTTCTGTTTCATTCCAAGATTTAACATTACCATTGCTCTTATCAATTTTTGAGCCTTTTCTATAATAAACCTTATCTGAATTTAGGTTCTTCGTGTAATACTCTTCGGCCATTTGAGTAAATCCATAAGATACACTTCTGCCAAAATATTGAACGTTAGAATCACTAGCTTTACCAACTCTGATCTTCATTGATTGAACGGCTTGGTCAACTGGGATAGGGCCAACTCTTGTAGAAACACCACCAACTACACAAATGTTAGCTGCATAATCAACTGCATCATAGTTCTTTAGAGCAGCATTTAGCATTTCCATTGTCTTCATGTTAGAGTTAACTTCTTCAACTGCTGTAACTCCTGTTGGCTTTGTGTTACCAATGATACCTTGATATGAAGCGTTAGGGTCAATCTTTGCACTTAACATTGGGAATATTACCCAAATTACTAAAACTGCAGCAATTGCTAAGAATGCAACAACTGAACCAACAATAATGCCGGCCTTTGCGCCCTTACCTAACTTTTTCTTTCCACCCTTATTAGAAGCTGAAACCTTCTTAGCCTTCTTAGCTGGCTTTTCGTCTTCCTCTTCTTCAAGTTCTTCGTCATCTAGAATTTCATCGTCGTCTAAAACTTCTTCGTCATCATCTAGAAATTCTTCGTCGTCTAAGATTTCATCATCGATTTCGTCTCTCTTCTTCATAATTAAACTCCTCACGTTTATTTATTTAACAAATGTATTTTATTATATAAACCCATAAAACGCAAGTAAAAATATTTTCTACCTCGCATATATGCGTTTATTTCTAATAATTATTATATGTGCCTAAAAGTAATCTTAAATTGCCAAGAAAGATTACAATTTGACATTGCAAGGCTATTCATATAGAATATTGCTAGAAATAAAAGGAGACTACATATGAGTATTTTAGTTACAATTGAATCAACAGCAGATTACCCAGAATCAATACTAAGAGATGACATTAAAATTTTACAAATTGGTTATACTGTAAATGGTATTGCTTACGATGGCGTTGAAAACAAATTAACTCCACACGAGTTCTATGAGGTAGTTGCAAGAGCAAAAACTGCATCTGATCTACCACAAACTTCACAAATCCCAGCATTTGTATATGAAGAATTCTTTACAGAGTATTTAGAAAAAGGAAATGATATCATTCACCTTGCTCTAGATAGCGCTTTATCTGGAACAGTTGAACAAGCTAGAATGGCTGCTAAGGCTTGCCAAGAAAAATTCCCTGACAGAAAAATTACTGTTATCGATTCTCTAGCTGCATGTTTTGGACAAGGCTTACTTGCATATTACACACTTTTACAAAAAGATAAAGGTTTATCTTATGATGAACTAGTTAAATATGCAGAAGATACAAAATTAAATATTAACCACCTATTTGCTATCGATGATTTAAATCACCTATGCAGAACAGGTCGTGCATCTAAAAATGAAGCATTCTTAGGAACTGCTCTTCACATTAAGCCAGTTCTATACATTCCAAACGATGGAAGATTAATTCCATACACAAAGGTTATTTCTCAAAAGAAAGCTATAAAGACTATGATTGAGACAATGCAAAAGAATGCTGTAAAGCCAGGCGATGACATTTATGTTGGCGTTGGTGCTGCAGATGCTCCAGAAGATAGAGATTTTATCAATGGTTTAATTCAAGATTTAGGATATAAGACAATTACTTTCGACGTAGGTCCAGCTATTGGAACACACGTAGGAAAAGGTATGATTGTCATTATCTATCTTGGTTCAAACAGAGAGGATATTCTTAAATAGAAATTACAAAAACAATAAAAATTGGAGCAGTTAAAACTGCTCCATTTTTTTGCTTTAATAAACTAGTTTATTAGTTAACCTTTGTTACCCAACCAAATGTATCTTCTTTTGTTCTGTTTTGGATACCTGTGATTTCATCATATAGGAATTGAGTAATCTTACCCATTTTACCATTGTTGATGATCATATCTCTACCATGATAACATAATGTACCAACTGGAGAAATAACAGCAGCTGTACCAGAACCAAAGCTTTCATTTAATCTGCCTTCATCATATGCCTTTTCGATTTCATCCATAGAGATTCTTCTTTCTTCAACTGGCATATTGTGAGCTTTCAAAACTTCGATAACAGATCTTCTTGTGATACCAGGAAGGATTGAACCAACTAATGCTGGAGTTACTACTACGCCATCGATAACGAAGAACATGTTCATTGAACCTACTTCTTCTACATACTTATGCTCAGCAGCATCTAACCATAGACATTGATCATATCCTTTCTTATTAGCTTCTTCACCACCAAGTAATGAGCAAGCATAGTTACCCATACACTTAGCTTCACCTGTACCACCGATAGCAGCACGAACATAGTGTTCTTCAACTAAAATCTTAGTTGGTTGTAAGCCGTGTGCATAGTAAGAACCTACTGGTGATAGGATAATGAAGAATTTATATACATGAGATGCATGAACACCAAGTACTGGTTGGTCAGCAATCATTGTAGGTCTAATATATAGAGCTGTTCCCTTAGCTGTTGGAATCCAATCTTTTTCAATCTTAAGTAATTCAAATAGAGCTTCTTTTACTTTAGCTGAATCAAATGTTGGCATGCAAAGTCTCTTTGCAGAATTGTTCATTCTTGTAAAGTTATCATCAATTCTGAAAACTGTGATTTCACCCTTGTCATTCTTGTAAGCCTTAGCGCCTTCAAAAATACCTTGAGCGTAGTGCAAAATATTTGATGCTGGACTCATTGCAAATGGCTCGAATGGACGAATTTCAATTTCACCCCATGCGCCATCTTTGTATTCCATAAGTAGCATATGGTCAGTAAAATACTTACCAAATCCTAAATTAGAAAAGTCTGGTTTTTGCTTTGGATTTTTTGTTAATGTGATTTTCATTTTTTCGCCTCTACAAATTTATTATATTTCGTGTTTTTTATTACTATTTTTGCTTGCCCTGATGTGATGTTAATTATCTCTTTTTCTGCGTTTTCATAATTCTCTACTGGAATTATGCATTGAATTTTTACGCTATCATTATATTCAACATTTTGTACTTGGCCATCGCTCTTTTCTATGGCTTCTTGTACTTTTTTGTATATTGAATAATCAATATCCACATCAACGCTATTACTAATTTTATACTCTACTATTTCAGCCTTGTCAATAGCACTTGCTACGCAAGATGAATACGCACCAATTAAACCATTTGCTCCAAGTTTAATCCCGCCAAAATATCTTGTAACTACGCAAAGCGTCATGTATACGCCTCTTTTTTTTAGGACTTCAAGCATTGGCACGCCGGCTGTTCCTTGAGGTTCTCCATCATCTGAAAAGCGTTGCTCTATTGCGTTTTCGCTTGAGATGTAAGCATAACAATTATGCGTAGCATCTGAGTATTTTTTCTTTATTATGTTAAGTTTCTCAATCGCATCTTCTTGCGATGTTATAGGAACAAGCGTCGTGATAAACTTGGACTTTTGAATTACGATTAATTCTTCAAATTCTTTATCGACCGCTTTATATCCCATTATTCAGCAAGTACTCTTACGTGTACCTTCTTACCCTTATGTAGGATAAAACCGTTTTGTAACATTTCGTCTGTTACGTTGTATGAGAAGTCTGGAACTTGCATATCTTCAATCTTTACACCGCCACCAGCGATAATTGATCTTGCTTCGCTCTTTGACTTACAAGCACCAATAGATACTAAAATATCACAGATATTTACGCATTCCTTTGGAACTTTCTTTTCTGGAAGATCATCACTAGCTCCGCCAAATGCTGCTTCAGCTTGAGATTGAGCCTTATTTGCTTCATCTTCTCCATGAACTATCTTTGTTACTTCAAATGCTAATCTCTTCTTTGCTTCATTGATTCTTTCGTCTTGGAATTTGCATAATTCCTTGATTTCATCAAGTGGCATAAATGTTAATAGCTTTAAGCACTTTTCTACATCTTGATCGCCAATATTTCTCCAGTATTGATAGAATTCATATGGAGATGTCTTTGCAGGATCTAGCCATACAGCTCCCTTTTGAGTCTTACCCATCTTCTTACCTTCAGATGTTGTAAGTAGTTGGAAAGTCATAGCAAACGCTGGCTTATGTTCTTTAACTCTAATTAGGTTTGCACCAGCTAAGATGTTTGACCATTGGTCATCACCACCGCATTCTAGCTTACAACCATATTTTTGATATAGGTATAAGAAATCGTATGCTTGAAGTGGCATATAGTTGAATTCAAGGAAAGATAAACCTCTTTCCATTCTTTGCTTAAAGCATTCAGCAGTTAACATTTGGTTAACTGAGAAGTGTCTACCGATGTCTCTAATGAATTCGATAAAGTTTAATTTATCAATCCAATCTGCATTGTTTACCATAACAGCTGCATTGTCCCCTTCGAATGAGAAGAATTTGCTCATTTGAACCTTGAAGCATTCGCAGTTGTGGTTGATAATATCGTTTGTCATCATTTGGCGCATATCAGTTCTGCCTGATGGGTCACCGATTTTTGCTGTACCGCCACCGATTAAAACAATTGGCTTATGTCCAGCCTTTTGCATGTGGCTCATTGCCATAAGTGCTAAGAAGTGACCAACGTGTAATGAATCTGCTGTTGGGTCAAATCCGATATAGAAAGGAACACTTTCTTTGCCTAGCATTTCGTATAGTTCGTCTTCATAAACAGTTTGCTTTATGAATCCTCTTTCTCTTAAAGTGTCCATTATGTTCTTAGCCATATAAAAACCTCGCTAAAATGTAATTCTAGTCAATTATAGCACTAAAACATTTAATTGCCTAATAAATAATATAAATATTAAAATATCGCCCACATTACATGGGCGAGCTTGATTGGTCGAATTTTTATTAAACCATTTTTGTTGGTTCGTTTGAATCTGTTATTTTTCCAGCTTTTCTATCTAAATAATTTTCTACACACGCTTTTATTGCTTCTTCAGCTAAAACTGAACAATGCATCTTTTGCGCAGGAAGTCCACCTAAAGAATCTACAACAGCTTTATTAGATAAAGCTAGAGCTTCTTGAACTGTCTTTCCCTTAACTAAAGTTGTGGCACGTGAAGAAGTTGCTTGAGCAGCTGCACATCCAAATGTTCTAAAGCCAACTTGCTCAATTATTTCAGTTTCTGGATTGATATACATTGTCATTTCCATGATATCTCCACAAGCTGCATTACCAATTTTTCCGTATGCGTTGTAGTTTTCAACTACACCTACATTTTGTAAGTTTTGAAATTCTTTTATTACTTCTTCGTTATACATTGCCCTTTAACTCCTTTATTAAATCTTCGTAAATTGGAGACATAGAACGTAATTGCTCTACTGTCTTTTTTAATACATCAACAGTATAATCTGCATCCTCTATTGTGTTTTCTTTTCCGAAAGAAAATCTTATTGAACCATGTGCTACTTCCATAGGTATTCCTATAGCCAATAATACGTGGCTTGGATCTAAAGATCCAGATGAGCATGCACTTCCTGAAGATACAGCTATTCCGTTTATGTCTAAGTGGAATAATATTCCTTCACCTTCAATTCCTATAAATGAGAAATCTGAATTGCCTGGAATTCTCTTTGAATGATCCTTTGGCCCATTGTAATAAATATATGGGATTTCTTTTTTAACCCTTTCAACAAAATGGTCACGAACTTTTGCAACTTTTTTGTTGTTTTCTTCCATGTTTTTAATTGCTTTTTTAAGCGCTTCTGCACAGCCTACAATACCTGGTGTATTTAGTGTTGATGCACGTAAATTTCTTTCTTGTTCGCCACCATCTAAAAATCTTTGGATTTTTAAACCATTTCTTTTATATAGGACGCCAACACCTTTTGGCCCATAGAATTTATGAGCAGATATAGATAACATATCTACACCTAAATCTTGGACATCTACAGGGATATTTCCTGCTGCTTGAACAGCATCTGTATGGAATGCAACATTATGCGCTTTTGCAACTTTTGCTAATTCTTTAATTGGCTCAATTGTTCCAATTTCATTATTAACCATCATGATAGTAACTAAGATTGTAGAATCTTTTATTGCAGCTTCTAATTGTTCTTTTGTTACGAATCCTTCTGAATCTACATCCAAATATGTTACTTCAAAACCATATTTTTCTAATTTTCTGCAAGTTTCTAACACAGCTGGGTGCTCAATCTTTGTTGTAATAATATGATTGCCTTTATCTTTATGCGCTAGCGCATAACCTTTAATTGCCATATTATCTGCTTCAGATCCTCCTGAAACAAAATAGATTTCTGAGCTTTTGCAATTTAATGCTTTTGCTACATCTTCTCTTGCGCTATCTATAGCAGCTAGTGCTTCTCTACCGAAAAAGTGTTGAGAAGAACCATTACCAAATATGTCACAAAAATATGGAAGCATTTTATCTAATACTTCTTTGTCTAGTGCTGTTGTTGCTCCATGATCTAAATAAATCTTTTTCATACCTATTTCCTTATAATGCTTTGCAAAGACATTGAGTCTAAAAGCTTATTCATTTCATTATATAAATTTTCCCAAACTACGTGAGTTTGACAACTTGCCTTGTTTGGACATGTGTTATTGTCTGATACACAATTAACAATTAGTAAATCATCTTCAAGAGTTCTTACTATTGCCCCAACAGTAATATCTTTAGAATCTTCTACAAAATAACCACCATTTGCACCTCTAGTTGCTTTAACAAGATTTGCCTTTCTTAATTCCAATAGGATTTGTTCTATGTATTTATCTGAAGCTTCAATTTCGTGTGCAATAGTAGATAAAGAAATTGGGCCTTTGCCTTCTTCCTTTGCTAAATAACACATAACTTTTAATCCATATCTTGTTTTTGCTGATAGTTTCATTGTATTTCCTACTAATTTACTAGGTTAATTTTATTATAGATAATAACCTATGTCAAGAAAAATCCTAGTAATTTTGTAGGATTTATTTAAATGATAAGAATTGAAGCAACAATTAAAGTTGGAATTCCAATAATAAATCCGTATTTCATAAAATCTAAATACGAATATTTAATATCACTACGCTTTAGAATATTTGACCACATAATGCCAGCTAACGCTCCAACTGGTGTTAAGATGGCACCAATGTTAGATCCAATGATAGCGCCAAATACTGCCTTAAATGATGCGCCTTCTTGTAGAATCGATGAGAATAACACGCTCATTGGAATGTTGTTAAGAATATTTGCAAATAAAGCTGATGTTAATCCATATACAAGTCCATCTTGTGATGTAATTAAACCTTCATATATCTTTGTTGTAACACCTTGATATTTTAAAGCTAAAACTATAACGAACATTGAAAGCACAAATGGGATTAATTCAAGTGGCGCACGAACAATAGTTCTTTCAAGTGGCGCAAACTTCTTTTTAGTAATTGCAATATATACGCCTTCGCATATAAAAAAACTTATTGCTGCAGATAATGATATAATCCACATTTCAATATTTACATACGCACAAATACTAAGTCCTATAATGCATAGAACAAGATGAGTAAGACCAATAATTAACATGTATTTATCCATGATTTTTACATCTTGAACAACTACATTTTCAATTGGTGTTTTTAATTTTCTATAGAAAATTGCAACAAGCACTAAAAATGATGTAATTCCGGCACCTAATGTTGGTAGTGCCATATGCTTTAAATACTCAAAGAAAGATACATTTAAACTTGTTGCCAAATATATATTTGTAGGGTTGCCGATAATTAAGAACATACTCCATGTATTTGCAGCAACAAATTCTGCTACAAGATAAGGAATAGGATTAATATTTGCTCTTTTGCAGAACATGCATATAAATGGCGTGAAAGTTAGAATGATAATATCGTTTGACGTAAATACGGTCAAAATAGAGGCCAAAAGATACAATGCGATAAACAATTTGAACTGACTGCCCTTTGCTCTTTTTAGCGCCAAATTCGCGACGTAACTAAAGAATCCTATCTCATCTAAAAATACAGATATTAAAGTAAGAGTTATAAATATAACTAGAATCTTAATTGGATTAATTTCTGTGTTAGCAACAAGAGCCTGACCAACTTCATTTATTGGGACTAATTTTGCGGCCATTAAAATAATTGCGCCAACTAGCGCAACTAACCAATAAGTGCCTATATGCACTCTTTTAATTTGGATATATGGTTTAAAAACTATGCAGCTAATCATGGCTAAACATGTTAAAGCTGCAATTATTATTGTTGCTATCATATTTTAAAAGGAGAAGCGAACTTCTCCTTGAATTTTAGATTTCTGTAAATGGTTTTACTTTGCTGTTTTTATATGTTGTGAATCTAATTGTATATTCACCATCTTGGATTGGTTCACTTTCATACACACAAGACCAATTATCTAATTTATCTAGATTCTCATAGAAAACTTGAGCGCCACCATCAGCATCAACTTTTGTTGCATATACTGTATCGCAATATGGAAGCAATGTTCTATATAGCATAGCTCCGCCCATTACGAACAAATCTTCTGTATTATATTTTTGAAGAATGCCTAAAAGTTCTGGCATAGTTTCTGCCATTATTACGTCATCTCTTTTAAATACATCAGAAATAACGATGTTTGTTCTTCCCTTTAAAGGATTTCCGTGAGGTAAAGATAATAATGTGTTTCCACCCATAACTACAACTTTACCCATTGTCTTTTCTTTAAAGAAAGCCATATCTTTTGTTAATTTGAAAAGAAGATTATTATTCTTTCCAATACCCCAATTTTTATCTACTACTACTATTGCGTTCATTATTCTGCCACCGGTAATTTTTTGCCAAGCAAATGATACTTGTAATCGACTAGTTGGAAGTCCTCAACTTTGAAATCATAGAAATTCTTTACGTTTGGATTCATGATTAGCTTTGGAGCTTCATATTGTTCTTTTGCTATAACTTCTTTTGCTATCTCAATATGTCTATCATATAAATGCGCATCAGCAATTACATGCACAAGTTCGCCTGGAACTAATCCAGATACTTGAGCAAACATCATTAAAAGAATTGAATATTGAACTACATTCCAGTTGTTTGCAACAAGCATATCGTTTGATCTTTGATTTAGAATTCCATTTAGCACATTTCCAGATACGTTGAATGTCATTGAATAAGCACATGGATATAAGTTCATTTCATGCAAATCTTCAAAGTTATAGATGTTTGTCATGATTCTTCTTGAATTTGGATTATTCTTTAAATCAAACAAAACTCTATCTACTTGGTCGAATTCGCCTTCTTTATAAATGGCTTTCTTTCCTAATTGGTAGCCATAAGCTTTACCAATTGTTCCATCTGGGCCACACCATTGATCCCAAATGTGTGAATGCAAATCAGCAACTACGTTTGACTTCTTTTGCCAAATCCATAATATTTCGTCAATTGCTGCTTCGAAGTTTGTTTTTCTAATTGTTAAGATTGGGAATTCTTTTTGCAAATCGTATCTATTAACAATACCGAATTTCTTAATTGTATGGGCTGGTGTCCCATCTTCCCACTTAGGTCTTACTTTGCAATTTTCATCAGATACTCCGTTTTCTAGAATATCTTGAATGTTCTTTACAAATACTTGATCTGCGTATGACATTTCGTTGTACCCCTTTTCTTTTTGATAATATTATATATTATTTTTGTTTGTTTACAAATATATTATTCGTTTTTATTTTCATTTTTGTTATATTTATCTACAGCGTCTTTATATTCTCGTCTTGGATTGTAACTTAATTTATTGTATGTCGTATAAATAAAGTACTTATTAGATAGCTTTAATCCAAGCCAAGCAATGCAAACCAACTCGACAATTAATACAACTCCCAAGAACACTACAAATGCAAGTTCGCTAGCAATTACAGCGCCTAACAACAATACAGGAAGGAATGATGAATATCCATTTAATTCTCTTCTTCTTTGAAGTGCATCTTGATAATCTATGGCCATAATTAATAAAATCATGCCCAAGAATGTGTCTATGAATAATAGCAAGATTACTAACCAATATAGATAAACTGTGCTCTCGTGAGTATTTGCAATAAATACAAAGTCTCCACTGCCCATTAGCGTAAATTCTATTTCGTCATTTTCAATAGTTACTTGTTTTACATATGTTTGGCCATTTAAATTGTATAAAACTCTTATACCATCTCTATTTATAAACTCTTTTGGCATTGGCATACGAACCACATATTCTTTGTCGTAGTTATAGTCATCGTCGCCCAATTTAAATGAAGAGTTAGCAGCAAAAATTACTTGCTTTTCATCTATGATAGAAATCTTTGAATCAAAGCTATCTACGCTCTTTGAATTTATGATGATTTTAACCTCTGCATCAATGCCATTAGGTGTATCAACTTCTATTTTATCGATAGTTGTTGAATCGACTTTTACTTCGCTTAACAATACATCTACTTCTGCATTGTCATTAGGCATTACAAAGTATTTTTCAGCCTGATATGTCGTAACAGGTACCATTTTTTCATTTTTAACTACAATTTTTCCAAGTTTATAGCCTTCTTTTGCTATAACATCTTTTAGATATACATTTGTATCATATTCAGCACTTTCACAAGAAAGCTTATATGAAACGATGTTATTCTTTGATTTTCCAACATTATAGATAAGATTGATAACTAGTTCATCTTCATCCTTAAACACTTCGGAAACGGTCTTAGTTTTGTCAATTTCAAAATTCATAGCAGTTCTATCTACATATCCATTTGGAATTGTTAAATATGTTAATACTTGGCTAGAAATGTATCCTATTGTATCTACCTCAGAACATAAGATTGCGAAATCATCTAAATCAACGCCCTTATTTATATCTACATATAACAAAACAGTTCCATTTGAAATAATCTTGTCTATAGATAAAAATGCACATTCAGCGTATGCGCCACCATTATCTAGCGTTGCTCTAATTACTGCTCTTCCTGTTCCAACGCATGTTACTAATCCAGTTTCATCTACAATAAATGCTTTTTCATTTGTCGAAGTAAATGAAACTGTTGAAGAACCTTCTGGAGTTATGGTTGCTGTAAGTTGAGTTGTTTTAGATATATCATTCTCAATAGTTACAGAACTTTGATCTAATGTAATTTCTATTTCTATCCATTTCGCCTTTACTTCGATGTCAAAAGCATAATGATATACAGCAAGCGAATGACCATCTGAATCAGTTAGCTTTACATCAAGCCCGCCATCTACATAATACCAATAATCAAATACATTTCCTTCTTTAGATACTACTTCCAAATCGAAGGATCCATTGTATTCAACCTCTGTAGATAACTCTTCATAACCTTCATACGTGATTATATAATGAGCATTTGAAAATTCTGGTGTTAGCTCAATGTTTCCAACCACACTATATGGGGCTAGCATTAAACCTGTTGCATCAGTAAATGGATGATCTTCATATAGCCAGCAAACAAAATAGTATCCATCCTTTTGAGGAATAGCTAAAGTTACTTTTGAATTAAATAATATTTCAACTTCAGTCGGAGAAACAGAAGTATCGTTATATGTAATTTTGTATGTATTTGCAGATGCTGAATATGTGATTGTTATATCCGTATATACATCTTTTAATACGCCAGCTGTAAAATCAAATTCGTCTGTTTTACCAGTTACATTAATATCTCCGTCTTGTGTATAACCATCCATTGCTGAATATGTGATAGTTAAAACATCTTCACAAGTAATCAAATCTCCACTTTTAATATCTTCATCAAGAGCATTTTTAACAGATAGATTAACTCCTGCTGTTAAATTAAATTCAATTGCATATTTGTCCTTTGTTTCAATAAATTGGGCGGTATATGTTGCATCACCCAAAACTATAGCGCCATCAGTAAATTCTGGATCCCATCCACCAAATTCGTAGCTATACCCTTTTTGTGACTTTGTTGGAGTATCTCCGCCATAAGTTATACTTGCCCCATATTTTTGATTCTCAAGCTTATATAATTCGGTACTATCATAATTTTGCCAAATGATTGTATGTAGAGTTCTTTTATAGAAAGCTACAAGCTCTAATGAGCCATCACCTTTAATTTCATCGCTTATATTGCTACCATCATGTAAAGAATCTATTTCAAAGCCTTCTATTACATCATTAATTTCAGCTACAGTATCTGTAGTTCCAGTTAATTCTCTATAAATATCTGCATCGTCTGGATATGTTCCATCCAACTTTTCTTTGTAAATATATACTTTGTATGGCGTATCCAAATTGGCAATTGCAGTTGTAGAAATAGTTACGTTTGTATATGTTTCATAAATCGTTTTAGTATCTTCGTTATAATTGAATGCATTTTCATCAACTGGAGTTACGCTAAATCCTAAAGTGTTATACCCTGGCAATAACGAACATTCAAAAGTCAATGTATCTTCTATTGTGAACTTATCTCCACTTGCCATAGGCGTTGAGCCCTTTTGAGCGGAAATAGATGTTCCTTTTGCAGCATCAAAAGTTAATGTGTATTCAATTGGAGTATCTTCAAATACTGCAGTATATGATGTATCTTGCGTTGCTGGAGCAAGTGTTGGAGTCCATCCTGTAAATGTTGATGTATACGCTTCTCTTACTTTTGTTGGAGTTGTCCCATCATATTCTGGCGTTGCTTCAAATCTAACTGTTGTATTTTTTATAAAATTACCATTCCAATTATTCCAAGTGATTGTAAATGTTTCTCTTTTATATCTTATTTCGATGATAGTAGAACCATCGCCCGCAATTGCTTCTTGACTAAAAGTCTGAGCTTGGAATCCTGTATAATTCTTTGCTACAGCTTCAGTTAACTCCCCTGTTGTTCCTGTTAAATTATCTTCATATGCTAAATCATATCCAGTTGCTGTAACATTTTGTTTATAATGTTGAACAACATATGGAATGTTTGTTTGTGCACTCCATCTTGCTACATATGTAATGTTAGTTGCTGGCATATTAAATTTACATGTAGCATCAGAAGATACCAATGTTTCGCCATTATACCATCCATCAAATGTATATCCAGCGTTTGGAGTTGCTGTTATTTCAATAGATGTTTGGTATTTATATGTGCCACCTTCAGTGCCTGAGATAGTGCCTGCTGAAGTGTTTGAATTGGACCTAGCAAATGTATATGAATTTCTTGAATAATATACAGAAAATGTTGTTGTTCCATCTGCTTTTATTGTGTCCTTAATCCAAGTTGTTGGATAAGATGGGTTAAAAGTAAATCCTTCTATTTCACCTGGAGTATATGTATATTCTTGTCCAACAGGAGCTGGCCCTCCAGATATTGTTTTATCAAAAGCATAGCCACCGACCATGTCGCCTAAATAAATATTAACCAAAAATGTTGCCATTTCTGGATCGTCCGCTTTTGCAACATTTGTGAACGAAACAATACTTGTGGCAGCAATTAGCACAATGAATAAAAGAATTATAAGAAGTGATAATTTTTTAGTATTTGTCATTATTTCTTATGTTCGTTAAAAAACTCAATTATATCGTCGTTTGTTTTTACAGATTCTTCATAGAACGGGAACATAACGTTATATACGTGTTCTAGTTTTCTTCCCTCTATAATTGGTTCTTCATAGAATATCAACTTTGTATCGTGTCCTTTTTCTTGAAGATAAGCATGCATATCTAAAGATTGTTGCTTCAAAAAATCTCCCCAAGCAGTATTGAAAATAACAGGAATAGATCCTACTACAAACAAATCTTTTGCTTGAGACAATTTGTATCTTTCTGAAGTTTCAGATAAATCTCTACATACGATATCTTTAATAAAAGGTCTAAACATCTTAGATTTTAGATATGGATCAAATGAAAGAATTGGGCATGTCAAAGATAATGCTCTGAATTTAATATTTTCATTTACTTCTATTCCAAGTTTTTCTCTAAGTTCTTTGTTGTAAAAACACATTGCAGCAAGTGTCATAATATGGCCACCTGCAGAATCGCCCATCAAAAAGATATTGTTTCTATCTATTTTTAAATGATCAGCATTTGCATAAATATATTCGATAAGCTTTACAACATCTTCTACCCCATCAAAAAGATTTGTACCAAAGCCAACTATTCTATAATTACCATTAACAACCTTCCAGCCACTTTTAATTGCAAAATATCTAGCAATATCATCATTAATCCATTTGTATCCAAAGAAATATGCGCCACCGTGTATATCTATAACAACTGGCGTAACCTTTTCTCTTTTACCTTCTGGAATAATCAAATCAAATCTATGGAACTTACCACATTTTGGAGCGTATCTAATATCATCAATAGTTTCAAAACCTTCCGTATAATGTGGAAGCTTTTTAATACGCTTTTTGTCGTTAATTGTCATATAAAGTCTAAATGGGTATCCTAAAAACTTTGGCATATTTACCTCGCTTATCTTTAATAATTATATAATAATTAACGCGTGTATTTCAATATGCACATTCCATCATATTATAACTAATTTGGGATTTGAGTTATTATCAAGTTCTAATCAAATATACTCAATTGGTAGCGCATAATAATTATCTCTTAATTTATAATCGCCTCCGACTATTTTCAATTTCAATTTGAATATAGTCAAACAATTTGTTTTAGTCAATATATTGTGTAAATATAACAAAAAACACAAAAAAAAATAAGGCTTGATACATTAACGTTTCAAACCTTATTTTGTGGTGCCGGGCGCCGGACTTGAACCGGCACAGCCTTTCGACCAAGGGATTTTAAGTCCCTCGCGTCTGCCTATTCCGCCAGCTCGGCATACGCATTACCTTGTTTTGGAGGCACCTTCCAGATTCGGACTGGAGAATAAAGCTTTTGCAGAGCTTTGCCTTACCACTTGGCCAAGGTGCCACACTTACTGGAGCGGGAGACGAGATTCGGACTCGCGACATTCGCCTTGGCAAGGCGACGCTCTACCACTGAGCCACTCCCGCATTGGTGGAAACTATAGGGCTCGAACCTATGACCCTCTGCTTGTAAGGCAGATGCTCTCCCAGCTGAGCTAAGCTTCCACAAAGTGCTTTTATAATATATCAAATTGCGAATATGTTGTAAAGCACTTTATAAATTTTTTTATCTATTTTTCTTGAATTTTCTTACACTTGGTTGTTGCAAGTCATTTAGAGAATCATTGAACTCTTTTAGAATCTTGCATTGCTTTGATGAAAGCATCTTTGGAGTTTCAACTTTTATATTTAAATATAAATCTCCATATTGTTCCCTTTGTAAGACTTTCATTCCGTAGCCTTTCATTCTAATCTTTGTACCAGATTGAATTCCAGCTGGAACCTTTGTTGTTGCTTTGCCCTTTAGTGTATCTATTTCTAGATCACAACCACATGCTGCATCATAGAAGCTAATAGGCACATCCATATATAGATCGTTTCCAACTCTCTTGAATGTTTCACTTGGCTTTACATAAATAGATAGAACAAGGTTTCCTGTAGGCCCACCATTTCTTCCACAGTGCCCTTCATGACGGATTGTCATATTCATGCCAGTATCAATACCGGCTGGAATATTAACAGATACAGATGCTTTCTTTCTTATATATCCAGTACCCCTACAATCCTTACACTTATCCTTAACTACCTTACCTTTACCGCCGCAAGCTGAACATACAGTTTGTACAACTTGTTGTCCAAAGATTGAGTTTTGAACTTTTCTTATAAAACCTGTTCCTTTACAGTATGAACATGTCTCTACAGATGAAGCGTCTTTTGCACCTGTTCCGTGGCAAGTTGGACATTCCTCGTCTCTAAACATCTCTATTGTCTTTTTAACGCCAGAGAAAGCCTCTTCTAGCGTCAAATCAACTCTTACTTGAATGTCATCCCCTTGACGAGGCGCATTCGCTCTAGATGCACGAGCTCCACCCATTCCTCCAAAGAATGAGTTAAGAATATCTTCAAAGCCACCAAAGCCAGCGCCAGCGCCATCGCCTCCAAAGCCACTAAAGCCTTGTGGACCTTCTTCCCTACCGTATTGGTCGTAATTTGCTTTTTTATCTGGGTTAGATAGAACTTCATAGGCATGGTTAATTTCTTTAAACTTGCCTTCTGCTTCTTTCTTTTCTGCCTCTGTTGCTGTTGCGAATCTATCTGGGTGATACTTCATGGCAAGCTTTCTATAAGCGCTTTTAATCTCTTGCTCACTTGCGTCTTTAGATACACCTAATATTTCGTATAAATCTTTATCCATATTGTCCTCTTTACACGAACTTAAATCCCGCACATGCGAGATTTAAGTCGTAAATAATATAAGTGAGAGGTTATTTATTCTCGTTGTTGTCTCCGTTGTCGATAATGATATCGTCTGGATTTACTGTTCCATCTTCATTCTTTGCTGCACCTTGTTGCTTTTGAGCATCCTCTTGAGCTGCTTGGTATAACTTTGTAAAGATAGGAGCATTTGCCTTTGTCATTTCATCAATGATCTTTCTTGTTGTTTCAGCATCTTTAGATTCTTCTAAGTCCTTCTTAGCTTTATCGATAGCTGCTTGAAGAGTCTTCTTGTCGTCTTCAGTAATCTTATCTCCAGCTTCGCTGATTGCCTTTTCTGTTGCGAAAATCATTTGATCAGCTTCGTTCTTAGCATCTACTTGATCCTTACGCTTTTTATCTTCTTCAGCATACTTTTCTGCTTCCTTTACAGCCTTATCGATTTCATCATCTGATAGGTTTGTAGAAGATGTAATTGTGATAGATTGCTTCTTGCCTGTTCCTTTATCGTTTGCAGTGATATTAACGATACCGTTAGAGTCAATATCAAATGTAACTTCGATTTGTGGTATACCACGTGGAGCTGGAGCGATACCATCTAGTTGGAATCTACCTAACTCTTTGTTATCATTTGCCATTGGTCTTTCACCTTGCAATACTCTGATATCAACGGCCGTTTGGTTATCTGCTGCTGTTGAGAAGATTTGTGATTTTTGTGTTGGGATAGTTGTATTTCTATCAATAAGCTTTGTGAATACACCGCCCATTGTTTCAATACCTAAAGATAGAGGTGTTACATCAAGTAATACGACATCTTTAACATCACCAGCAAGTACACCGCCTTGAATAGCTGCACCGATTGCTACACATTCATCTGGGTTAATACCCTTGAATGGTTCTTTACCTGTTGCCTTTCTTACTGCATCAACTACAGCTGGGATTCTTGTAGAACCACCAACTAAGATTACCTTAGATAGATCTGATGGTTGTAAGTTAGCATCAGCTAAAGCTTTCTTTAGAGGAACCAATGTTCTATTTACTAGATCAGCTGTTAGAGCATCAAACTTAGCTCTTGTTAAGTCCATATCAATGTGCTTTGGAGTTCCATCAACCATTGTGATAAATGGAAGGTTGATATTTGTCTTTGTAACACCAGATAGGTCGATCTTAGCCTTTTCTGCAGCTTCTTTAATACGTTGCATTGTAGCCTTATCTTTAGATAGGTCAATACCTTCTGCTTTCTTGAATTCATCTAGGATGTATCCAATAATTACGTTATCGAAGTCATCACCACCTAGTCTTGTATCACCGTTTGTAGATAATACTTCAAATACACCATCTTCAATTTCTAGAATTGAAACATCGAATGTACCACCACCAAGGTCGTAAATCAAAACCTTTTGTCCTTTGTTTTCGCCTTTATCTAGACCATAAGCTAAAGCTGCAGCTGTTGGTTCGTTGATAATTCTTAAAACATCAAGACCGGCAATCTTACCTGCGTCCTTTGTAGCTTGTCTTTGGCTATCTGAGAAGTAAGCTGGAACTGTAATAACAGCTTGAGTTACCTTTTCTCCAATATAGCTTTCAGCATCTGCCTTCAATTTTGAAAGAATCATAGCTGATATTTCTTGTGGTGAGTATGATTTATCATCAATGCTTACCTTATAATCTTCACCCATATGGCGCTTGATAGAAGAAACTGTTCTTGAAGCGTTTGCTACGGCTTGTCTTTTAGCAACTTGTCCAACTAATCTTTCACCATCTTTTGCAAAACCTACAACTGATGGAGTTGTTCTTGAACCTTCAGAGTTAGCGATAACTTGAGCTTCGCCACCTTCCATAATTGCTACACAAGAGTTTGTTGTTCCTAAATCAATACCAATTATTTTACTCATATTCTATATCTCCTTTTAAACTTTAATTTCTATATTATTGTCCAACTACGCACATGGTATGTCTTAACACTTTATCTCCACGCTTGTAGCCAGCTCTTAACACTTGTACTATCTTTCCAGCATTATCTGGATCGTCTTTGCTCATAACGGCTTCATGTAAATTTGGATTGAAATCGCCTTGAGCTTCTATTTCTTCTACATCGAACTTCTTTATAGCATCTATAAATGCTTTCTTTACAAGTTCAATACCCTTTTTATGCTCTTCATCTTTTTGTGCATTAATTGCCATATCTAGAGAATCTATTGTTGGCAATATTGCTGAGATTGCATCATTGATGCCATCGTTATACATTTGAGAAGATAATTGAGCATTTCTCTTTTTGTAGTTTTCAAAGTCTGCTTGAAGACGGATAAATTGGTTATACAAAGTATCGTACTTTTCTTTGTCCGCATTCTTTGTAGCCTTTTTTGCCTTCTTGTCTGCTTTTTCTACTACTACTTCTTCATCTTTAATTTCTTTTGTTTCGTCTGCCATTTTTGTATACCTTACTAATTATTTTCAAATAATGTTCCAATTTCTCTTAGAACAGATAATACTTTCTTGTAATCCATTCTTTGAGGTCCAATTACACCAAGTTGTCCTACTTCTTCTCCGCTGAACTTATATTTAGCAGATACAATCGCCATATCATTCAATGTTTCATCGTCTTCTTTACCAATCTTGATTGAGAATTCAATTGAGCCATCTTTATCATTAACGATTTCATGAAGCTTTTCTTGGTCGTTTACAATGCTTAGGAAGTTCTTTACATTGTTAACATCGTTATATTCTGGATAATTAAAGATTTTATCTTTACCTTCAATTTGAATTTGACTTTCACGCGCATTCTTATAATCAATAATCATATTAAGAACTTGTTCAAATAATTGTTCAAAGTCTCTTAATTGAGAATCTATTACGTTATGTGAATGTACAATTTCTACCAATCTCTTTCCTGCGAATGTTCTATATAATAAACCGTTTGCAACTTCAATATAGTTAGAGATATTAGTATCTGGAAGTTTAATTGTCTTATCTTTAATTGATCCGTTGTTTGTAACAATCAAAACTAGCGCTGTACCATCATACATATCAATAACTTTAACATCGTTTACTAATATGTTATCTGTAGATGAAATCATAAGCAAAGATGTGTAATTTGTAACATCTGATACAATCTTTGCACTATCTTTTACGATTTCCTTTATTGACGCATATTTTGTGGCCAAAACAGACTTTACTTGTTGTAAGTCCATTTGACTTTCGTTTGCCAAAATATTATCTACATAAAATTTATATGCTTTTGAAGATGGAACTCTACCTGCACTTATGTGTGGTTGACTTAAATATCCCATTTCTTCAAGAGTTGCTAATTCACTTCTTATAGTGGCTGTAGATACATCAGGCATATATTTATCTTTAATTGCTGCTGAAGAAATTGGCTCCGCATCAGATATGTAACTATCTACAAGAGCATTCAATATCTTTTTTCTTCTTTCAGATAAACCTTTGTTATCTTTCATGCTTTTAGCTACCTCTTTTTATAAATTTTGGCACTCGCTCTTCACGATTGCTAAATACATTATACAACACTTTTTTTTAGAGTCAATACTTTTTGATAAAAAAAATAAAAAAATTTAGCACTCAACCCTGCCGAGTGCTAAAACTATACTCTATAACTACGTTATGGTTGTGCTTGTTTCTTCTTCTTTTCTCTATAATCCAAGATTGCAAATACAATTCCTGCGATTAAAACCAATCCTGGAATGATAGCAATATACCAAAGCTTTGAGAAATCATTCTTTGTTTCAGTTTTTCCAAATGACGTAACTGCTAAATAATCTATATTAATTGGAGTTGAATCTGCTGGAATAATTTGTATAATGTGATCTCCATCAGAAAGCTTTGCCGTATAAACTAATTGTGAGCACAATACTTTAGTATTATTCAAATCGATAGATTCTTTTTCTTGTCCATCTATTGTAACCTTTGCAATGCCGAATTCTGGCCCTATTGTTGCATATATGGATATTTCGTTTCCGTTAAATGAATAGCTAAATATTGCATCATCAGATTTTGTAATTGCTAATCTTCCATTTATAGCAATATAGTTTGTAGAAGATTGCCACTCCCCGATATATTCAATAGTTGTTGATGTAGATGGAATAATTGTCATTGAGCTTATAGATTTACCTACATTCAATTCCTTAATATTTAATCTATATTCCATTGGTGCTTTAAATTCAATCTTTATACTATCTAAGTTTCTTTGTTCAAACAAGAATTTTGTTTGCTTATCTAAAATAGTACCTTCAGCTAAAACTTGAGAATAATTTACGCCACCATATAACTTCACTGTAACGTTTGTCATATCTTGAGATTGAATCATTAGATAATCTACAAGACTCATTTCTTCAAAAGGCAAGACAAACGAAACAATTGAATCTTTTTCAATTGGGTCACTAACTTCGCCTATCTTATATGACGGAATATTTGAAAACTGTGCTATATCTGATGTCTTTATTGGCATGTATTCTTCTTTTTGCATACCAAACAACGTTGAGTGCTTTTGCTCGTTTGTATATTCCACGATGCTTGCTCTTTTCAATTCCGAATAAACTAAATAACTCTTATCTATATCTTGAATTTCTTTACCTGGAGCTTTGATACCTAAAGATGCAAATCCCGTTCCTCTATTAAATAGGTCATATATTGAATAAATATATGTAAATCCTTTTTCTAATTTAACTGTATAAGAAAGTTCGTTTGTGTATGCACTTACTGTCAATTGGTTATTAAAGATTTCTGTGAAATAATCCCTAACACCAAAATTAACAGAACAAAGTCCAGAGCTCTTTAGATACAATGTATAATCGCCTGTTTTATCTACTTCAATTGCGCCAACGGATACAACATAACGGATATCTGTTGATTCTGTGTCTTCTTTTTCAATTCCTGCAAAATCTAACGCCTGCGTGTTTGTTGGGGCAATATTTTTAGAGCCTTTTTTGGCTTCATCAAGTGTTTTAAATGTTACGTTATCATAAATAATGCAAGAACTTACTGCAATATCCACATTTATGTTTCCATATAATTCAACATTAACTTCACCATTTGTTAAAACAAGTGTGAAATAATCTCTCAACAATTCGGCGCTTGGAGTATATACATATTGTCCTTGTTCATTTTTATACCATCTATTTGCGCTTCCCTTAACTTCGCTTATTTGCCAATCTCCATCGCCAACAATTGCTGATGCAAAATCAAAAGTTGTAACTTGGCCAATCTTGACTGTTACCCCTAATTGCTCCTTATGTTCACGATGGCCAATTGCATACTTATTTGCAACAAGATAATGCATAGGATATCCCTGCATTCTATCTATATCCCCACCATACAAAGAAATTCCTAATTTATCTGCAAGTGGCTTTAAGTTAGATTGTGTTATGTCTGCAATTCTTGCAATAAGCAAAGAATCTGAAAGCTTTTCGCTGTCTACAAGCTCTAAAGCTTGTGTCATCACCTCATTTGGGAATGCATAATATAAATGAGTAAATAAAGCTAGATATTTATCTGTATTGTTCGAAAAGTCGCCTTCAAGAATTTGCGCAATATTTCCATAAGCTGTGCATTCTGGCTTTTCGTTTAGCAAATCTGCACTAAAGCTATCTACCATGTTTATATATGTTAATTCTGCTAAAATATCGTCAATTGAATCTTCCAAAAAAGTTCCTGAAAACGAATTTGTTATAAGCAATTTTTCTCTTGCTATAAAATCTAATACACTTAATAATTTGCCCTCATCACCATTGGTTAAACAATCGTAATCTACAATAGTTTGAATAAATTCATATGGAAGATAAATACAATCGTTTGAACTATCAAACATTTCAGTACTATTTACGCCGCGTTTAAAATAAATACACATTGGAGAATAATCGTCGTTAAAGATAGATAATTTTGTAACTTGATCCATTAACAATAATGCATTTCTCCACCAGTTCATTACCTTCTCTGCTTTATTAATCTTTGCATATTCTGAAGAAGGAACATAAATTCTTGCGTTCATGCAATCTAAAATATTGTAATTTCCAACATCCGCAAAAGTAGCCCCAGTATCAATTCCATATCTATATGATGGTAGTTCAACACATCCGCTTATAGTTAATGTAAATGTTTGGATGTTTGTTTCCCCTAAATTAAGTTCAATCATTCCACCCATCAACTGTCTTGCTCTTGTGATTTCTACAGCATCTAATTCTAAAGAATATGGATCTTCTAATGGGAAATTCGCGTTGATATCAATTTTGTGATGCTTGCCTATTTCCGAAGAATCAATAGTAAAAGTTACAGACTCATTAAGTGGCATATACAAGCCCAAGACATGTCTTCCTTTTATTCTTGTATCGATTAAAAATCTTCTTGTAATTCTTGGCAAATGTTGATACTCTTTAGCAGAAGATGGAGCATCGGTTGAAGCAATATCCACAAACGCATCTCCATATCTAGATAAGATTTCATCGTTATGGATAATTGTTGTATCATCATTTGAATCTGAGCATGAAACTAAGGTTGTAAAACAACCCACAATAATCAAACAAATTATAGCTATACTCAAAAACAATTTCTTCATCGCAAATTATTATAACATAAAATAAATAAATATTATAAATATAATAAAAAAAATCTGGGCGCCTCCTAACGCCCAGACATATAAGCTTTCAAAAATTAGTAAACTAATTCTATTCTACCAACATCTCCATCTTCTCTTATATAAACGATGCTAACCATACCTGATGCTTCATCCATATAAACATAGAAATCGTGATCTGCAAGTTCCATCTTTTCAATAGCAAGCTTTGTTGAAATTGAATTCAAATGGATAGTCTTTGTTCTAACAAGTTGTTTTTCCTCAGTTTCCTTTGGATTAAACAAAGATGCTTCATCAAAAGCTGCCTTTTTAACCTTGTCTAGTTGAGTACGGTATTTTCTGATTTGTCCTTCAATTTTTGGAAGTGCCAAATCTAAGCTCTTAGACATCTTATCTGATGCTACCTCAGCTCTTACCATGTTACTACCAAAGAAGATAGTAATTTCGATTTCGTACTTAACTGTTTTTGTACCTTTCTTTCCGATAACCTTTGGTGTTACTTTTGCAACTGCATCATCTTCAAAATACCTTTCAAATTTAGCTAGTTTTTCGCAAATGAGGTTTTTGGTTTTTTCATTAAGCCTGTAATTCTTCTCAATAATTTCAATACGCATAATCCTTACCTCCTTAAAGTTGCATTTTATTGTTCACAAATATTATAGCATTATATTATTACTAATAATAGATTTCACATTTTTTCTTTTTATGCTATAATAAACGATGTGGACAAAGGAATTAACCAATGTCCACATCTTTTTTTGCTTTATTTTTTTCGACTAAATTGCTAGCGTATCAACTTCAGGAACTAACTTTGTTAGTTGTTCGATAAAATAATCAACTTCTTTCTTCTTTTTAGAATCTTCAAATCCACCACGTCTAATTATTCTTCTAAGTAGTCTCATAAATCCTAAAATCTTAGCTTTTTTCTCTACTTCATCAATCACCTTTTCGTCCTCTGTTCCAAGGTATTTTTTAAGTGTTTTTCTCCAAAAGTCAACGGCCAATGCATGTGGAATTCCAAGGAATGCTAAAGAGATACTTTCATCCATTGATGAAAAACCTTCATAAGCGTTAAACATTGAGCCTAATTCGAAGATTGGATCTCCAACACATAATGTATCCATATCAATTAACAATACTTCTCCTTTTTGAACCATAACGTTTTTAATATGATAATCGCCATGCATCATATTGTTAGTTTTTGGAACAGCTTTAACAAGCGAAATCAACTTATCTCCAACATCTTTTGGAAGATATTCTGCATCAAAAGTTGCCCAATTTATGGCAGTTTGTCTCATATCTACCATATCTTCATCGTCAACTTTTGTGGCATGGATTTTCTTTAGAAGATCAACATACATATCTACATATTCATCAATTTTTCCTGGGTTTTCAGCTAGAAGCTTTGCAATAGATTTTGCATCCAATAGTTCAAATACTGTTCCATAAGAATCACCAATTCTTGCAATTTCATAAGAAATAGCTGTTGGGATTCCTAAAACAAATGCCTTTTTAGCTAGTGCTCTTTCACGCTTAATATCATCTAAGCAATCTGGAGATTCGTAAACTTTTACAATTGTTTCTCCATCTATTCTATAAACTTTACCATTTGCGCCTTGGCCAATTAGTTCGCAGCCCTCTATAGAGATCTTTTTATAAGCTTTAGATATTTCCATCATTTCAGTAAAGCCTGTCATGTCAAAAATTTCATAAACTTCTGTAGACACATTTATAAGCTTTAAAGTTTTATCCATCTTTTTCAATTTCAAAATAATTCTTAAACCAGCCGATGAAATATAAGATAAATCATCCAAATCTAAAACTAGAGATTGATGTGCATTATCATTAATTGTTGACATAATGTTTTCTTCAACTTCAGCTGCGTTATTTGAATCTATTCTTCCTTGAAGAAATATTTTTAAAATTGCATTAGTATTATCAAATTTCATGTGTTGCTTCCTCCCCAAATATTGCTGTAATAAGGCCTGCGTATTCCTTAAATGCAAGCGTATTTTCGAACTCCGGTTTCAAAATCTTGTAAATCTCTCTATAATACCATGCTTGCTCATGTTTATCTTTTTGATTGAATTGTACCCAAAATGCATCGCCCATTTGTTCATATGCGTCATAGAATGAACGTACGTTAGAAAGTTTGTCTGCCATCCAAAGTGTTCTTATTCCTATATCGTCACACTCTTTTAGATGTTTTAAGCTTTCTTCTTTTCTTATTCTCCATGTTGCTTCAGGAGGTAGGTATCTACGCTTGTTTTCTGTTTCAGAGCTAACAAGTTCTGCTACTCTATCCCCAAACAACTCTCTAATTTCTTCTAATTGTCTGTCAGTATCCTCGACAACATCATGCAATACTGCAGCACAAATAATATCTTCATCTTTTGTTAACATACCCGCTATTGATGCAGCTTCAAGTGGGTGCAATATATAAGGAGTATTTCTAATCTTCCTCAATTGCCCCGAATGAGCATCGACTGCGAATTTGATTGCTTCATCTAGTTTACTCAAATCTTTTTCTCCATTTTTAATATATTTTTGTCATCGACTCTTTCATATTCGATTTTGTCTACCAATTTTTTTGTCATAAATATGCCAAGTCCACCGATATCTCTATCGTCAACACCAAGCGTTATATCTGGATCATCTTGCTCAAGTGGATTATATGGCTTACCTTTATCTTCAATTACTATCTTAAAGATAGAATCTTTATACTCTGCGGTAACCCACACTTTACCAACGTCTGGTCTATATGCATAGTGCGCAACGTTAGTATATATTTCTTCTACCGCGATTTTTAGGTGATTAAAAGCTTTTTTAGAATATTCTTGCCCATCTAGCACCTTTTCTAAAAATTCCTCTACGCTTGGCAAATTTGCGTCCGTTGCATCCAAAACTATTGTTGGTTCATGCTTTGCGCCTTTATATTCCAAACAAAGCATTGTCATATCATCAAATTGAGGAGCTTCGCCAACGAATGCGCTAACGTCTTCCTTTATTCCCTCAATAATTTCTTGTGGAGATGATTGACTTCTCTTATTTAAAGATTTGATCATACCTTCAAGTTCAAACATAACATTATCTGAACGTGTAGCTTCTGGGACGCCATCTGTATATAGGAATAATTTATCTCCAGGGTTTAATTGAATTTCATAAGACTTATATTTAATTCCGCCCATCGCACCAACAACTAAACCATGCTTTTCTTTAGCAAGCTCAAAGCTTTCGCCTTTTCTATAAATGGCAGGATCATCATGGCCTGCATTAACAGCTGTAATTTTACCTGTAGATATTTCTAAGATACCAAGCCACATCGTAACGAACATTTCTGCTTCATTATGAGCAGATATTGCATCGTTTGTAGTTGTTATAATTTCTGAAACACTCATTCCCATCTTTGCTCTATCGGTTGTTAAAATCATCGTAATCATCATGAACAATGCTGCAGGTATTCCCTTTCCAGACACATCCGCAATTGCAAGCAATAAGTGATCATCGTCGATTTGAATATAGTTATAGAAGTCGCCCCCTACTTCTTTTGCTGGGGTCATATTTGCATATAAGTCGAATTCGCTTCTATCCGGGAACGCTGGGAATATATTTGGAAGCATAGCGTTTTGAATTGAGCTTGCAACATTAAGTTCAGTTCCTAGTCTTTGTTGTTCTGCGTTTATCTTATCTAGATTTTCGATATACTCAAGAGTATCTTTTTCCATGTCGTCGATAGATTCGACTAACGTATAGATTTCACTGATTCTACTCTTAATTGTCTTTTTTAGAGGTTTTTCAGAACGTGTTGTATCTTTAGCGAATCTTTCAGCTTCATCTGCAACTTTCTTTAAAGGTCTTGAAATTTGAGTTTGAAGATACCACCAACTTATCAATACAAGGAAAATTGCAAGAGCTAAAGTAACTAGACCTACAACCCTCATATAATCTTCTCTTGCTTGTCTTAAGCCTTGCATTGGTTGTTGAATACAAATAATTGCAGTAACCTTTCCTGCTGCATTATGTATAGGCATTATTGATGTAATGTGATCAAACATATCTGAATCTTTTTCTTGAAGCTGAATTAAACTTGCTTTATCTAATCCACCCTTCCAAATATTTAGATACATTTCTCTATCTGCTTCTTTAAGTTGTTGTGCTTTTAAATTAACATCACCAACCGCCCAAGGCGCAAAATATGAAGGAAGAATATCTTCTTTTGTTAAGATATCAAAAACAGAATAATATGTTGAATATACTCCAGGTTCTGCGTATTCATCGGTAAGTTTGATAACATAAATCATACTCGCATCTTGAGTATCACACAAAATCTCTAGGCCTTTTGCAAGTTGTAAGTAATCTGCAGTGAAACCACATTCGTCTAAAGGTTGACCTTTTGCTTGTATCTTTCCTTTATTTTCCTCGATAAACTTATCGATATCGCTCCCATTTTTTAAAGCATTTTCGATCAAAGCTTGTCCTGCGGCGCCTGCATTGTATGCTGCTTTTTCATATTGTTCTGTTATTCTTTGCGTAAATTGATAATACCCAATTGTTGCGATAACCATAGATATCACAAATACCACTACGGTAAATGAAATTAACAAATTAAATAACAAACTTTTGAAAACATTTTTTGCTTTAGTTGATGCCATACTTCCCCTATTATCTATGATATAAAATTAATTTTGTGTCTTTTGTTATTTTTGGCTTTATTTCTTTTTGATTTTTATCAAACAAAGTAATAACGCCGTTTTCGTCAATGACACCTATAACAATGACATATTTTCCGTCTTTTATACTTGCTTCAAATACAGAACGAATTAAGTCGAATGCTGTAATATCTTGAGGTATTTCTTTAAAGCATTCAGTAGCTTTTAGCGTATACATATCTGAATTTATATCCATACGCTTTTGTTGAGACAAATCTTCACTCTTAACTAACATGTCTAAATACAAATCAAACAACGTACTTTCAAATGCGAATTGAGTAATCATCTTAGATGTTAATCTATTTGAAATAATAACGTTGTGAACATTAAAACTCTTTACGATATCATGATGCTTTGGATCTAGAATTTCAACTACAACTTTAATATTTTTAATATTAATCTCTGGATTATTCTTTAATATAATAGATTGTAGCTCTCTAACTCTAACAAGTGATGCTATTGTTTCATCATCGGCATGATCTATACTCTTTTCATTATTTGAAAGCAAAACTAGTGTTACGTCATGTTTTGCATTCTTTAAGAAATTCACAAATGCTTCATAAATCTTTGTTGGATCATTAGATGTTGTATAGACTTCTTGAATATCACAATTCTTTAAAGTGAAATTGGCAGGAATTGAACGCTTAGAGTCAATAATTAAAATATTGTTTCTTCCCTTCTTTAGGCCTACAGTTGCATCAATAGATTTCAATACTTGCTTAAATTGAGTGTTATGCCCAAAGAAAATAACATCGTTAAATTCAGTTCTTATACAATCTGTGATTTTAATATCCTTTGGCTTGTATTCATATTGAGATGGTATTTCTTCATCACCAACTTCACCAATATAGAATCCATAATTCTTATCGCCAACCTTTGTTGAAGATAATGGTAAACTTACTTTATGAGTTTTTAGATAATTTCTAGTATATTCGATTGTATCTTCTTCATCTGTTTCTTTAACCGAAATAGTTAAACCATATTGAGATAGAAGTTCGCTATAAATAGGCCCCATTTCTGGATTTAAGGCAAATTGAGAAATTAAACTTCCCATAGTATGAGTAACTGGCATTGGGATAATTCTACACTTTTCAAGTTGTTTTTGGTCCTTTATGATTTTGCTTACCAAATCCAACGTTACCGTATCGTCAACTTCGACAATGATGTTTTGATTGTTGATTGAATCTTCAGAAGATGTGATATGAGCAACTTGAGCAACTGTCTTTATAATTTGAGAGTTGCCATAAGCTTCATCATATAATCCACCGTTTGAATCTTCTGGGATATTATTGTTTAAATCTTCACCCAAAATTATAACCGCATCTGCAAGATTTAAAGATACGCCCTTTAATTGTTGAGAAGAATATGTATCCCCTTGTTTGATCATGATAACTAATCTATTTCTCAATTTATTCTTGGCATAAAGATAAATTCTTTTAAATAAACCATACTTTGCATATTTTTGTTTTAATTTTGTGTTTCTAGAATAAATAGCATCTGCTAAGCATTCATCAATAGCATCTTGTATTACATCTCTATCTTCATTCGCAAGAATTAAGATTTCTTGCTTTTTTCCTGTAAATAAGAAGTTTCTGATGATTTCTGGAGCTCTAACGTTCCATCCTAAAATAACAATGTGGTTATAAAGATACAACTTCTTTAAAGCTGGGTTTCTATAACTCATATATGTCGATATAAAGTTTGTCAAATAAGCAATTAGTGAGCCTGTGAAGAAAATTGTTCCTAAGAACATTACAACGATTGTAAATATCCCTATACCTACAACATGCGGCCCTGCCATCTCATAATCCATGTTATTAGATAAGATAAGTCTAATTACATAGAAAGTTGCTTGTGGATAGCTCATTCCTTCGCTACCTGGCACCTCTAAACTTCTAAGCACCAAGGAAGAAATAATAAATAGCAACAAATTAAATACGATGATTATATTTAAAACTACTCGGCCTGGGTTCGTTGCAATTTTTACATTCCAAAATTTTCTAATTCTTCGTTTTGCCAATTTTTTAATCATTCGGTGAACCTCACTAACACTTAAATTATATAAATATTTAATATTTTGAGTCAATAATGAAAATATGCCCATCCCAAGGATGAGCATACTTTAAATACTTTTTGGCAATACTTATTCTTGCGCTTCTTCTTTTGGTTCTTCTTGCTCTACTTTTGGCTTTTCTTCGCCTTGTTTTTCAAATGTTAAAGCATCATCTTTTGCAGAAATTAGCACGTTATCTCCAATTGCAAATTCTCCTTTTAACATTCTTGTTGCAAGTTCATCTTCAATCATTGATTGTAAAGCTCTTCTTAAAGGTCTTGCTCCATATTCTAGATTGAATCCTTTTTCTATTACAATATTCAAAGCTTCGTCAGTAATTGTGATATTGATTCCTCTATCTTGTAATCTCTTTTGTAGAGAGTTAGCCATAAGTTTTGCAATATCATACATATCTTTCTTTTCGAATGATCTAAATACGATAATATCATCGATTCTGTTAATGAATTCTGGCTTTAGAGTTCTTCTCAATGCTGCCATTTCACGTTCTTTCATTTCTTCATAATCGCCCATAGCATCATCCATACTTCCGCCGAATCCTACAGCCTTCTTCTTTAGATCTGAAGCACCAATATTTGATGTCATGATGATAATGGTATTTTTGAAGCTAATTGTTCTTCCGTGAGAGTCTGTCAATCTTCCATCATCAAGGATTTGTAATAAGATATTGAATACATCTGGGTGAGCCTTTTCGATTTCATCGAATAGGATTACTGAATATGGATTACGTCTAACCTTTTCTGTTAATTGACCACCTTCGTCATATCCTACATATCCTGGAGCTGAACCAATCAACTTCGACACGTTAATTTCTTCCATATATTCAGACATATCGATTCTTATCATCAAGTTCTCATCGCCAAACATTGCTTCAGCCAACGCCTTTGAAAGTTCTGTCTTACCTACACCTGTTGGACCTAAGAAGATAAATGAACCAATTGGTCTCTTTGGATCTTTAATACCAACTCTTGCACGTCTTACGGCTTTAGCAACTGCTTCAACTGCTTCATCTTGCCCAATAACTCTCTTTCGTAAAGTATCTTCAAGATGCAATAATACATCTGCCTCAGATTGAGTTAATTTAACAACTGGAACTTTTGTCCATGAAGATACGATTTGAGCAATATCTTCTTCTGTTAAAACTAGCTTTTCTTCGCTTTGAGTTGATCTCCATTCTCTCTTTCTTCTATCTAGCTCATTTTGAGTAGCGTCGATTTCTTTCTTGATTTCTGCTGCTTTGTCATAATCTTCATCGCGTGCAGCATCAGTTTTATCTACATTCAATCTTGCAATCTTTTCTTCCAAATCATTGATGTCTTTAGGAAGAACAGAGGCTCCAATATGCTTTCTTGATGCAGCTTCATCAATTAAGTCGATTGCTTTATCTGGTAAGAATCTATCATTAATGTATCTATCTGACAAATTAGCTGCAGCTTTTATTGCTTCATCAGTAATCTTTACGTGGTGGTGCTCTTCATATTTTTCTCTTAATCCTTTAAGGATTAGGATCGTATCTTCAACTGTTGGTGGTTCTACCATAATTGGTTGGAATCTTCTTTCAAGCGCTGCATCTTTTTCGATGTGCTTTCTATATTCTTCAATAGTTGTAGCACCAATTGTTTGCAATTCGCCTCTTGCTAATTGTGGTTTTAAGATGTTAGCTGCGTCCATGTTTCCATCTTCGCCTGTTGCACCTGCACCTACTATCATGTGAATTTCATCGATGAATAAGATGATATCTGGATTGTTCTTTACGATATCGATAGCTTCTTTAATTCTCTCTTCGAATTCACCTCTATATTTTGCACCAGCTACCATACTTGTAATATCCAAGCTGAAGATGATTTTATTCTTCAACATTTCTGGAACATCACCCTTTACGATAGCTTGAGCAAGTCCTTCTACAATAGCACTCTTACCAACACCTGGTTCACCAATTAGAACTGGGTTATTCTTTGTTCTTCTAGATAGAATTTGAATAATTCTATCTACTTCATTCTTTCTTCCAACAACTGGGTCAAGTTTTCCTTGACGAGCGCGAGCTGTTAAATCTACACCATATTTTTCTAATCCCTTAAGCTTTGGATCTCCCTTTGGCTTTTTAGAATTTTGAGCTTGTCCAGATGGTTGACCAAATCCTCCAAGGTTGATACCTGCAGATTTGAAGAAGTTTTCTAAATCTTCTGGGTTTCCACCAAATGCAATATTAAATCCATTTGGTCCTTGTTGGAATTCAATCTTTGGCTCATCTTGCTCTGGTTGATTTTGTTGTTGTAGAGCTTGAGTTTCTTCTTTTTGTGCAATTAAGTTATTTAAAACAAATCTTGCATCAAAACCTTGTTCTACAAGGTTATTTACACCATAAGATGTTGGATCTTCCAAAATGGCAATCAAAATGTCAATTGATGTAACATATTGTTGACCACTTGCTTTTGCATCTTTTGAAGCCTTATTTAAAATATTTTCTACACGTCTAGATAGCGTGTATGATGATTGATTAGCTTGTTGGAATCCAATTGTATGCATATAGCGTTCAACGTCAACACCAATATTTCTTAAATATTGGCCAGCTTGACAATCTTCAACCTTTAGCATAGCAGCAATTAGGTGCTCCGTTCCTAAAAGTCCGCCAGATGACATAGCATATCCTTTTGCTCTATCAATTACTTTTTTACATTCATTACTGTACCCTATGAACATTTTATATGCCCTCCTTGTTTAAGGTATCTTGAACCATCTTTACTCTTGCAATATCTCTTTGCTCGGCTGTCATGTTCTTTTTTGTTATAAAGCACATCATTGCAGGTTGAGTATTGATGATCAAGTTATTTAATTTTTCTATATCAATATTTAGATATCCTAACGCAACCCCTAGTTTTACAAATGCTAGATTTTGCATTAGTTCTTTTGATGACATCTTGCAAGCATACTTTAGTATTCCGTAAGATATCATAATGTTGTTTTTCAAATCCAAACCTTGAATTTGTGCAACTTCTTTTCTTGCCATATCTTCAAGATTTACGATTGTTTCAACAACTTTCTTAACCATGTTCAATATTTCACTTTCAGATAAAGATATTGCAGCTTGGTTAGATACTTGGTACATATAGCCTTCAGCTTTTGAGCCTTCGCCATATATCCCTCTAATTGTAATTCCTGCGCCTTGATATTTCAATATCAAAGATTCAATTTTGCCTGTCATTGTCAATCCTGGAAGGAATAACATAACAGATGCTCTCATTCCACTACCTAAGTTTGTTGGACAAGAAGTCAAATAACCTAAGTGTTCATCAAAAGCAATATCAAGATTCTTCTTTATTTCTGCATCAACTTTAGCAACATTATTGTATGCATCTTCAAGATGGAATCCTCTCAATATACTTTGGATTCTTAAATGGTCTTCTTCATTTACCATGACCGATATATCTTCAGGCTTTGATATAAATGCTGCGCCATATTTAGATTTAACCAAATTATTTGAAATCAGATGGCGCTCAACAAGAGCCTGAGCCTTTAGAGGCTCAATTGTTGCCATAGAATAATAATCATTTGCAAATACTCTATCGCAAGCCTTCTTCACTCCTGCATATAATACAGAATAGATCTCTTCTTGGCCTTTTAGCATTCTAGGGAATGGAAGCCCGTTTATATTTCTTGCAAGTCTAATACGAGTCGAGATAACTGTTGTTGTAAAGATATTCATTAGTTACCCCTCCTTGCCATTAAAGAATCTATTTCTTGCTTTAATTGCTTTGCAAGCATATAATTTTCAGCCTTTAGTGCTGCATTTAGTTTTTGCTTTAGATCTGCTATCTTATCTTCAACAGATGGAGCTTTTACACTCTTTGAGATAACATGTTCTGGCATCTTTCCTGCATATGTTCTTCCACCAAGTTTAGATACATACGCATTAACAATATTTGAAAATGTCTTATAGCATTCGCTACATCCAAAACGCCCTGTTGCTAAGATATCTTCTTCTGTGCAGCCACATTTACAAGTTTTCTTTACTTGATTAACTCTAGCAAATTGAGATGGCATAAAGTCATTGAATAAAGAAGACATGAAGACGTTATAGCTTTCTTGAATGTTTGAATTTGCATTACATTCTTCACATAAAGCTATATCAAGCTTTTGCCCGTTTATATATTCTTTATAGAAATAATTCGCGATATTTTTCTTACAACAATCGCATAGCTTTTGACTTTTGTACATCTTATCTCCTCATCAATCCTATCAATATTTCTTTGAAGATGTTCTTTCTCAATCCATCTGTTTTCATTGGCAGCGCCAATGCTTTATCTGATATTGCAGATTTAATAATCTCTTTTTCGCTCGCATCTATTATTTGCTCAAATTCAAGTCTATCCAAAATATCTGATGCCTTATTAAATGTTAATTCATTTACTTTATCTATTTCTTTTAATATGTTTGGAATGATATCTTCGGCATTTTGAGAGATTCTAATGATGGTAACCGATCCACCGCCTCCCCTTTTAGATTCAACTACAAATCCCTTATCTACATTAAAACGCGTAGATAATACATAATTGATTTGGCTTGGGGCTACGGCAAAATAGTTAGCAAGATCGTTTCTTGATAACTGTAGCTTTTCTTCGTCACCCAATGTAGACTTAATAAATTCTTCAATAATATCTGAAATATTCAAGCCTTATCACTTCCTTTTTCATATTGTCTCAAAAGTTTGACTTTCTTTGACCTTTGATTTTATTATACCATCTTAAAACCCTATGTCAAGCCCATTTTGACAATATATATTTTTAACGATATAATTTATTTGGCAATAAGGAGAATTCATTATGCAAAAAGTAACAAAGGCAGTTATTCCATGCGCAGGATTTGGTACACGTTTTTTACCTGCAACTAAGGCTATTCCAAAGGAAATGTTCCCAATTATTGATATTCCATCTTTACAATTAATTGTTAAAGAATGTGTAGATAGTGGAATCACTGATGTATTAATTATTATTTCAGATAGAAAACAATCTATAATTGATCACTTCTCTGAAGAAAAGAAGCTTGAAGATCAATTAAGAAAAGTAAATAAACCAGATTTATTAGCAAAAGTTCAAGAGCCAACTAATATGGCTAACATTAAATTCACTTATCAATATGTTATGAACGGAACCGCAAATGCAGTTTTACTTGCTAAAGAATTTGCAAACGGCGAACCATTTGCTCTTTTATATGGCGATGATTTAATGTATGCAGAAAAAGAACCTGTTACAAAACAATTGATTAACGCTTACGAAAAAGTTGAAAGAACAATTGTTGGATGTCAAACTTTACCAAAGGAACTAGCTATTAAATATGGCGTTGTCGTTCCAGGTGTTGTTGATGGTAGATTAACAGAAATTAAAGGCTTTGTAGAAAAACCACCAATTGAAAAGTGCCCATCTACTCTTGCCTCTTTAGGAAGATATGTTTTATCTCCAGACATCTTTGACTATATTGATGAAACTCCTGTATCTCCAAACGGAGAAAAGTATATTACAGATACTATTCAAATCCTTGCAGATAAAGTTGGCGCTTATGCTTACGATTTTGAAGCTAGACGTTATGATATTGGAGATAAGGTTGGCTTAGTTGAAGCTCTTGTAGAATTTGGTTTAAGAAACCCAGAAACTAAAGCAAGATTAACTGAATACCTAAAGAATCTAGATATAAACAAGTTCTAATTAAAACAAATTTGAAATTCATCCCTCCATTATATGGAGGGATATTTTTTTGCCATAATATTTTACATAATAAAAGCGAACAAATGTTTACTTTTATAAATTAATGTTATATAATGTTGTTACCATGAGAAACTTAGATAGAACTATTTTACATTGCGACGCTAATAATTTCTTTGCTTCGGTATCTGCGAAATTACATCCTCAGTACCGAGGTAAACCTATTGCGGTTTGTGGCGATCCAGAAAAGCGTCATGGAATTGTTCTTGCAAAATCTCAAGAAGCTAAAAAATATGGTGTAGCTACTGGCGATGTTATTTGGGAAGCTAAGCAAAAGTGTCCGGATCTTTTAATAGTCCCTGCTGAATATGATAAATACATAGAATACTCTAATATGCTATTTGAAATATATTCTAGATTTACAGATAGAGTTGAATGCTTTGGTATGGATGAATGCTGGTTAGATGTAACGCACTCTAAGATATTTGGAACAGGCGAAGAAATCGCCAACAAATTGCGCCAAATTATAAAAGATGAACTAGGAATTACAATCTCTGCTGGCGTTTCTTTTAACAAGGTATTTGCAAAGCTAGGCTCAGATATGAAAAAGCCAGACGCTACAACAGTTATATCTCGAGAAAATTATAAAGAAAAGATTTATAATCTTCCCGTATCCGACATGATTATGATTGGTCGTAGGACTACTGCACATCTATCTAAGATGAATATCCATACAATTGGAGATTTAGCATATACAGATAGAAACATTATGCGCACGCACTTTGGCGTAAATGGGGTTATGTATGTAGATTGGGCAAATGGACTTGACGATGACCCAGTTAAGCTTTGTGATAAACAAGGCCAAGTAAAACAAATATCTAACTCTATAACTACTTATAGAGATTTAGTAACAAAAGAAGAAAAACTTTGTGTCATTCGTGCACTTTGCGAATTAATATCTAATAGACTTGTAAATCTTAACGCAGTAACTACAGGGATATATTTGGGCTTAAAATACGACGATTTCGAATTTTATGGTAAGCAACTAACCATTCCAGCAACTTGCGCTTCTAGAAGCCTTTTTGACGGCGCAAAGCAAATTCTAGAATCAACTCCACAAAATCCAGTAAGATTAATCTCTTTTGGTACAACAAAAATGACCACATCTCCAGAAATTCAAATGAGCATGTTTGGAAATGACTTCACTAAAGATACTGAGCTTTCAAAATCAATAGATAAGATTAAGAAAAAATATGGATACTCGTCTATTCAACCAGCATCCACACTTGCTAATCAAGATTTATGTGAGCACATAAAGAACTCAGATTATAAACCGTTTAAAAATTAACTCTTTTTCTTTTGTATATATCTTACAACTTCATCCTTGTCTAGATATGTTGTTACGATAAATAGCTTATCGCCAAGTTTTATTTCTGTATTACCAGATGGGATGATAGCTTGTGTTTCTCTATATATACAAGCAATTGTATATAATTTTGTATTTTCTAATTCAGCTAAAGTCTTTCCTATAATTGCTGAGTCTGGTTCATTTAATTTGAACTCTAGCATTGCAATTTTATCTTGTTCAAAAGTTAAAGCCTTAACTACGTTTTCAAATTCAGCTTCTGCCTTAATTGTTTGAAGTAACAAGAATGCTGAAGATACTACACTCTTTATTCCTAGGTTATGGAATACATCAACGTTTTTAGGGTTAGATACAATACATACAACTTTTTGAATATCGAAAACCTTTGAAGCAATTTGACAGATAACAAAGTTATCTTCGTCTTTTGAACATAGCGCTACTACCAAATCACAATCTTGAATACCAGCATCTGTTAAAACGCTAATTTGTGTTGGATCACCACTATATACCTTAATATGGTTTTCTCTACTTAAAAGCTTACAATAGTTGATATCGCTATTGATAACGACTAATTGATGCTTTTCTTCTTTAAACATCTTTATGATGAAATCTGCTTCGTTTTGTCCGCCTGCAATTAATACCTTCATACTAGTTGCCCTCCACCATATTGAAATATTGTTGAATAGATAGGTTAAATGGATATATAACCTTATATCTAGTGCCTGCCAATAAAGATACCTTGTCTTCATTAGATTGTCTTACAAAGATTTGTGGAACGTGATATATTTCATCGCAAATATAAGCGATAAAGATGTTTGCGTTATCTGAGTTTGTAGCAATAATAACTTGTGCTGCCTTTCCGATTTCAGCCTCTTCTAGTACTTCTAATTCAAATGCATTATCGTTGATTTCATATCCTGCAAATTCTTCTGTTAAATTAGAAAATGCTTCCTTATCTTTATCTATCAAGATTACATCTTGGCCTCTTGCAGATAAAGAGCTTGCTAGATATGAACCGAACTTTCCTGCTCCTATTACTATTACGTGTCCTCTCATTACATTCTCCTCTCGCGCAATTACTCGCGCACAATTAATTATAGCATATTACTAAATCATTGGATAATCTTCTCTCCAAAGAGTTCTATCAGACCTGCTACTTAAGCCAGTACCTTTTAGCGATTCTATAGTAAGTGTTGGAGAGCCACCTGGATCATCATCTGAAGAATACCACATCATTCCATCTGATTCTATAGCTGTTGTTGTATATGTAGTAAACGTGCCTATATTAAGGGCATAAACACCAATATATATTATTCGTTTTTCTTGAATAATTTAGTTATTCAAAAAGATGGGCATCCTAAGGTTGTTCGCCTTTGAATGCCCAATTAATTATGCTAATTTTTCAGAACTATTTTCTTGGGTTCTTAATGTTAGCTTGTGCTGCAGCAAGTCTTGCAATTGGAACTCTGAATGGAGAACATGATACATAATCAAGTCCGATGTCATGACAGAATTCGATTGATGATGGGTCACCACCGTGTTCACCACAGATACCGCAGTGGATATCTTTTCTTGTAGCATGTCCCATATCTACAGCCATCTTCATTAACTTACCAACACCTGTTGTATCCAATCTAGCGAATGGATCAGATTCGTAAATCTTAGCTTGATAGTAAGCTGGTAAGAACTTAGATGCGTCATCACGGCTGAAGCCGAATGTCATTTGTGTTAAGTCGTTTGTACCGAAGCAGAAGAATTCAGCTTCCTTAGCGATTTCGTCAGCTGTTAATGCAGCTCTTGGAATTTCGATCATTGTACCAACTTCATACTTTAAGTTAGCTCCAGCTTCCTTGATAACTGCATCAGCTGTTTCAACAACAGTCTTCTTGCAGAACTTCAATTCCTTGACGTCTCCAACAAGTGGGATCATGATTTCAGGAACTACGTTCCAATCTGGATGTCTCTTTTGAACAGCGATAGCAGCCTTGATTACAGCCTTTGTTTGCATGATAGCAATTTCTGGATATGTAACAGCAAGTCTACATCCTCTATGACCCATCATTGGGTTGAATTCATGTAGGGAATCACAAATCATTCTGATTTCTTGTGGAGTCTTTCCTTGAGCATGAGCTAATTCTTCAATATCTCTATCGATTGTTGGAACGAACTCGTGTAGAGGTGGATCCAAGAAACGAATTGTAACTGGTAGACCCTTTAGAGCTTCCATTAAGCCTTCGAAGTCAGCTTGTTGCATTGGTTCGATATCTTTTAGAGCTTCAACTCTTTCTTTTTCTGTTTCTGAACAAATCATTTGACGGAATTTTTCAATTCTGCCTGGTCCGAAGAACATGTGCTCTGTTCTGCATAGACCAATACCTTGAGCACCAAGTTCAGCAGCTCTTTGAGCATCTGCTGGAGTATCAGCGTTTGTTCTAACGCCTAGTGCCTTATATTTATCAGCAAGCTTCATGATTCTTCCGAAGTATCCTGTGTTTGGATCTGCTGGAACTGTCTTAATCATGATGTTGTAGATGTTACCTGTAGAACCATCTAGAGAGATAGGATCGCCTTCTCTGTAGATCTTACCACCAAGTTCGAAGTACTTTTCTTCTTCGTGCATCTTGATGTCTCCACAACCAGATACGCAGCATGTACCCATACCACGAGCAACAACGGCAGCGTGAGATGTTTGACCACCACGAACTGTTAAGATACCTTGAGAGTATTTCATACCTTCAATATCTTCTGGAGATGTCTCTAGTCTAACTAGAACTACCTTTCTACCCTTCTTACCTTCAGCAACGGCATCTTCTGGTGTGAATACGATTCTACCAGCAGCAGCTCCTGGAGATGCAGCAATACCCTTACCTACGATATTTTCTTTGTTAGCAGCCTTTAGAGCTTCAGCATCGAATGTTGGGTGTAGTAACATATCAAGAGTCTTAGCATCGATTTGAAGTAAAGCTTCTTGTTCTGTAATCATGCCTTCATCGATTAAATCACAAGCGATTCTGATAGCAGCAGCAGCTGTTCTCTTACCGTTTCTTGTTTGAAGCATGAATAACTTACCTCTTTCAATTGTGAATTCCATATCTTGCATATCTCTGTAGTGATTTTCTAGGATCTTGCAAACTTCTTGGAATTGCTTATAAACATCTGGTAAAACTTGAGCCATTTGAGAAATTGGCATTGGTGTTCTAACACCAGCAACAACGTCTTCACCTTGAGCGTTCATTAAGAATTCACCCATAAGTCCCTTTTCACCTGTAGCTGGGTTTCTTGTGAAAGCAACACCAGTACCGCAATCGTCGCCCATGTTACCGAAAGCCATTTCTTGAACGTTTACAGCTGTACCCCAGCTATATGGAATATCGTGGTCCATTCTGTATACATTAGCTCTTGGGTTATCCCAGCTTCTGAATACGGCTTTAATAGCTTCGAATAATTGTTCTTTTGGATCTGTTGGGAAGTCCTTTCCTAAAGCTTGCTTATACTTAGCTTTGAATTGTTCAGCTAATTCTCTTAAGTCAGAATCAGAAAGTTCTACGTCGTATACAACTCCCTTCTTTTCCTTCATAGCGTCGATTAAAGATTCAAATTCTTTCTTTGAAACTTCCATAACAACGTCTGAGAACATTTGAATAAATCTTCTGTAGCAGTCCCATGCCCATCTTGGGTTGTTTGACTTCTTAGCAATAACGTCAACAACGTCTTCATTTAAACCTAGGTTAAGGATTGTATCCATCATACCTGGCATTGATGCTCTAGCACCAGAACGAACAGAAACTAGAAGTGGATTTTCTTTATCACCAAATTTCTTTCCTGTAATTTTCTCTAACTTTTCAATGTACTCCATGATTTCAGCTTTGATTTCATCATTGATTTGTCTGCCATCTTCATAGTATTGAGTACAAGCTTCTGTTGAGATTGTGAAACCTTGTGGAACTGGAAGACCAATATTAGTCATTTCAGCAAGGTTTGCTCCCTTACCGCCTAGAAGTTCACGCATCTTTGCATTACCTTCTGAGAACAAATAAACGTATTTTTTCATTGTTACTCCTCCTTCGAGTAAATATATAATATTTAGTATTTTTTACACCAAATAATATTTTACAAAATACAAGGCTTCATTTCAAGCATAATATAATAATATATTTAATAATTTTAGAGAAAAATTTGTAATTATAAATTAATTAACTCTATGAGTTAATATAAATGCAATCTTATCGCAGAGCAAATAAAGATACTTTGTTGTCTACTATTTCATAGTTTACAACACCGCTTAATGTTCGCCCATACTTATTATCAATTAATCCAAGGCCAGAGAAGCATAGATAGCCATTTTCTCCTACAAATAACTCTTTAGGAATATGTATTTTTTCAGAATGATTGAATGTGTAATAGTGTCTTAGTGTGTTAGCCCCCATTATCATCATCCATTCTCCTCTAGCTGTTACCCTATATTCGTCTTCATTATAATCATCAACCCTTAATAGCTCGATTTTTAAGCCACTAGCAAGGTTTGAACAACTAATTACAAAGTCAGTATCTATATCATCTCGCATACACTCGTGTGTAACGGCACTTTCTAGCCATCCAAAATATATGATCATCTCAACATTATCTGGATCAAAAGATTCCAATTCAATTTTATATGCAAATAATTCTGTGGAAGCTAGAGAAGCATGATCTCTTGAACTAAATCCATATTCGTATACTCTTTCTCGAACGTCTTGGTTATCTCGATTTGGATTATCACTGCAGCCGGCAATAGTAAAAAGCAAAGTAATTGTAATAATAAATATAATAAACAACGACAATGTAATTAAACCGTTCTTTCTCATGATAACCTCTTTATTATAAGATATCATGAACCATGCATCTATTCAATATACATAAAGAATCTGTATTAAAACTTTTATAAATTAATTAACTCTTTAATAGAGTTAATATTTACCGAATGCGTATATTTAAAATAGTTGTAGTAATCTAAAAGGGTTATTGCATTGCACTCATACCCTAATGCTCTCAATATTTCTTTTATTGCGCTATATAGATATTCTTTTACATTTAATTCTTCGTAGCACAATTCTTTTAAGGCCTTTAGAGCAGTTACGAACAAGTCTTTATTGTAATCATCTTCCATTCCCATCTTATCTAAGATTTCAAGAATAACTGTCCCTGCGTAAAATTTTTCAGGATCAAGAGCTAGATTATAAAAAGAATCATAAGTATCACAACCTGTTAAAGTCTTTTTTGTGCCCTTTCCTGAATAGTAATAATGTCCAAAGCAAAATGGAGATGCTGCAAACTTAAGTTTGGCCTTTGGCTTTTTGGCACCTTTTGCAATCATTGCTAATTTGCCAACATCAGTGCCATACAAAGTAATGATTTTATCATTCTCAGCATAATCTACACTTCTTATACAAATTGCATCAATTTCGAATGTTTCCATTATAGTTCTTTTTTATCGTAACCCATGTTGTTTAAAAGCGTTGGATTGTTTCTCCAATCTTCTTTAACTTTAACAAATATTCTTAAGAAAACTTTTTGCCCTAAAAGCTTTTCAATATCTATTCTTGCGCTTTGAGAAATTTCTTTAATTTTTGAAGCATTTTTGCCTATGATTATTGCCTTATGTGCCTGCTTTTCGCAAACGATGTCTGCTTCAATTGTGACAACATTGTTGTCACCTTCTTCAAAAGTGTTGATAATAACCGCTACTCCATATGGCAATTCATCGCCAAGCGCTTTAAGTGCTTTTTCACGGATATATTCAGATACAATAAAGCGAGTTGATTTATCTGTAAATTCATCTTCGCTAAATTGTTTTTCGCCTTCTGGCAATAGCTTTACAAGCTCTTTTTCTAAATCTTGAATATGCTTTTTCTTAAGGGCTGAAATTGGAATAATTGCAGCCACATTTTTAATGTCTTTTAGTTTATCTATTTTTGCGATAATTCCCTCTTGATCTTGAGTATCACACTTGTTAATTACAATAATTAAAGGGATGTTAGATGATGCGTATTTTTCTATATCTTTTATCTCATCTTCTTCTAGTTTTTTATCGCAAGCGATAACATACACAATTCCATCTACACATTCAATAGATGTTTCAACATTTTTCATCATGTATTCTGAAAGCTTATTTTTTGGCTTATGGATTCCTGGTGTATCTACTAGCATCATTTGGTAATCTTTGCCATTTACAATACCAAGTATTCTATCACGCGTCGTTTGAGGCCTAAAAGATACAATGGAAACCTTTTCCCCAACTAGTGCGTTAGTTAGCGTAGATTTGCCCACGTTTGGCTTTCCTATAATTGTTATATAACCGCTTTTAAACATCTCTTGTTAAATTTAATCCTTTTAATATTTCTTCGGCATGTCCCATCATTACAACTTCATCTTCCTTTTTAATATGGTCAAAGCCTAATAAATGCAATAGTCCATGTAAAACCAAAAATCCTATTTCTCTATTTAAAGAGTGTCCATATGCTTTTGCTTGTGCTTTTGCTCGCTTTTCGCAAAGCATCAACTCTCCAAGCATAATCTTTCCTGTTTCTGGATCAATATCGTAGATATAATCTTGTTTTTTAAATGGGAATTTAAAATCTATAGATGGAAAAGATAGGACATCTGTCACCCTATCTATTCCACGTGTTTCTCTATTTGTATTTTTAATTCTTGTTTCACCGACAATTGTCAATTCAACTTCAAATATATCTTCTAAGTTAAAATGCTTCAAAGCCGCTTTATAGATTTTATCTAGAAATGCTTTATCTACATTTTTGTTTTTTGTTGTATAGAAGATTTCAAGAGCCATTATCTACGCTCCTTAGCTTTATCGTAGTTGATTCTATCGTGCATCATTGAAGGGATTGCTTCGCAAACACTAGTTTTAATCTTTGCTAAATCCTTCATTGAGATATCGCAATCTGAGAACTGTCCATCAAGAATTCTTCCTTGAATGATGTTATAAACAATTCCTTCTAATTCTTCTTGAGATTGTGGCTTTTTAGCACGAATAGTTGCTTCACACATATCGCAAATCATAATGATAGCGCTATATTTTGTAGATGGCTTTGGATTTGAATAACGATATTCATCCGTATTTAAGCTCTTTTCTGTAATACCTTTAGCTTTTAGGTAGAAGAACATTAATGTAGAATCGCCATGGTGCTCTAAAGCTGCACGAATAACTGTATCTGGCATTCTATGCTCTTTTAGCATTTGTGCACCTTCAGATGGGTGCTCTGTAATCATCTTTACAGATACATCAATAATTAAATCATCGTGTGGGTTATATCCATCCGTTTGGTTTTCTGAGAAGAATTGTGGATTCTTCATCTTTCCTACGTCATGATACATAGCACAAGCTCTTGCCATGAATGGATTTAATCCAACAGCTATTGCGCAGTTTTCAGCAAGTGTTGAAACTGTTAAACAGTGAGCAAATGTTCCTGGCGCCTTTTCTTTCAATTCACGAAGAAGTGGTTGATTTAAAGAACAAATCTCAGCAAGCTTATAGTCTGTCCAAATTCTGAATACGTACTCATATAATGGCAATAATAGTGTTTCAAAAGCAACCGCTATTACATTTCCAATAAAGATATTTACACATACTCTAAATATAGACAAAGCGTCTGCTGTTTTGTCTAAAAACCCGAACAATATTCCAAGTGGAGCTAAAGCTAAACCAATTATGATTGTACCTAAAGTTACTTTTAATCTTGTGAATCCTTTATGCATTAAGAAAGTTGCGCATACTGAAGATATCATACTAATTAAAAGTCCACTTACTTGCATTAATGTTAAATTACCAAACAACTTTGAATCTGTAGATATACATACAAGACCAACTATTGCCGATGTAAATATACCTGTAACTATACCTAATCTTTGGCTAAGTAGCATTGAAACAATTAGTGATGCTGTAGCAATAGGCAAAGCAAATGGTGAGAAATACTTATATACAAATATAGATAACATGCTTGTTAATATAATCACCGAATTTACAATCAAGTATTCTCTAACCTTTGAGAATTTTTTGTATGATGGTTTAATAATCCATACCGAATAAATATGAATGATACATAGAACTAAAAATACTAGCCCTACAAGTGGAATAATGGTATATCCCATTTTAGGAACTCCATCAAAGCCTTGAGCAACAATGGCAACACCCATTGTAGTTATGAATACGGCTTCAATTAACAATCCTAAGAAATACAAACAATTAATCCCTATTTCTTTTCTGTTTATTGACATTTCTACCTCTCACTATTTGAATATGCATCAACAATTGCTTGAACAAGTTCGCTTCTTACTACGTCCTTTGAAGATAAATGGATAATTGAAATATTATCTATATCTTTCAAGATATGTGTTGCATGCACAAGTCCAGATACTTCTTTATTTGGTAGGTCGATTTGAGTAACATCGCCTGTCACTACAATTTTACTACCTTCACCCATACGGGTCAAAAACATCTTCATTTGTTCTTTTGTTGTATTTTGTGCTTCATCTAAAATGATAAACGCATTAGATAAAGTTCTTCCTCTCATATATGCAAGTGGCGCAATTTCAATGGCACCCCTTTCTAAAAGCTTTGCATAAGTATCTAAGCCAAACATTTCTTGAAGCGCATCGAAAAGCGGTCTTAGATATGGATCTACCTTGGCGCCTAAATCTCCAGGTAAAAATCCTAGCTTTTCGCCTGCTTCAACAGCAGGACGAGTTAGTATGATTTTATCTACTTGCTTATTTTTAAACGCAACTGCAGCCAAAGCTACCGCAAGATATGTTTTACCAGTTCCCGCAGGCCCTACGCCAAATACGATGCTATTTTTCTTTATAGCGCTTATATATTTTGCTTGGCCAAGTGTCTTTGCCGAAATTGGCTTTCCTTTTGCATTAATTGCAATAGTTTGCGTAAAATCCGCAAGAGAATCTAAATCATCTTGATCTATTAAATCTATTACTAAATCTATAAAAACTTTGTTGATGTTTTGAGATTTTGCCCTAGATAAAAGCTCTTCAATTACACGCTTAGCTTTATCGACGCATTCCTCATCCCCTGAAATCAAAAGGTGTTCATCGATTAGTTTAACGTTGACATTTAGTCTTTTTTTGATGTATTTGATATTTGCATCATGCATTCCAAATAAAGAGATTTGGTCTTGCATGTCTAATATCTCAACTTGCGCTTCTATATTGGCCTCCTAAAAATTCTTATTAAATTTATCTGCGCCATCAGCATCAGCGCCTGTTCTTAATTCAGATAAGAAATCTCCTGGTGTTCCATAATCTTTTTCTTCTGGAGCTTGTGGTTCATAATCTGGAATATCTGAAAATTCTACATTAACATCTTGTGTCTTTTCTTCAGCTTTTTCTTCTTTCTTTTCTTGAGCTTGTTCAGTTGATGTAGATACAACGTGTTCTCTTTCTTCGAATCTCATTTCAGCTTTCTTCCAAGCATATGTTAATTTCAAATCTGCCTCACCGCTTCTGTTTTTAGCTACAACAACATTTAATGGAGCTTCGCCATCTTCAACAACGAATTCGCCAGGTGTTAAGAATAGAATCATATCTGCGTCTTGCTCGATAGCTCCAGATTCTCTCAAGTCTGACATCTTTGGATCTCTTTGCTTTTGAGGTTGTCCTTGAATTTGATTATTATCTCCCTTTTCAAAGTCTCTTGACATCTGAGACAAAACTATAACTGGAACGCCAATTTCTTTTGCCAAAATCTTAACTCTACGAGAAATATCTGTCATCATTTCATAACGAGATCTACCCTTTGCAGAATCTGCAATTAACTGCATGTGGTCGATTACGACTAAGTCCATTCTTCCTAGCTTTGCTTGTAATCTTCTAACTTTTAATTGAATTTCGTTCATAGAGATATTTGGAGTATCGTCCAAATAGATATGTGTACTTGAAATTATCTTTTGCGCTTTATATAGCTTATTAATTTCATCTGGCTTTAGATTATATGCTGATGAAATAATCTTTGCGTCAACTCCAGAGTTTGTAGCTAGTAATCTTTTAATCAATTCGTCCTTTGCCATTTCTAGGTTAAATACAGCGACAACCTTTTCATTATCTGAAGTTGCAACGTTAGATACGATGTTCATAGCAAAAGATGTTTTACCACAACCTGGACGAGCCGCAAGAACTATCATTTGTCCTGGCAAGAATCCACCGTTTGCAATCTTATCTAGATTCTTAAATCCAGTAGAAAGCCCCGTTCTCTTTTCGCCTGCAAGATATAATTCTTGAATATTATTAATAACTCTTTCAGCACCCAAATCAATAGCTTCTAATTCTCTTGATTCGTTTGATGATTTAATTTCATATAATTCACGTTGAGCATAATCTAAGATTTCTTCGCTTTGCTCATTGTTGTAAACTTTTAATTCTACTGATTCAGAAACCTTTAGCAATGTACGCTTAACCGATAATTGCTTTAGCATTTCTACATCTTGAAGATATGTAGCAGAAGAATATGTAGCGCCATATACATCAGAGAAATATTCAATACCACCAATCTTTGCTTTTTGCTCTTCTGTTAAAGAAGCTGATGCTCCAAGGAAATCAAATGTATCACCATTTTTATTTCTTTCTACTAAGTGCTTGTAGATTTCTTGATGTCTTGGTGAATAAAAATCGTTTACATTGACTTTAATGAAAATATCTTGCGCAGCATCCGGGTCACGCATGATAACTGAAAGTATATTTCTTTCCAGATCTTCATTGTTTGGAATATTTTTAACCTTTGGTTCGTATTGTTTCTTTGATGTTTTACTATCCATTTTTCCCTCTAATTTCGTAATGCCTTAATTATACCCTTGTGACTATTATATAGTCAATATCGCTTTTTAAATTGACGCTAACTCATCTAGTGCTTTTTTACAGAAATTCATTGCCTTTTCATATGGTTCATCTGTTGTTAAATCAACATGAGCAAGCTTTAGGATGTCTACTGGATTTGTAGAACCTCCTGCTTTTAAGAATTTCTTGTAATCTAAAACTGCACTTTCTCCTTTTTGAAGAATATCGCTTGCTATGCAAATAGCAGAGATAAGTCCGGTTGAATATTTATATACATAAAATGATGAATAGAAATGTGGTATTCTTGCCCATTCATATCTAATTAGGTCATCATTTACTACATCTTTTCCATAATATTTTGCATTTAATTCGAAATACATATCGCATAAAGCATCTGGTGTAATTGGAATATCATGCTCTACCATATCGTGTGCTTTTTCTTCAAATTCAGCAAATTGGGCTTGTCTAAATATTGTTGTTCTAAACATGTTTAGAAGATATGAAAGTAGATACTTTCTTTCATCGCCTTTTGCCTCTTTTAGAAGGTGCATAACAAGTAATGTTTCATTAACTGTAGATGCAACCTCAGCTACAAATATTTCGTAATCTGCTTTTGAGATTGGTTGAGTTGAATTTGAATAATATGAATGCATAGCATGTCCAAGTTCATGAGCGATTGTAAATACATCATTTAGAACTGGCTTATAATTCAAAAGAACATATGGGTGAACGCCGAAACATCCTGATGAATATGCACCACTACGCTTTCCTTTGTTTTCACAAACATCTATCCAACCTTCATTAAATGCTTTTAATAATAAATTGTGATATTCTTCCCCAAGTGGAGATAGAGCATCTAAAACAATTTGTTTTGCTTCATCATATTGAATATCTTTGCTAACACCTGCAATTAAAGGCATATGCAAATCATATAGATGAAGTTCATCATATTTTAAAACTTCCTTTCTATACTTCATATATTTATGAAGAAGCGGCAAGTTTTTGTTTACATTTTCAATTAGCTTTTTATATACACTAACATCTACGTCTTCATTAGATAGCGCTCTATCCAATGAAGATGCGTAGTTTTTGATATCTGAATAGAATCTATCTTTTTCTAGATTTCCTTTATAAAGCGTTGTAATTAAATTGATGTTACGCTTATATGCGTTGAACATTGATTCAAATACTTTTTTTCTTTCTTCTCTAGAACCCGTTTGTAAATAGTAACTATATACTCCGTGAGATAGTTCAACTGTTTCGCCATTATCTAGCGTTACATCATCGAATTTGATATCTGCATTATCTAACATTGAAAATGCTTCTTCAAAAAGTCCAGTAACTCTAGCTGATTTAGCGATAATAATTTCTTCTTTTGTAGATAAAGAATGCGACTTGTTTTTAGCAAGCTTAGATAAAGAATAATCGTAATTAACAAAGTCCTTATCTTCTTTTAATTCCAAAATAAATTCAAGAGAATTTTGAAGAATTTCAGGAGTAATAAAAGCTTCTTTAGCATAGATAGTAGTTAAGATTGCTTCAATTTTAGATTTCATTTCTTTATATTTTGTATTTGTGCAATCTTGATCTAATCTCATATGAGCATATGAATATAGCTTTCCTAAAATATATTGCAAATCATCATCAAGTTTAAACATCGCTAAGATGTTTTCTTTATTGTTTAACTTCCCTTGATATGAGCAAATCTTATCTACAATTACTTGAACTTTTTTGATGTCCTCATCAATTAAGTCTTCAGATTTATAGATATCTTCCAATCTCCACTTTAATTTTTCGTCAATTTCTTCTCTTTTTCTAACTTGCATAATTATCCTTAATCTACTGGCAACAATAAATCGTTTTCTTTAATCTTGCCCCATTTTCTTAATCCATAACATACAGCCCATGAAATGATAGCTGGAAGCACAAACTCTAGAAGAATAACTCCTACCCAAATTTGCCATCCCATACCACTTTGAGTGAATGTATCTATAACACCAACTAAACCTGATGTTCCCATACCACCGCCAGCAACGCCGCACTTTAACTTAAATAAGCATGTAGCAATAGGTCCACAGATTGCAGATGCTACGATTGGTGGCACAAATGTCCAACCGTTTTTCATAATGTTTGGTATTTGTAACATACTTGTTCCAAGGCCTTGAGAAATTAGTCCAGAAATACCATTTTCTTTAAAACTCATAACGGCAAATCCAACCATTTGACAAGAACATCCAACTACTGCTGCGCCGCCAGCAAGTAACATTGCATCATAAAGTTCTTGAGAAACTGTTCCAGCAACAAATCCTGTTACAACTGGGCTTGCAACTGCTACCCAAATTGCAGCTGATGATGTTGGCATCGTTAACAATATTCCCATTAATACAGCAATTATTATACCCATGAAGAATGGTGTTGCTTTTGTTGCTGCGGCAATTAACAATCCTAACTTATCTACAACCCAAATAAATGGCCAAGCTACATATATACCTAAAAGAGTTATAATCATCATTCCAAGAGGAATTAAAATGATATCAAACTTTGTCTTTCCTGCATATAAAGATGCAAGTTCAATTGCCATCAACGCAACGACATATGAACCAATTGGATTTCCTGGAGCGCCTACATTAAGCGCAAATGTTCCTCCAATTATTGCATTTGAAAAGGCTCCTGCAAATCCAGCAACCGCTGCAGTAAAGACTACTAGTGGTTTTGCTTTTAATTTAAATGCAATACCTACACCAATACCTGCACCCATCAAAGTCTTTGCGATAGATCCAATCGTGTTTACGATATAGAACATCTTAGAATCAGCTGGGAAAATCTTTGCAATAGTACATAGAATTGTACCAGCAATAAGTGTTGCGAATAATCCTAATGCCATTCCTGTGAATGCATCGATAAACCATCTTTTAGAGATAGCCTTTAGATTAGTTACACATGGGCTTTGCTTACCACCCTTGAAATAGTTAGTGAAACGTTCTTTAACGTTCTTTGTTGCACAAGAATTTGTTTCTTGTGGTTGTGGGTTTAAATCTACTTCTTCCACTTGGGGCTTATTTTGCTCGTTTTCAGCAATGTTTTTTGTTTCTTCCATTGAAAGCCTCCAAAGTTGTTAATGTGAATATATTATATAAATGTGCGCGAGAATTGTCAAAAAAATTAGGGTGCTTAAAACACCCTAATTTGATTAGCTTAAAATCAATTAAGCAGCTGCCTTCATTTTGTAAGCTTCTTTGTCGCCTACGAATACAGCCTTACCATCCTTCTTTACATAAGAAGAAGAATTCTCTTTCTTGTAATCTGCATACTTCTTAGCATCAGCTGATTTTTCGAAGTATAAGATTTCACCAGCATATGACTTGTTTGAAACTGTTAAAGATGCTGCTAAATCGCCATCGATCTTAACTGGTAATGCTAATTCAGCAATAGCTAAAGCTGTTTCATCTGTAATTAAAGCTGCTGAATATCCCTTGTCTTTGTACTTTGCTTGAGCCTTTGCTGGATCAGATGGCATACAAGCTGCAAATACGAATACAGATACAACTACCAAAAGAGCAACAACTGCTATTAATGTTAAACTTCTTTTCATAAATAACCTCCAAATATTATTTGATATTTCAATTATAAGTAATTGTATAGCCTAAGTCAAAGAATTATAGCGAATTGTAAAATTATTTTTACATTTCTATTTAGTGGCATATATAGATGGCGCCTAATTATAAAATAAGGGGCTGTTAAGAAATAAATTCTTAGCAGCTCTATTTTTTTGCAGTTTACGAAATCCTTAACAACTTGTTGTTAA
>SVHF01000014.1 GCA_015055975.1 Clostridiales bacterium | reverse complement strand
AAAAGCTATCCCTAACACCTAAGCAAAACCTAGCAACTAAAGAAATTATTTGTAATGCATCTAACATAGATGTAAACGATCTAGTTAAATCTCAAATGCATTATACAAGGTAATCATGGTAGAAAAGAGTTTTTCAGAAAGTTATAAAGAAGCTGGCGTAGATATTACAGCTGGATACAAAGCAGTTGAATTAATGAAAAAGCATATCGCAAGAACAATGCTAAATGGCGGCGTTTCAGATATCGGCGGATTCGGCGGCTTATTCGAATTAGATTTAAAAGGATATGAACATCCAATCTTAGTTTCAGGAACAGACGGCGTTGGAACAAAGCTTAAGATGGCATTTTTAATGGACAAGCATGATACAGTTGGTATCGATTGCGTTGCTATGTGCGTTAACGATGTAATCTGCTGCGGTGCAAAGCCACTATTTTTCCTAGATTATATTGCTTGTGGCAAGAACGTTCCAGAAAAGATTGCCGACATCGTTAAAGGTGTTTGCGATGGTTGCGTTCAAGGTGCAAGTGCACTAATTGGTGGTGAAACTGCTGAAATGCCAGGATTCTATCCAATTGACGAATACGATTTAGCAGGTTTTTCTGTAGGTATCGTAGATAAGAAAAACGTTATTAATAAAGAAACACAAATCCCAGGAGATGTAGTTATTGCGCTTCCATCATCAGGGGTGCATTCAAATGGTTTTTCACTTGTTAGAAAAGTATTTGATGTAGAAAATGCAGATATAAAAGCACCTCGCGAAGAGCTTGGTGGAAAATCACTAGGTGAAACTTTACTTACTCCTACAAAGATTTACGTAAAGCCAATGCTAGCTTTATTTGAAGAAGTTAAAGTAAAGGGTGTATCTCACATAACTGGTGGTGGCTTCTATGAAAATATGCCAAGATCTATAAAGAAAGGCTTAGGCGCTAAGATTAATAAGTCAGACGTTAAAGTTCTTCCAATCTTTAAACTTCTACAAAAAGAAGGAAACATCAACGAACACGATATGTTCAACACATTCAACATGGGTGTTGGTATGAGCGTTATCGTTGCTAAAGAAGACGCTCAAAAAGCTTTAGATATTCTAAAGAAAAACGGCGAAGATGCATATATACTTGGCGAGCTAGTAGAAAGCGAAGATGGAGTAATTTTATGCTAAGAAAAATAAACATTGCAGTTTTGGTATCTGGTGGTGGCACAAACCTTCAAGCGTTAATTGACGCTCAAGGTTCGGTTATTACATCTGGCAAGATAACACTTGTTGTTTCAAACAATAAAGATGCATACGCTTTAGAGCGTGCCAAGAAAGCCAATATAGAAACTGCTATTGTTTTAAGAAAAGAATTAGGCGATAAATTCGAAGATAAATTAATAGAGACTCTAAAAGAACATAATATCGAGCTAATCGTATTAGCTGGATTTATGTCAATATTAAGTGAAAAATTCACAAAGACCTTTGAAGGAAGAATTATAAATGTTCATCCATCACTTATACCATCATTTTGTGGCAAAGGCTTCTATGGACTAAAAGTTCATGAAGAAGCACTAAAATATGGCGTTAAAGTAACAGGTGCTACTGTTCATTTTGTAAATGAGATTCCAGATGGTGGAAAAATCATTATGCAAAAGGCAGTAGAAATCCAAGATGGAGATATTCCAGAAATATTGCAAAAGAGAGTTATGGAGCAAGCTGAATGGATTATTCTTCCTAAATCAACGGAAAAGGTTTGCAAAGAATTATTGAAAAAGGATTAAAAAAATGGAAATTTATAAGATAAATACAATTGAAGAATTAATAAAAGGAAACTCTTATGTTGGAAGAGGTATTATAACAGGACTATCTGAAGATGGAAAAAGCGCTGTTGCTGCATACTTTATTATGGGAAGATCAGCAAATTCAAGAAATAGAATTTTTGAAGAAGAAAAGGGCGAAGTGTATACAAAGCCATTTGATGCATCAAAGGTTGAAGATCCAAGCTTAATCATCTATGCAGCTATAAGATCTTGCAATAAAGATTTAGTAGTTACAAACGGTGATCAAACAGATACAATCGTTGAAGGCATGAAAATCGGCATGACATTTTCACAAGCTTTAAAGCAAAGATGCTTTGAGCCAGATGCTCCAAACCTAACTCCAAGAATTAGCTCAATACTTCACTTAGATAGAAAATATTCTTATGAAATGAGCATTCTAAAGAGTCGTGATTCAGAAGGAACAGGCTGCAATAGATATACATTCGATTTTGAACCAAAAGCAGGGCTTGGACACTTCATCCACACTTATGTTTGTGATGGTAATCCAATTCCTACATTCCAAGGTGAACCAGAAAGAGTATTTATCCCAAATGATATAGATAAGTTCACAAAAGATATTTGGAATAACTTAGATGAAAACAACAAGATTTCTTTATATGTAAGATATATCGATTTAGAAACATTAAAGACAACAAATAGATTAATCAATAAGAATAAATAAGAGGTGCTAAATGAACGAATTCCAATTAAAGTATGGATGTAATCCAAATCAAAAGCCAGCAAGAATATTTATGGCAAATGGAAAAGATCTTCCAATTGAAGTTGTAAATGGAAGACCTGGCTATATTAACTTTTTAGATGCATTTAATTCTTGGCAATTAGTTAAAGAATTAAAAGAAGCTACAGGCATGTGTGCCGCAACTTCATTTAAGCACGTATCTCCAACATCTGCAGCAGTTGGTAAGAAATTATCTCCAGCTTTGAAGAAAGCTTGCTTTGTAGATGATATTGAAGGACTTGACGATTCTCCACTTGCTTGCGCATACGCAAGAGCTAGAGGAACAGATAGAATGTCTTCATTTGGAGATTGGATTGCGCTTTCAGATAAGTGCGATTTAACAACAGCAAAAATTATAGCCCGTGAAGTTTCTGATGGTATCATCGCTCCAGATTTTGATGATGATGCATTGGAACTTTTAAAGACAAAGAAAAAGGGTCTATATAATATTGTTAAGATTGATCCAAATTATGTTCCAGAAGAAATCGAAAGAAAGCAAGTATATGGCATCACTTTTGAACAAGGAAGAAACAACTATAAAATTGACGCATCACTTTTAACAAATATCGTTACAAAGAATAAGGATCTTCCAGATGACAAGAAAGTAGATATGATTATTGCTTTAATTACTTTAAAGTATACTCAATCAAATTCAGTTTGCTTTGCAGAAGATGGACAAGCAATCGGTGTTGGTGCTGGACAACAATCTAGAATCCACTGTACAAGACTTGCTGCATCTAAAGCTGATTTATGGCATTTAAGACAATCTGAAAGAGTTCTAAATCTTGAATTTGCTGATGGCATTTCAAGACCAGACATGAATAACATCATTGATTTATATCTATCTGATGTTGATGCTCAAGACGTAATTGGCGATGATGTATGGCAAAAGTTCTTCAAAGTTAGACCAAAGCCATTTACAAGAGAAGAAAAGGATGCATATTTAGCAACAATAACAGGCGTTACTGTGGGCTCAGATGCTTTCTTCCCATTTAGTGATAACATCGATAAGGCTGCAAAGAGCGGCGTTAAGTATGTTGTTGAACCAGGTGGTTCAATTAGAGATGATTTAGTAATCGAAGCTGCAAACAACCATGATATGGTTATGGCTTTCACTGGAATGAGATTATTCCACCATTGATATGAGGTCGAAATGAAGTTATTAGTAGTAGGCGGTGGCGGTAGAGAACACGCTATTATAAAAGCATTAAAAAAGAATAAGGATATCACAGAAATTTTTGCGCTTCCAGGAAATGGCGGCATAGCTCAAGATGCAACTTGTGTAAATATTGGCGCAAAAGATTTAGATAAAATCGTAGAATTTGCAGTAAACAATAAAATTGACTACGCAGTTGTAGCTCCAGATGATCCACTAGTTTTAGGACTTGTAGATTTATTAAATGAAAAAGGTATTCCTTGCTTTGGCCCAACAAAGGCTGCAGCAATCATTGAAGGAAGCAAAGCTTTTTCAAAAGATTTAATGAAAAAGTACAACATTCCAACAGCTAAATACGAAACATTCAACGATATGGAAAAAGCTATTGCATATCTAGATACACAAACAGCTCCAATCGTTATTAAAGCTGATGGATTAGCTTTAGGTAAGGGCGTTATTATTGCTCAAACAATAGCTGAAGCTAAAGATGCAGTTAAATCTATGATGGAAGATAAAATCTTCGGTAAAAGCGGAGATAACATCGTTATTGAAGAATTCTTAGAAGGACCAGAAGTATCTGTTTTAGCATTTACTGATGGAAAAGTTGTAAAGCCTATGGTTTCATCAATGGATCATAAGCGCGCTCATGATAACGATGAAGGATTAAACACAGGCGGTATGGGAACTATCGCTCCAAATCCTTACTATACAAAAGATATTGCAGACGTTTGCATGAAGGAAATCTTCCTTCCAACAATTAATGCAATGAACAAAGAAGGAAGAACATTTAAAGGATGTTTGTATTTTGGACTTATGATTACAAAAGATGGTCCAAAGGTTATCGAATATAACTGTAGATTTGGAGATCCTGAAACTCAAGTTGTATTGCCACTACTAGAATCTGATTTATTCACAATCATGAAAGCAACAACAGAAGGCACACTTGAAAACACTGAAGTAAAGTTCATGGATAAGAGTGCTTGTTGTGTTGTTATGGCATCAAATGGTTATCCACAACACTACGAAAAAGGATTCAAAATAACAATTTCAAAAGATATTCAAGACAAAGTTTATGTTGCAGGAGCTAGCTTAAACGACAAGAACGAGTTAGTAACATCAGGTGGTCGTGTACTTGGCGCAGTAGATATTGCTAACACGCTAGCTGATGCAATTAAAAAGGCATATAGCTTAGTTGAGAAAATTCATTTTGATAACGCATATTATAGAAAAGACATTGGTGCACGTGCACTAAAGGCAGGTAAATAATGGTATATAGAGTTTATGTAGAAAAGAAAAAAGAGCTAGCAAACGAGGCTAAAGCGCTATATTCAGAATTAAAAAATCTATTAAACATTCAAAATCTAAAGGAAGTTAGAATCCTAAATAGATATGACCTTGAAAATATTGAGGAAGATTTATTTAATACAGCTAAAACTATAGTTTTAAGTGAGCCACAATTAGATATTCTATCTTACGATTTACCAAAAGGAGATTTTGTATTTGCTGTTGAATATTTGCCAGGTCAATATGACCAACGTGCCGATTCTGCTGCTCAATGTATACAAATCATCTCTTGTGGAGAACGTCCATTAATTAGAACAGCTCGTGTATATGTTCTAGATGGAAAGCTTACAGGTGATGAAGTTAAAGCAATAAAGAAATTCGTTATTAACCCAGTTGAAGCAAGAGAAGCAGCACTAGAAGTGCCAAAGACACTAAAAGTTGATTATGCAATTCCAACAGAAGTTAAAACTCTAACTGGATTTATTGAATATAATGATGAACAATTAAAAGAATTCATGACAAGACAAGGCCTTGCTATGGATTTAGACGATATTAGATTCTGTAGAGATTATTTTGTATCTGAACATCGTGATCCAACTATAACTGAAATTAAGATGATAGATACATATTGGTCAGATCACTGTCGTCACACAACATTTTTAACAACAATCGATTCTGTTGAATTTGAAGACAAGCTTTTACAAAAAGCATATGACGAATATATTGAAACAAGAAAAGAACTAGGAAGAACAAAGCCAATTAATTTAATGGATATTGGTACACTTGCTGCTAAATATCTTAAGAAAACAGGCAAGCTTACAAAGCTTGATGAATCTGAAGAAATTAACGCATGCACAGTTAAGATGGAAATTGAAGTTGACGGCGTTAAAGAGCCATGGCTTTTACTATTTAAAAACGAAACACATAACCACCCAACAGAAATTGAGCCATTTGGTGGCGCAGCTACATGTATCGGTGGGGCTATAAGAGACCCACTATCTGGACGTTCTTATGTATATTCTGCAATGCGTGTTACAGGCGCTGCAGATCCTACAGTTCCAGTATCTGAGACAATCCCTGGAAAACTTCCACAAAGAAAGATTGTTCAAACTGCCGCAGCTGGTTATTCTTCATATGGTAACCAAATAGGCTTAGCTACTGGTATGGTAGATGAAATTTATCACCCAGGTTATGCTGCAAAGAGAATGGAAATAGGTGCCGTTATGGCAGCAACTCCACAAAAGAATGTAAGAAGAGAATGTCCTCAAGATGGAGATATAGTAATACTTTTAGGAGGAAGAACTGGCCGTGATGGTATTGGTGGTGCTACAGGTTCTTCTAAAGCTCACAATGCTCATTCAGTTGAAACATGTGGTGCTGAAGTTCAAAAGGGTAATGCTCCAGAAGAAAGAAAACTTCAAAGATTATTTAGAAATGAAGAAGCTTGCCGTATGATTAAGCGTTGTAACGACTTTGGTGCAGGTGGTGTATCTGTAGCTGTTGGTGAACTTGCAGATGGCTTGGATATTAACCTAGATGCAGTTCCAAAGAAATACGATGGACTTGATGGAACAGAACTTGCTATTTCTGAATCTCAAGAAAGAATGGCAGTGGTTATCGAAAAAGAAAACATCGATGCATTTATGAAGATAGCAAAGCGCGAAAACTTAGAAGCTACAGTTGTGGCTACAGTTACAGCTGAGCCAAGACTTAGAATGCATTGGAACGGAAAGACTATCGTAGATATATCTCGTGAATTTTTGAATTCAAATGGTGCTGAAAAGCATATTAACATTAAAGCTAATAAGATAAACGATATAACTAAAGTTATAACAGGCGATTTTAAGGCTAATTACGAAGAATTAATGCAAGATTTGAACGTTTGCTCTAAGCGTGGACTTTCTGAGCGTTTTGACTCTACAATTGGCGCTGGAACAGTTTTAATGCCATTTGGTGGTAAGAACCAATTAACTCCAATTCAAGCAATGGTTCATAAGATCTCTGTCGAAAAGAAGCATACTAATAATTGTTCATATATGTCTTGGGGATATAACCCATATATAACAAGTGCTTCTCCATATCATGGAGCATATTTAGCAGTTGTTGAATCTCTTGCAAAATTGATTGCAACGGGTGCAAGTTACGAAGATGTATATCTAACATTCCAAGAATATTTTGAAAAGCCAGGAAAAGATGTTAATCGTTGGGGGAAACCACTTTCAGCTCTTCTTGGTGCATTTATGGCACAAAAAGATTTTGGAGTTGGTGCTATTGGTGGTAAGGATTCTATGAGTGGTTCATTTGAAAAACTAGATGTTCCACCAACACTTGTATCATTTGCGGTAACAACAGGAAATGTTGATGAGGTTGTAACTAACGACTTCAAGAAAGCAGGTCATAAAGTAGTTTTATTACAACCTGACTATACAAAAGATAATTTACCAGAAGCTCAATCTACAATTGCTTTATTCAATAAGATTACAAAGCTTATGAGAGATAAAAAAGTTTATGCAGCTTACGCATTAGGCTTTGGCGGTATTGCTGAAGCTGTAGCTAAGATGAGCATGGGTAATGGATTTGGATTTAAGTATTCAGATGCTTTAGAGCTAAACGACATCTTTGGATATAAATATGGTTCATTCATATTAGAAGTTGAAGATGATGTTGATGGTGAATTAGTTGGAAACATTATCGAAGATAAGAAGATTATATATAGAAACTTTGATTTAGACTTCAATGCACTTTGCGGATTATATGAAAAGAAATTAGATAGCGTATATCCAATGTTAATAAAGAATGATGCAAAGACATATGAAGCATTCAATTACGAAGCAACAAAGGTTGCTTTCCCAAATATTAAAGTTGCTAAACCTAGGGTTTTAATTCCAGTATTCCCAGGAACAAACTGCGAATACGATTCAGCAAAGGTAATGTTAGATGCTGGCGCTGATGTTAAGACATTTATTATTAACAACTTAACAAAAGAAGGAATCTCAAGAAGTGTTGATCACTTCGTAGATGAAATTAAAGAATCTCAAATGATATTCATCCCAGGAGGATTTAGTGGTGGTGACGAACCAGATGGCTCTGCAAAATTCATCATGTCATTCTTTAAAAATGCCGCAATTAAAGATGAAGTTCATAACCTTCTAAATAATAGAGATGGTTTGATGTGCGGTATTTGTAATGGTTTCCAAGCTTTAATTAAACTTGGCTTGGTTCCATATGGAAAGATTATAGATACAGATGCAACATGTCCAACTTTGACATTTAATACAATTGCTCGTCACCAATCAAAGCTAGTTAGAATTAGAATTGCATCTAATAAGTCTCCATGGCTACGCGGTACAAAGGTTGGAGATATCTATACAGTTCCAATTTCACATGGTGAAGGAAGATTCTTAAGTGATGAAAAGTTAATTAAGGAATTGGCTGAAAATGGACAAATTGCTACGCAATATGTTGATTTAGAAGGCGTTCCAACATCAGACATTCAATATAACCCAAATAATTCTATGTACGCAATTGAAGGTATTACATCTCCAGATGGTAGAGTATTTGGTAAGATGGGACACAGTGAAAGAATTGGCTATGGACTATATAAGAATGTTTATGGTATATATGATATGAAGATGTTTGAATCTGCCGTTAAATATTTTAAAGGGGAATAAATAATGGCATACTTATCTGACATTGAAATTGCACAACAAGCAAAAATGCAAAAAATAACAGAAATTGCAAAAGTTGCTGGTATCGATGAAAAATACATCGAACAATATGGAAACTACAAAGCAAAGATTGATTACTCGCTTTTAAAAGAATCTACGAGAAAAGATGGGAAGTTGATTCTAGTTACAGCAATCACTCCAACTCCAGCAGGAGAAGGAAAGACAACTACAACTATTGGCCTTGCAGATGGATTAAAGAAAATTGGCAAGAATGTAGTAGTAGCTTTACGTGAACCATCACTAGGACCAGTATTTGGTGTTAAAGGTGGCGCCGCAGGCGGCGGATATGCTCAAGTAGTTCCTATGGAAGATATAAATCTTCACTTTACTGGAGATTTCCATGCAATTGGAGCTGCAAACAATTTGTTAGCTGCAATGCTAGATAACCATATTCATCAAGGGAACGCATTAAATATTGATCCAAGAAAGATTACTTGGAGAAGATGCGTAGATATGAACGATAGACAACTACGTTTTGTAGTTGATGGATTAGGCGGAAGTAAAAATGGTGTTCCAAGAGAAGATGGATACGATATAACTGTTGCTTCTGAAATCATGGCAGTATTTTGCTTAGCAAATGGAATAAACGATTTAAAAGAAAGATTATCTAGAATCGTTGTAGCATACACATATGATGATAAGCCAATAACAGCTGGAGATTTGAAAGCAGTTGGAGCTATGGCCGCACTTTTAAAAGATGCGCTAAAGCCAAACCTTGTTCAAACATTAGAAGGAACTCCAACATTTGTACATGGTGGTCCTTTTGCAAATATTGCGCATGGATGTAATTCAGTAATAGCAACGCGTATGGCTCTAAAGCTTGGCGACTATGTTGTAACAGAGGCTGGATTCGGTGCAGACCTTGGTGCTGAAAAGTTCTTAGATATTAAGTGCAGAATGGCAGGATTAAAACCAAATGCTGTAGTTGTTGTAGCAACAGTTAGAGCTTTAAAGATGCATGGCGGTATGGCAAAGAACGAACTTGGGAAGGAGAACCTTCAAGCTTTAGAAAAAGGCATTCCAAACCTTTTGCGTCACGTATCTAATATGACAAATGTTTATAAGCTACCTTGCGTAGTTGCTGTAAATAGATTCCCAACAGATACAGATGCTGAAATCAATCTAGTTATTGAAAAGTGTAAAGAACTTGGCGTTAATGTTAGACTATCTACTGTTTGGGCAGATGGTGGAAATGGCGGTATTGAACTTGCTAAAGAGGTTGTAGAACTTGTAGAGAAACCAAACGACTTCACATTCTCATATGAATTGAACCAACCAATTGAAAAGAAGATTGAAGATATTGTTACAAAGATCTACGGCGGTAAGGGTGTAACATTTACACAAAACGCTAAAGAGCAAATTGCAAAACTTACAGAGCTTGGCTATGGCAACATGCCAATTTGCATGGCAAAGACTCAATATAGCTTCTCAGATAATGCAGCACTTTTAGGTGCTCCAGAAGGATTTATAGTAACCGTTAGAAATATTAAAGTTTCTGCAGGTGCAGGATTTATAGTAGCTTTAACTGGAGATATTATGACAATGCCTGGACTTCCAAAATCACCAGCAGCAGAAAGAATTGATGTTGATGAAAACGGCAAAATCTCTGGATTATTCTAATATATAGTTAAATAAAAAATATATATGCCACTATCTTTTATGGATGGTGGCAATTTTGTTACGTCCAAAATATTAAAATGTTTCATATATTTGACAAAATCAGCAAAAGTGCTTAAAATAAGAAACAAATAGGGAGTAACAAATATGAAATATAGGAAAGTGGACATTATGCCAGATATGCAAGAAACATTGAGCATAATGGGCGAGCAAATAAAGATGGCAAGATTAAGAAGAAAAATAAGTGTTAATCTTGCTGCAGAACGAGCAGGTGTATCTAGAGCTACTATTTGGCGCGTAGAAAAGGGCGATGCTGGAGTTGCTATTGGAATATATGCAAATGTGTTGCATGCACTAAATGGACTGGATACAGATTTACTATTAATAGCAAAAGATGATGAATTAGGAAGAAAGTTGCAAGATATAGAAATGGCAACGAAAAAGATAAATAGAAGGTAACAAATGAGCAAGACAATTTATGTATATGAGAACTTCACGGATAAAGAGCCCATGTTTATGGGAACATTATATGTTGATGTGTTCAAGAATAAAGAACATTATTCTTTTGAGTATGACATGGACTGGCTTGCTATCAATCGTTTTAGAATTGATCCAAATCTTCAATTATATACAGGACGACAATTTAAATCTAAAGAAAAGAAGTTTGGAATTTTTTATGATTCCGCTCCAGATAGGTGGGGAAGAACGCTTTTAAAAAGAAAGGAAGCACGACAAGCTGAAAAAGAAGACAGAATGCCAAGAGGTTTATATGAGAGTGACTTTTTGTTAGGCATATATGACGAGACAAGAATGGGCGCTCTAAGATTTAAACTAGATAAAGATGGCGAATTTCTATCTTCAGATAAAGAATATGCTACACCTCCTTGGGCATCGTTGAGAGAATTAGAACATATATCATATAGCATTAGCAACGACGAAGATGTGTCAGATGAGTGGTTAGATATGCTATTTAAACCAGGCTCATCTTTAGGTGGCGCTAGACCAAAAGCAAATGTAATTGATCCAGAAGGGAACTTATGGATAGCAAAGTTCCCAGCAAAAAACGACGATGTGGATGTTGGCGCATGGGAAAAGGTAGCATCTGATCTTGCTAGGCTATGTGGATTAAACGTGCCGGAAACAAAGCTTGAGCAATTCTCAAAAAATGGACATACATTTCTAACAAAGAGATTTGATAGAGATCAATCAAGAAGAATACATTTTGCATCTGCTATGACTTTATTAGGTAAAACAGATGGCGAAGATTCAAGTTATTTAAATATTGCTAATTTTATAAAATCATATGGAGCAAATACAAAAGAGGATTTAATTGAGCTTTGGAAGAGAATTGTATTTAATATGGCAATTAGAAACACGGATGACCATTTAAGAAATCATGGTTTTATATTAGCAAAGACAGGATGGGCTCTTTCTCCTTTATACGATGTTAATTCTACTCCAAGAGGAAATCAATTAGATTTATATGTTGACTTTAACAATCCAAATATATCTAAAGAGCTAGCGTTAAGTGTAAGTAAACATTTTGGTATTAATAGGGATGACGGAGAAATAATACTAAAGAATATATGCAAGATTATTCAAGATAATTGGGAGAGTCTTGCTACTAAATATGGCATAGGAAGAGAAAAGATTATTAAGATGCAGAGCGCTTTTTCTTTTGCAAAGGAAAATGCATAACTTAAATAATTATTAAGATTTTACAATATATTACATATATTATAATTGACTTTTGAGACTTCTTATTATAGACTCTAAATATAACCTACCAATATAATTTTGGATAAATGGCCCAAAAGTTTCTACCATATCGCCAAAGATATGACTATTGGTAACATATTATTTGTATTAAGTGGTAGGTGAAAAAATATAGCTACCACTATATTTTTTGATTTAGGTTTAAGCGAGGATAGATCTTGGATTTATTAGAAAAAAGAATCTTAGAAGAAGGAACGGTTATTGGAACTGACATTCTAAAGATTGACAGCTTTTTGAATCAACAAATTGATGTCTCTCTATTGTCAGAAATGTCTAAGGACGTTTATAACCACTTTAAAAAATATCCAGTAAATAAAGTTTTAACAGTTGAATCATCAGGAATTGCTTTTGCATGTCTAGTTGCTCAACAATTTGGTTGCAGAATGGTATTTGCTAAAAAGCATAAGACAAAGCAATTAACAGATGCTTATTATGAAGCAAAAGTTCATTCTTTTACTCATGGTGATGACAATATTATAAAAGTTACAAAGAAATATATAAATAACGGCGATGTTGTTTTAATTGTTGACGATTTTATGGCAACAGGTGAAGCAACAAACGGAATGATGAGCATAGTAAATCAAGCTGGTGCTAAACTTGCTGGTATTGCTATCGCCGTAGAAAAAGGATTCCAAGACGGTGGTAAAGAATTAAGAGGAAAAGGAATTGATCTTTATTCTTTAGCTATCGTAGAGTCGATGAGTGAAGACGGAATCCAATTTAGAAAGTAGTTAAATTTCCCCGATAAGGGGTATTGGAGGTTTACAATGAAAAACAAGATTTTAACATTAGTTATTTGTTTGTCTGTAATCGTTGCAGTTCTTTGCTTTGTTGCTTGTAGCAGCAATGCTTTAGAAACATACGACACAACATTTGCACACAAGTATAACACAGATGTAGACAACAGCGCTTATACAGCTGACCTAACAGGTAAGACATTAACTGTTGGTGCCGTAATGGTAGGCGATGAATCAGAAGGCTACACAAAGGCTCACATGGATGGTATTAATGCTGCTAAAGCTTTCTTAGAAGGAAAGGGCGCTACAGTAAACATCATCTGGAAGAAGAGCATTGGTGAAGACGCTACTTGTGCTACAGCTTGTCAAGAAACTATTTCTAATAATGCTACATTAGTTATCACAAACTCTTATGGTCACCAATTTGCTATCGGCGATACAGTTGCTGCTAACCCATCAGTTACATTTGTTTCTATGACAGGTGACTTAGCTGCTGGTTCAGGTAATGCTAACTGGAAGAACGCATTCACAGATATCTATCAATCTAGATATGTATCAGGTGTTGCTGCTGGTTTGAAGTTAAAGCAATTAGTTGAAGATGGTAAATTATCAGCTTCTAACTACAAAGGCGAAGACATCAAGATCGGTTATGTTGGTGCTTACCCATATGCAGAAGTTGTTTCTGGATATACAGCATTCTATCTAGGAATTAAGTCAGTTGTATCTAACGTTGTTATGAGCGTTAAGTATACAAACTCTTGGTTCGATTTCAATAAAGAAAATGAAACAGCTAAGGCTTTAATCGCTGATGGTTGTATTATCATCGGACAACACGCTGACTCAGAAGGTGCTCCAACAGCTTGTGAAACAGCTTTCGATGAAGGAACTCTTGTTTATTCAGTTGGATATAACGTAGGTATGTTACAAGCTGCTCCTAGAGCTTCTTTAACATCTTCTACAAATAACTGGTCAGTTTACTATACTAACCTATTCTACAATAAGTTAACAGACGCTGCTATTGAAACAGATTGGCACGCTGGTTATGAAGCTGGTGCTGTTGGTATCACAGAATTAAACGGCAAGGCATTCAAGACAGATATTTCTGAAGAAATCGCTGCTAAGGTTGCTGCAATTAAAGCTGGTACTCTACACGTATTTGATTGCGCATCATTCACAGTTAATGGTGCTCACTTAACAACATACACATCTGCTTATGGTATGGGCGGTGCTGAATGTATTAAGAAAGTAGGAGATGTTTATTACTTCGACGAATCAGTATTACGTTCTGCTCCATACTTCGATATTAGAATCGACGGTATCACAGAATCTGGTGCTGCAGCTGCTTAATTAAGCATACTAGACTAAACTTGGGAAGTGGATTTTCCACTTCCCAAATAAAATTATAAAAGGAAAGTGGGGCTCTCCCACAATTTGCATTTATGGAAACAGCAATAAAATTTGAAAATGTAACTAAAACATTCGGTACTATTGTTGCAAATAAAGATATTAATTTCGACGTTAAAAAAGGCGAAATTTTAGCTTTATTAGGGGAAAATGGTAGTGGTAAAACTACTCTTTGTAACATGCTTGCCGGCATTTATTTCCCAGACCATGGAAATATTTATATCAACGATGAGGTAGCATCTATTCGTTCTCCACACGATGCATATAGATATCATATTGGTATGGTTCACCAACATTTTAAATTGGTAGATATTTTTACTGCAGTTGAGAATGTTGTTTTAGGATTAGATCCAAAAGAATTTAAATTTGACATCAAAGCAGCTTCAAACAAAATCAAAGAAATCTGCGATAAATATGGCTTTGAAGTTGATCCAAATAAAAAAGTATATAATATGTCAGTTTCCGAAAAACAAACACTAGAAATAGTTAAGGTTTTATATAGAGGCGCAGACATTTTGATTCTTGATGAGCCTACAGCCGTTCTAACTCCACAAGAGGCAGACAAATTGTTCAACGTTATGCGTAACATGAAGGCTGATGGTAAATCAATTATTATCATTACACACAAATTGCAAGAAGTTTTATCTATTTCAGATAGAGTAGCAATTTTAAGAAAGGGTGCATATATTGACACTGTTGAAACAAAATCTGCTACAACTCAATCTTTAACAGATATGATGGTAGGACAAAAGGTTGACCTAAATATTGATAGACCTGAAGTTAAGCATGATATCCCACTTCTTGAAATCAGAGATTTAACTATTAAAAACGATGAAGGCGCTACTGCTATAGATAATGTTAGCTTCTATATCCGTGGTGGTGAAATCTTAGGTATTGCAGGAATCGCTGGTTGTGGACAAAAGGAACTTTGCGAAGCAATCGCAGGGTTAAGAAAGGTTGAATCAGGAGATATCAATCACCTTGGTAAATCTATCATTGGAATGAAACCAAAAGAGATTATCGATGAAGGTATCGCAATGTCATTCATCCCAGAAGATAGATTAGGCATGGGTCTTGCTCCATCATTATCTATTACAGATAACATGATGCTAAAGACATATAAAGATAATGCATGGTATAACCCATTTGTAGATAGAAAGCATGCTAGAAATAAGGCAAATAGATTAATTAGAGAATTAGAAATTGCTACACCATCTTCAGAAACTCCAGTTAGAAGATTGTCTGGTGGTAATGTTCAAAAGGTATTAGTTGGCCGTGAAATTTCAGCTGGTCCTAACGTAATCGTTACAGCATATCCAGTAAGAGGCTTAGACATTAACTCTTCTTATTTAATTTATAACATATTAAATGAACAAAAGAAGAAGGGCGTAGGAGTCCTATTCGTAGGCGAAGATTTGGACGTGTTGCTTGGCCTTTGTGATAAGATCATGGTTTTATGCCATGGTAGAGTAATGGGCGTTGTACACGCAGATAAGACAACTAAAGAAGAAATCGGTTTGATGATGACTGGTTCGTTAGATTTAACAGAAGTTAAGAAAGATAAGGAATTTGGTATTGCTGAAGACAGCTTCATTCCTGTTCAAAAAGTTAATAGCGAAGAAATTATTGAAAAGTTTAAAGAAGAGGGGGTAAAGGAAGATGAATAATCAAACAATCGTAAAAGAACCCTTCGTAAGAATTAGAAGAAGAGGAACAACATCATTCCTATATAGATCAATGGTAAGAATATTTGCAATATTCTTTGCAATGCTTATAGCAACATGGTTCTTGGAAGTTGTTGCAGACATGAAGTTTGCCGAAATCTGGAAGTATTTAATAGATGGAGCTACTGTTAATGAAACAACCCGCCAAGAATATTGGAAAGAAGTAATGTTATTGTTGTTAATTGCTTTAGCTTTAACGCCAGCATTTAAAATGAAATTCTGGAACATAGGTGGACAAGGCCAAGTTTTAATCGGAGCATTAGCTACATCAGTCGTTATGTTCTACGGCAAGGGAATGTCAAATTCAGGAATGATTCTTCTTTCATTTGTATTCTCAATTGTAGCCGGTGGTATTTGGGCTGCTATCCCAGCTATCTTTAAAGTTAAATTGAACGCAAATGAAACATTATTTACTTTAATGATGAACTACCTTGCAATTCAATTAGTAGCAGCATCAATTGACGCATGGAAGGGAAAGAATTCTGCGCTACCACAATTTAACACAGACACAAGATTGGGATATTTACCATCGATTGGGGATAACACATACGGAATTATTATGATTTGCGTATTAGTTATAACAGTTATTTTGTATTTGTATATGAAGCATACAAAGCAAGGATATGAAATATCTGTTGTAGGTGAATCACTAAAAACTGCTAGATATGCAGGTATGAATACAACTTGGATTATTATAAGAACAGTATTTTTATCTGGTGCTCTATGCGGACTTTGTGGATTCTTCTATGTTGCTGGTTCAGATTACTTAATTTCAACAACAACATCTGGAAGCTATGGTTTTACTGCTATCATCGTATCTTGGGCAGCAAGCTTTAATCCATTTGGAATGTTAATACTTTCAATAATCATGACATTTATGTCAAAAGGTACATTAAACGTTGTTAACTATGCATCTAGCACACTAAATCAATATACAGCTTACATCACGGTAGGTATCTTATTATTCTTCTTAATTGGATGTGAATTCTTCATTCAATATAGAATGGTATTCAATTCAAAATTACAAGCTAAGTTTGATACAACTAGCGAAAAGATTCACAAGGCTATGCCTTGGTGGTTTACTTTCTGGAAGAAAGTTAGCGATGGCATAGATATGGCAATTTCAGCTGTTCAGAAGTGGATCAGCGAAATCTTAGCAAAGATTAAAGCAGCGCTTGTTAAGTTGTTTAATAAGAATGCGCCTGTACAACCAGAAGAGCCAGAAGAAGCTCCGGTTGTAAAAGACGAAAAGGAGGTAGGAATCCATGACTAGTTTTATTTCTTGGTGGACAAGTGCAGTTGTATTTGGAACAGTTATTATGTATGGCGCGCTTGGCGAAATTCTAACTGAAAAATCAGGACACTTAAATTTGGGTGTTCCAGGTATGGTATTCTTAGGAGCGTTTGCTGGCTTTGCTAGTGCATTCTTGCTAGAGCAAAAGACAACAAACCCAGTTGTATTGCTTATCATTCCTTTGATTTGTGCTTTTGCTGCAGGTGCGTTAGGTGGTTTGATTTATGACTTCTTTACAGTAACGCTAAAAGCTAACCAAAATGTTACAGGTTTGGCTCTAACATATTTAGGCGTAGGTATTGGCTCATTTGGTGGACAATACGTAGTAAAAGCTGCAGGGTACGAAACATTCGCAAGAGCAGCTTCTACATCTTCAATCTATTGCAAGAGTATAGCAAAGTTAGGCGGACTTACAGATCCATTCTCTAAGATGTTCTTATCTTATGGATTCTTAATTTATCTAGCAATAGTAGTAGCTGTTATTATGTTCTTCGTATTAAAGAAGACAAGAGTAGGTTTGAATTTAAGATCTATCGGTGAAAGCCCAGCAACAGCTGATGCTGCCGGTATCAATGTAACTAAATATAAATACTTAGCAACAATTATTGGTGGCGGTATAAGCGGTCTAGGTGGTTTAACATATGTATTAATCTACTGCCAAGGCGGTTGGATGACAGCTAACTCAATTGAAGCTTTAGGATGGCTTGCCGTAGCGCTTGTTATCTTCTCAACATGGAGACCATTAAATGCAATTTGGGGTTCATATCTATTTGCACTTTTGTATTGGTTCTATACAAACGCAAATGTATTCCACTTAGAGTTCAATGTTGTTCAAGCAGATTTAGTTCAAATGTTACCATACCTTGTGACAATACTTGTATTAATCTTCATCTCTCTAAGAAAGAAGAAGGAAAATCAACCTCCAGCATCGCTAGGTTTGAATTACTTCAGAGAAGATAGATAGTATATAATTATCGCATACACGGGGCCAAATAAAATTGGCCCCGTCTTTATTTGCTCGCGCATATATGATAGAATAATCTTTGAGGTGAAATTATGACTTTTAAAGCTAAACTTATTAACGCAATATCTAAATTTATAGCCAAATTAACTGGCGGAACAGCACAAGATGAATCAGCACAAATTATGGAAGGGAAGATTACAGAAGGTATGCCTGAACTTATTCGACAAGCAGGGGCAGAGGGCTGTGTTCTATTGAAAAATGAAAACGTATTACCAATTTCGAAAGATAGACAAATATCTGTATTTGGTAGAGTTCAATTAGACTACTTTGCTACGGGTTATGGATCTGGTGGCGACGTTAGGAAGCCATATGTTGTTAATTTAATTGATGGTTTAAGAAATTGTGAAGAGTTATCTATCAATGAAGAATTAGCCGATATATATAAAAAGTGGGTAGAATGTAATCCTGTAGATCATGGGTTCTGGGCACACTGGCCAAGATCTCATCCAGAAATGCCATTGACAGCAGATATAGTAAGAAAGGCAAATGAAACATCTAATGATGCTATTGTTGTTTTAGGAAGATCTGCAGGCGAAGATAGAGAAAATACTTTAGAAGAGGGCAGCTATTTAATTAAAAAAGATGAATTAGATATGATATCTAAAGTTGCCGAAAGATTTGATAACATAATATTGCTTCTAAATATTGGAAGTATTATGGATTTGAGCTTTGTTGAGCAATTCAAAAATAAAATTAAAGCAATTATGATTGTATGGCAAGGTGGTATGGAAAGCGGTAATTCTATTGCCGATTTACTTTCAGGCAAAGTATCTCCATCTGGCCACTTAGCAGATACAATTGTTAAAGATTATAGCGATTATCCATGCGCTAAAGACTTCGGAGATCCAGTTTATTGTAATTATGTTGAAGATATCTATGTAGGCTATAGATATTTTGAAACATTTAAAAAGGACAGAGTTCTATATCCATTTGGATTTGGCCTTTCATACACAAAATTCACCCAAGATTTGGTTAAAGTCGATGATTTAATAAAAGGGTTGAAGATTGACGTTAAAGTTAAAAATGTGGGCGAATATGAAGGCAAAGAGGTAGTTCAAGTATATCTACAAAAGCCAAATGCCCCAATAGATAACCCATATCGTCAATTAGTAGGCTTTGCAAAAACAAAGACTTTAAAGCCAAATGAAGAAGAAACAGTATCTATTGAAGTGCCTTTCGATGCATTAAAGATGTATGACGAAGAAGGTATAACTGGATTTAAATCTTCATACGTTATAGAAGCCGGGGATTATATCTTTAGTATTGGAAATAACGTAAGAGATGCAAAGGATGTATATATTATCAATAAAAAGCAACATGAATGCGTTCAAGTTTTATCTGAAGTTATGGCTCCAAAGCAAAGCTTTGATGTTATTAAAAACGAAGATGGAAAAATTGGCAAGCGTCCAGTACATACAGTTACTATAAATCTAAAAGGTTTAATCGATTCAAGACGTCCTGAAGATATTCCACTAACAGGCGACAAGGGATATAAGCTTAAAGATGTAAAAGAAGGCAAGGTTTCAATGGAAGAGTTTGTTGGACAATTGTCTATAGACGAATTAGAGGCCATAACACGTGGCGATTACACAATGGACAGTCCATTGGGTGCTCCAGGTAATGCCGGCGCTATAGGAGGCGTTTTGCAGTCTATGAGAGACAAGGGAATCCCAGCTATTATTACAACGGATGGCCCATCAGGTATTAGATTATATACTTCATGTTCTTTAATTCCAATTGGAACGGCTCTTGCTTGTTCATTTAACTTCCCACTTGTTCAAGAACTACATAAAAAACTTGGATGGGAAATGACAGATAGAGGTTCAGATGTTCTATTATCTCCAGGTATGAATATACATAGATCTCCACTTTGTGGTAGAAACTTTGAATATTTCTCTGAAGATCCATTCTTAACAGGGAAGAGTGCATCAGCTGTAATTAGCGGAATTCAATCTAATGGAGTTAGCGCATGCCCTAAACATTTTGCATGCAATAACCAGGAAACAGCTCGTACAAAGACAGATGCAAGATTATCTGAGCGAGCTTTGAGAGAAATTTATTTGAAAGGATTTGAAATCTGTATAAATGAAGCTAAACCAAAATGTATTATGACTTCATATAACAAGATAAATGGAGTGTGGAATCACTATAACTTCGAGCTATGTGATACTATCCTTCGCCAAGAATGGAAATATGAAGGCTTAGTTATGACAGATTGGTGGATGCAATATACTAAATCTCCAGAATATCCAATCAAAGATCAAGCATACAGGGTTAAATCTAGAGTTAATGTATTTATGCCAGGTGGTAAGAGATTAGGCAAGAAGAAGCCAGATGGCACTGTTAAGAAGGCTCTAAATAATGGCGGATTGACATTAGGCGAATTACAAAGAAATGCAATCGACGTATTGAGAGTTTTAATCAATTCTAACAAGATGTAATTAATAAAGAATCTATCTATAAAATCAATAGTGCCATTCTATTAATAAGGTGGCACTATTTATATATATTTAGTTGTTGACAATAATTCGCAAAAGTTATACAATATTTGCGAACGGGAGGCTGTTGTGAATACAAAAGAATTGATACTAAACAAAATAAAGGAAGAAGGGTTGAAAGCGTTTTCAACGTCAGATTTTCTTGATATCAATGCATATAAAAATATTAGTAAAGCGCTTGAACAGCTCGAAGACGATAAAATTATTATCAGGGCAAGACGAGGAATATACTATATTGCGAATTATGATAATGAATTGGGGATGTTTGAAGCTCCAAATATGAAAGATATTGCTGATGCAATTGCAAGACAATTTAATTGGACTATTTCACCGAGCGGGAATTACGCGCTAAACATATTGGGGCTTTCAACTCAAGTGCCAAGCAAATATGTATTTGTTTCAAATGGACCATATAACAAATACTCTGTTGGCAAAAGTATTATTGAGTTTAAGCACACTACATCTAAAGAGCTTGGAGATTATCCATATGGTGTGCTTCTAGCAATACAAGCACTGAAGAAAATTGGAAAAGATCACATAGATGATAATATTAGATTTAAAATAAGGCAAAATTTATCACAACAAGAAAGGCTATTTATTATTAACGGGAAAAATGTGATTACTTCATGGATTTTGCAAGAATTAAAAAGAATAGCGGAGGAAAAAGATGTATAACATAGCGCAATTATCAAATGAGCAAAGGGAAGCGATATTTAATCGCTATGTATTTGATTATGGTGGAAGCCTCGAAATTGTCGAGAAAGATTTTTGGGTAACACTAATGTTGGATTATTTGTTTCATAAATCAACATTTAAAGATTATTTTATATTTAAAGGGGGAACAAGTCTTTCGAAGTGTTATAACATAATAAATAGATTTAGTGAAGATATTGATATTATTTTGAGATGGGATTTATTAACAAACGATAATCCAAATCAAGAAAGGTCAAAGACAAAGCAAGATAAATATAACAAATCGTTAAATGAGTTAGCCGCTATCTTTATTAAAGAAAAATTATTGCCAACACTTCAAAATGATTTTAAGACTATAATAAATGAGACACCATTGTTTAGCGTTGATTCAACAAACCCTCAGGTTATCGTGTTTGCATATCCAAGCGTTAACGCAGAAGCTAGTTCTTATATACAAAAAAATGTAAGGCTAGAATTAGGTCCATTGGCTGCATTATCACCAACGGAAAATATAAAGATATCTCCGATGATAGAGATAATGAAATTGCCTATGTGCAATATTAATAGCACAACAATAAAAACAGTTACTCCAGAACGAACTTTTTGGGAAAAGATTCTTATTTTACATCAAGAATCACATCGTCCAGATTCAAAGAGTGTGCCAAGTCGATATTCAAGACACTATTATGACGTATATAAGATAAGTCAAACATGCTATAAAGAAAAGGCGCTTAACGACCTATCTTTATTAAAATCGGTTCGAGAATTCAAAGACAAGTTTTATCCTTCATCTTGGGCAAGTTATAACACAGCTGTACCAGGATCGTTTTCTTTAATCCCTTCAGAAAAGCATATTAAAGAATTAAAAAGAGATTATGATGATATGCGAGAAATGATAAACGAAAATACAATAATAGATTTTGAGCAATTGTTAAACAAAATAAAGGAATTAGAGATTGAATTGAATAAAATCTAAAATGAGAACGGCTGCAATGATTGATGATATGCAGCCGTTGCTTTTATATATTTGTAAAAAGGTTTATTATGCTTTGTGATGAGCAAGGCGATGAGCTACATGCTTCATATGTTCATGCTCGTATATTCTATAGAATGTATCTTCAATTGTATATTGCATCTTAAGCTTTATAGCAGCAAAGCTTGGAAGTTTGATCTTGCCTTCTTTTACGGCCATTACAACCATACTGTATGCAATAACAAGTACTAATATAATTTCTCTGACAACTCCTGCGTATCCGCCTACAGCAAAGTTATATACGATAAATGCTGCTTCGTTAACCATAGCTCCAACTTTTAATATATAGTAGTTCTTTTGAACAGCTGTTATTGAGCATATTGTTAATGCTACGCAAGGGATGTATGTATACCAGGCTTCAAAGAAAGGAACATTTAATCCCCATGTAGCTGCAAGTATTACAAGAGCAATCCACATTGGAACTTCTTTGTCCTTCTTTATAGCGAAGTATAACATAAATATATTTCTAACGATTCCTGATGCTGTACCAATTATGTTTGCCCATGTGTTTACATTATCTATTAGAAGGATTGATAAAGACTCTAAAATGAAGAATAAGTAGGCAATTATTGAAACAGCTACGAATCGATTCTTTTTTTGTTGATATGCAAAGATAAATACTATAAAGCCAATAATATCAAATAATTGAGCTAACCAATTTACAGATGTCCCAAATATTGTTATATGCATAAATATAATACTCCTTTACTTATTTCGAGAAGTATTATATATTATGCGTTATATACAATCATTTAATAATTGCGGATAAACATCTCAAAAATTGCGATTTATTTAAAAATTGAATGTTTTTGTTTCTCCGGCAGCGAAAGTAACTTCTTGTGAATTTCCTTTGTAAGATACTTTTATTGTTTGATCAATATCACTCTTTATTGTGCAAGAAACAGAAGTTCCGTTCCACTTACAAGATACATCAGCTCTACATCTAGCGCGTAGTGTTTTATATTCACCCTTTGTCCAAGTAGTTGGAAGTGCAGGTAATACTTCAATTTCTCCGTTATTTGAATATAGTAGTGCTTCATTCATAATACCAATTAAACCTAAAGATGAGTCTGTACAATATGCATTTGAAGTACCTGTTATATCATGGTTTGTCATTAGTGAAGAATATAAAAGACCAGTTGTTCCAAATTGAGCAAATGCATTTGAAGAAGAAAGCATTGTAAATAAGCAATTTGTTACGCCTTCGCTATCTTTTAGACGAGCAAGAACTAATCCTTTATGTAACCAGCAGTGAGATTGCTTAGATTGTTCAATTGAAGATGCCTTTTCTCTATCTTCAATAGCTTTCTTTGCGCCATTGATTAGAGTTTCATTTCCTTGCATTTCAAATGCTGGCCATGCGTAATATAAATGGCTAAAGTGTCTATGCTCATTATTGTCGTTATAACCATTTGCACACCATTCTTTAATAGAGCCATCATCGTTATATTGATAATTAGGTAATTTATTTAATAAATCTCTATATGAATCAATACGAGCGCTATACCCATCTTGCTTTAGAAGATTTTCAATCTCAATTGCCATCTCTAAAGAATATTTAGCAGCAGAGATATCCATAGCACAATTTACTGCAAGTGTTGAAGAATAACCATCAACTGTCCAGTTTTCTGGAGAATATGATGGAACGATTAAATACTTTTCATCAGCATTAAGTGCAGTTTTTGTTGCGCTATAGCAAGCATTACCACTTGCGTCTGTATAATATTTTGGAGTGCAAAGTCCTAACCAGAAGTTAGCGTTCTTTTGAAGAAGTGGTAAAAGAACATCTCTTAAAAGAGTTTTATCTCCATCTAAAGTAGAGATTACTGCATCTCCATAACATTGATAATATTCATATATTGGTTGAATCATCCAAGCAGCACCTGCATTCCAGTATCTAAATGGATATCCAATATTGCCTTCATCATTTAAAGCTCTATCGCCATCAGCATGTGGTGGGCATAGAATCGCATTATCTATACCATATATTTCTTTTGCGTTTGTTTCCCAATCTTCAATTTGGTTATATACAAATCTAATATATCCATCTCCAAATGTAGAAAGGTTAGATGTATTCATACCAGAAGATTGTAAATTAACGTTAGCATCCATTGTGTAGATATATCTCCAACCTGGATCCCATGTGCCAATCCACATACCAGAAAGTCTACTCATTGAATATCCAGCACAGCAGATCATTGCATATCTACCTTGGTTGTAAACTCTATTTGCAAGAGCATTAGATAAAGTCTTAGCTTTCTTTTGAGCAGCTATAAGTTCTTCGTTTGTTAAAGCAGCTTCGCTATCATCAAAAGCCGTAATATCTAAAGATGCAGCATTAAATAATGCGTTTTGTTCAGCTGCTGATGGAGCAAGGGCTGCATCATAGCTAAAGCTTCCTGATCCATATTTATTAGATACGTCTTTAGTTTTTTGTAGTAATGTATTTAGTAATTCAAAGTTTTCTTGTGTTTCAAACTCAGCCATTGTACCCATAGATTTTGTTCTATCTAGTGCCGTAATAATATATACGCTATTAGCTCCTTCAATATCAATAGAAGCATCATAACCGCTTGTATTATATGAATCTGAAGAAGATTTCTTTACTGCTTTTTTAGTACCACCATTTGCAATAACTAAAGATACAGCGCCAAAGCCACCATTCTTTAGATAGCTATATTCATAATCTGGATAGTGTCCGATTTGAGCTAAATATTCTGCATTGTTTTCAACGATTTCTCTATATAAAATATTTGTTTCGTCAGTTTGGCTTCCGTCTGATCCTTTGCCAAAACCTGCCATCTTAGAGATGGTATCAATAGAGATGCTTAATGTTACGTTTGAAGAAGAGTTTGAAATAGATGTAATTGTAACGTTATCTATACGAGAGGTAAATGTCTTTCTAGTCCATGTAGCACCGCCAGCTGTAAATGTTTCGCCAACTTCAGCTGTTTCGTAGTTTGTGAACTTTGAATAAGATTCAATATCTGTTGAATACTTGGTATCTATTCTTAATTGCATACCAGGGTGGAACTTAGAGATTCTATCCCAGTTTCCTGGAACATCTGAATCAGTAGGCTCTTGCTTATTAACAATCTTTTGGCGAAGTGTGTCTAGATCTACCCCTTCTTGAGGGAAGTCCTCACGATTTGCAGATGTTGGCATTAAATAATCAATGTTTTGGTATGTAATAACATCAGATGATGGTGAACCGTTTGTAATAAAACCAGTTTTACCATTACCACCAACCATGCCATCACGCCAGTTCTTTTCTGTTGTAGATAATTTTACTTCTTTCCAAGTAGATGCATAAACTACCTTTTGAGAAGCGAATTCTTGTTTCGTATCATCCTTTTTGCAAGCAAATATAGTTAAGCATAATGAAACGATTAAGATTATAGCAATTAGTACTAAATAAACCCTTTTCTTCATAAAACCCTCTAAGATTTTTATTTATTTATAAATCTATTTTAGCATATATGCATTATTAAATATATACACAATATGTGCGTATAATATGCACAAAAAGTAAAAAAAATAAGTGCTCAAAATGAGCACTTAAGTATCTAATTTAGATAGATTATTTTAATCTTTCAACCATAGCCCATAGAGCTTTTGCTGAATTGAAGTTTGATGGGATAATATCTGCTGGAGATATTACGATATCAAATTCGTCTGTTAATTCTGCAACTATAGACATAATGTCTAATGAACCTAAAAGTCCGTTGTCGATTAAACCTTCTTCGTTAGCAAAATCAATATCAGGTCTGATGTCAGATAAAATTTCTAGTAACTTTTCCATTAATTTTCACCTCTCATGTTTATTTTATATGCGTTTATAGTATCTCTTACTAATTCAATCTTACCATCTTCATATCTTTTATATACCTTTGGTAAGTCTCTAGATAAGAATAAATAAATGCCTTCAGTAATAGAATACGCTCCAGTCTTTAAAAATACAAGTTCATCGCCAATTTTAGCATCGTATAGTGGATAGTTTTTAATGATTACATCGGCAACTGTACATAAAGATCCGCAAATAGTCCAGTGTGCTAAGTCACCACTTGTTTTAGAAGCTTTTATAAATGGTGGCTTCATTGCCATTGTTTGGCCATAATAATTAAGTTGGTTAATACCGCCATCAATAATTAAATATGAAATATTATTTGTGAACTTTGTATCTACAATCTTTGTGTGGTATTCGCCACATGGAGCTGCAATGAATCTTCCCATCTCAAGTTGTATTTTAAATCTAGAAAATTGTTTCAAAGAAGCATTTAGAGCTTGTAATTGGCCTAATTCATCGAAATCTGGCTCAGATTCGAAATAGTTTATTCTAAGTCCAGGACCATATTCTAAATGCTCGAATTTAACGCCATATGTTTCTTCTAAAGATTTTATAAAGTTATTTAGATAATCTAATTCCTTTTGAACTTGTTCAATCTTCTTTTGAGTGCCTGAATATAACTGAAGCCCTAAAAAGTGTAGAGAAGAATATATGTTAAGATTTGAAATAACCTTTTTAACAGTTTCTTCATCAACGCCAAATTGGTTTCCAGAAGATAATCTTAAATATACATTTAATACAAGATTGTTATCTTTAGCTACTTGAGATAATAGATTCAACTGAGATAATGACTCAATTGTATAAATTGGAGCATCTTTACACTCTTTAACTATATTTTTAATATCTTGTTCTTCTTTAAAAACACCAGATAAGACAATCTTATCTTTTGGAACGTCTAAAGCTTTGCAAATTTGGTATTCGCCCGGTGAGCATACTTCAAAACTATCTACAACATCGATTAAGTCTTCAACAAAGAATGGATTTGCTTTCATTGCATAGCAAACACGAATGCCTTTATCTAAGTTTTGTCTAATAAATGCGATTCTATCTTTTACTGCTTTTATATCAAAGATATATGATGGTGTTGAAATCTCCATTATAGACCGTATTCCTTCTTTAGCTTCTTTCTATCTGTTTTACCATTTTCTGTTAAATCGAAATGATCAACTTGTTCAAACTTTCCAGGGATCATATATTGAGGAAGAGTTACCTTTAGGGTCTTTGCGATTTCTTTAGCTTCGATTGAACCTTTGTAGAATGCCCAGATCTTTTCTTCCTTTTCGCTAAATAGAACAACTACTTTATCTACGCCTTCAATTTTAGATATAGCAGCTTCTATTTCAGATAGCTCAATTCTATGTCCCATATACTTTATTTGGAAGTCTCTTCTTCCTATAAAGCATAATTCGCCTTCGTTATTATAATATCCTAAATCGCCTGTTCTGTATATAGGCTCTAGATAATGTGTATTTAGTGGATTTTGTAAAAATGCGGCATCTGTTTCCGGTTTTTTGTTGTAATAACCTAGTGCAAGTGCTGTTCCAGATACGCAAATTTCGCCAACATCTCCTTGCTTTGTTACCTCTTTTAGATTTTCATCAAGAAGAATTATTCTTTCGTTTTTAAATGGCTTTCCAATAGGTAAAACATCCTTTTCAAATATGCCATCTGGGATTTCGTAATATGAACAATTACATGTAATTTCAGTAGGTCCATAAAGATTAATGAACTTAGCATCTGGCAAATTCTTCTTCCAAATGTTTAATTGATTAATTGGCATTACTTCGCCGCTAAATAAAACTTTCTTTATATCTTTAGGTACTTTATAATCAAAAGCTTTAAGTGTAGATAAAATGCAAAGAGCAGATACAGCCCAAATTAGAGTTGTTATCTTTCTTTCGATTAAATAATCTACTAAAAATGTTGGGAAAGAGAATTTTCCTTTAGGAATAATCTCCATAGTAGCGCCAACTTTAATTGTTGAATAAATATCTTTTGTAGATACGTCAAAATCAAATGGAGCTTGGTTACCAAAGATTTCATCTGGTTCGAACTTGAATGTATCTACAAATACATCTATAAAGTCAATAACTGATCTATGAGAAACAGCAATTCCTTTTGGAGTTCCAGTTGAACCTGATGTAAATAAAACATATAGTGGATCAACATCGATATGGTTATCTCTTATTCTATTTAGAATAATTTCATCCTTTTTGGCTTCCATATCCATAGCAAATACTTTGTTTGCATCATATTCTGGAAGGAATCTATCAAATCCATTTAAAACAACTATAGAAGGATTATTTAATGTCGTTAGGATTTGCGAAATCCTTTCTTTTGGATATCTAGTATTTAGTGGAACATAATAGCATCCAGCATAAACACAAGAAAAGAAGCTAACTATTGCGTCAACGGATTTATCTCCTAAAATTGCTATAGGATGATGAGGTCCAATTTTTGTTGCAAGAAAAGTTCCAAAGCCTTTGGCTTTTTCTACTAAACTTTCGTATGTAATGCTAACTTTATCATCAGCAAAAGCAATTTTGTCTGGATATTTTCTTGCGCTTTCTTCTAAGTATTCTAGTACGTTTATTGCATGACTCATATTTCTATTTCCCCATAAGTTTCTCTATATTTTTGTAAATCTTCTTCCCACTTTGCGTATTTTTCTTCGCCTCTATGGTTTACTAAACCATAAGTTTCCGTTATATATTTAGCAACATATAGTGAGCATTTTTTAGCACCATATGCGTTCATATGATCGCCTTTATCGCATGTATCATGAGACCAATCAAGGCCTATTTCTTCTTCAAGTAGGTTGAAGTCTATAAACTTAATTCCACGATTATCTGCAAAGATTTGGAATCCATTATGACGTTTATAGTTCCAGAATGTCTTTGTTGGATATTCAACAAAGATTATACCAATTCCTCGTTCTTCGCATAAATCGCAAATCTTATTTAAATACTTTTCCCAAGGTTTAAAGATATGATGAACCTTATCTGTTGGCTCCATCTTTTTATGGCCCTTATATGGTTTAATTGTTGAATAACAACAATAATTCTTTGTAATGCTTCTTGGAATTACCTGATCTTCTGCTATATATTTCCATCTTGTATGAACATTAAATATTGGGAATGCCTTATTTAAAAAGTCTAGACCAGCAATTTTTGCAAGATTGTCGAATTTGTCATAAGTAAATTCATCAATATTTAAAACGATTACTTTTGGAGTTTGATGCTTCAATACCTCAGTCAATGTGTGGTAAGCTTCAAATGGAGCTTGAGTAGTCTTTGCTAAGTTATATGAAGTAATTCCATATGCATCATACATCTCCATAGGAGATGAGCCATATAGAACACCACTGTGTCCAACAACTAAAGCATCAAGGGTATTGTCGTCTTCTGCAAATACACTCTTTAATTCAACTGTTCTATATGTTTGAATAAGCTCTTTGTTTTCAGGAGTCAATGCAATACCAATTGCATATAAAATGCAATAAGTAATTACGAAGAATAGAACTATAAGTATGATGCTTTTCTTTTTCTTATCTAGCATAATATCTCCTTAGAAGTTTCCATATATGAATGGAGATACATAATATATACCACCGCCATATGCACCAAATAGTAGGATTGCTACAAGTAGCAATATGTAAACAATCCAACGTATTGGAAGAGCACGAGCTGCTATAACTTCACGTATATCTCCCTTTTTCTCATTTACTATATCTACAGCAAGTAAGATTAGCATTGCTATACAAGCTATAATCATTTCTTGCCAATCAAGTCCAAGCGCAAAGACGTTGCCTTCGTAATGCGTAAATACAGAACCTAAGATATAGAATGAATCTTGAAGCGTATTTGCACCAAACATTGTTTCACCTAAGAAAATGATGAATATTGTACGAATGTGTCTAAATGCGTTTAGCCATTTGTTGTTTTTAGAATCAATTCCCCACTTTGTGTAAAGCTTTAACATCATTGGTTCAAATAGCATACCAATAGATATTATTACAAAGTAATAAAGACCATAGAAAATGTATTTCCATTCTGGTCCGTGCCATAAGCCGTTACAAAACCAAACTGCAAGAAGTGCAATTAAAGTTGGGATCATCTTTGTAAAATGGTTCTTCCATTTTTTCTTTATCTTTCCAGCAAACTTCGTAACTTTTGGAGATAAGGCAACTGAATAGAAAACATATTCTTTTAGCCAAACCCCAAGCGTGATGTGCCATCTTTTCCAGAAATCTTGAGCTGATGTTGCAAAGAATGGTTGACGGAAGTTTTCAGGTAGATGGAATCCTAGCATTTGAGCAGAGCCCAATGCTATATCCAAAAATCCTGAGAAGTCTGCATATAACTGAATTGTATAGAATAGGATAAACAAAAGCGATGCATATCCAGAATAAGCATGAGGATTTGAAGCTATAGTTGAAACAAGCATTGCAAGTCTATCTGCTATAACTGCCTTTTTAAATAGACCCCATAAAATTCTTTGAGCGCCGAAAGATATATCCTTATAATTTGCATCTGAACCTTCATAAAGAAGGTTAGCTGTTTGTTCGTATCTACAAATTGGTCCTTCTTGTATTGCTGGGAAGAACATTAAAAATAGGGCAACTCTAGAAAAGTTTACATCGGCAACGATTCTTTTTCTATGAACATCTACCATATATCCAATAGCAGCAAGCGTATAGTATGAAATACCAAGAGGAAGTGCAAGTGGAATTCTTGGCCATAAGAACGAAACGTCAAACCAAGAGAATATACCTGTTACAATTGATCCAAAGAATTTGAAATATTTCAAAAGACCAATAATTAATAGATTCAAAATGATAGTGCAAGTAATTATAGCTTTGTTGTATTTCGCAACCTTAGTTGCGTATTCTTTATCTTCGCTATGTTCAGGAAGCAAAAGTGAATCGTTATTTTTCTGAATCCAACGAGCGCCAAAATAGACAGTTGTTATAGTAAAGGCTATAAAGCATATTAAATATTTACTCATTATTGCATAAAATGCAATAGATGCAACAATTAGTACGATATATCTATACTTTTTAGGAAAAGCATAATAGATGCATAACGTAATTATTAATGTAGTAAAAAATATTAATATACTTGCCATATAATTAAATAACCTAAGCGCCTCAACCTAAACGATTATAGCAAAGAAAAAATATAAAGTGAAACGTTTTTATTATAATATTTTGCGTGTATATATAAGCGCAATTATGTATAATATAACTTGATGATAAAACTTCCTGAAGATTTTATTGCGGATATGAAAACCATCCTAAAGGATGAATATGACGAATTTTTAGCGTCATATGATTTGCCAAACTATAAAGGGCTAAGACTTAACACGCTTAAAATACAAGATGCAAGTATCTTGCCATTTAAAACATCTAAGATTCCTTGGTGTGAAACGGGGTATTATTATGAAGAAGATGGCCCAGGGAAGCATGTTTATCATGATATGGGTCTTTATTACATTCAAGAACCATCTGCTATGGCAGTAGTTGAAGAACTTGATGTTTGCCCTGGCGAAATATGCTTAGATTTATGTGCAGCGCCTGGTGGTAAGAGCACCCAAATTGCCGCAAAGCTAAATGGGAGTGGCGTTTTAGTTTCAAATGAGATTATTCCATCTCGTGCGAAGATTCTATCTCAAAATATTGAAAGAATGGGGATAACAAACGCCGTTGTTACTAACGAATCTCCAAAAAATATTGCAAAATTCTTCCCAAGAAAGTTCGATAAAATCCTTGTAGATGCACCATGTTCTGGAGAAGGAATGTTTAGAAAGAACGAAGAAGCTATAAATGAATGGTCTGAAGAAAACGTTCAAATGTGTGCTGATCGTCAATTAGAAATATTAATTGAGGCAGAAAAGTGCTTAAAAGAAAACGGTAGAATAGTTTATTCGACTTGTACGTTCTCAATTCAAGAAAATGAAGGACTAATCAAAAGATTTTTAGATTTATATCCAAGCTTTCATTTGATTCAACCAAAACACCACTTTGAAAATGGTCTTTTGGGTATGGATTTTGCACAAAGAATTTACCCTCATAAAGTAAAGGGAGAAGGACACTTCTTTGCAGTTCTTCAAAGGGATGGAGAGGAAGCCGAAACTACCTTCAAAATGAAGGAAATAAAACAAAACACTATGTTCGATAACTTTATTTTAGAATCTACAGTAGTAGATTTGAAATATAACGTAGTTTTTGGTGACAATCTATATTTGTCTCCTATTCAAAAATTAGATGGATTAAGGGTAGAAAGACCAGGGCTTCACCTTGGAGAAATAAAGAAAAATAGGTTTGAACCAAGCCATTCTTTAGCACTTGCTCTAAAGCCTCAAGATTTTAAAAACAAAATTGAGTTAAAAGCGGATTCAAAAGAGCTTCAAGCATATTTATCTGGGGAAACTATTGAGACAGATATAGTAGGTTGGGGAGTTATAGTTGTCGATGGCCATAATCTAGGGCTTTTTAAAGGCGATGGAAGAATAGCAAAGAACCATTATCCAAAAGGTCTTAGAAAATAGTATTTACTTTAAATATTTAACTTAATCTTGCGCGCGAACGATTTCAAAAGTATAATTTATAATGCGAATTTAAAAATTTTAAGTATTCTTTAGTTTTAAAGATTACAATACGGAACGAGGTAGAAATATGATATCTAAAAAAATGGTAGGACTTGTTAAGGGCTCATCAGTAATAAGAGCAATGTTTGAAGAAGGAAAGCAAATGGCCAAAAAATATGGCGCTGAAAATGTTTTCGACTTCTCACTTGGTAATCCAAATGTACCAGCACCAAAAGCTGTTAACGAAAATATTAAGAAAATCGTTGATGAAGTAGATCCAGTTGTATTACATGGATATATGTCTAATGCTGGATATGAAGATGTAAGAGGTGCTATTGCTCAATCTTTAAATGAAAGATTTAATACTAATTTTTCTGAAAAGAACATCATTATGACAGTAGGAGCTGCAGGTGGCTTGAACGTTGCTTTAAAGTCAATAATTGATCCTGGCGATGAAGTTATGGTTATAGCTCCATATTTTGGTGAATATAAGAATTATGTTTCAAACTTCGATGGAGTTTTGGTAGCAGTTAATCCAAATCCTCCTACATTTGAACCTGATTATAAGGATTTTGAAGCAAAGATAACTAAAAATACAAAAGCTGTTATTATTAACAATCCAAATAACCCAACAGGCGTTATCTATAAGAAAGAATGGATTGAAAAATTAGCAGAAATTTTAAATAGAAAACAAAAAGAATTAGATACATGTATTTATTTAATATCTGATGAACCATATAGAGAATTGGTATTTAAAGATGTAGAAGTACCATATCTAACTAAGTATTATAAAAACACTATTGTTGGTTATTCTTATTCTAAATCTTTATCACTACCTGGCGAGAGAATTGGTTATTTAGTTGTACCAACAGAGGCTGATTCATTTGAAGATCTTATTTCTGCTATGGGCGTTGCTACAAGAATCTTAGGATTTGTTAACGCTCCATCTTTACAACAAAAACTAATAAAAGCTTCTCTAAATGAAAAGACAGATATTGAAGCATACAATAAAAACAGAATAAAACTATATGAAGGATTAAAATCTCTTGGATTTGAATGCGTAGAACCAGAAGGTGCATTCTATCTATTTATGAAATCTCCAATAGAAGATGATATGGAATTTGTTAAGATTGCTAAAGAATATAACATTCTAATGGTTCCAGCTTCATCATTTGGAGTAAAAGGATATGTAAGAATTGCATATTGTGTAGCATATAAGACAATTGAGAATTCTTTGCCACAATTTGCAAAGCTTGCTAAGAGGTTTGATCTATAACGAGGTAAATCTTGGCTAGAAAAACATCAATAGTAGTTGTCTTATTAATCGCAATATTAGCAGTATTTTCTACAGCTTATTGCTTTGCAGATCATACATTATCTTTAGTTCAAATCGATGATATATCTAAAATTGATGTTGAAAATATATTATCGGCGTTTTCCGATGATTATCTATCTTTACATGAAGATGATGAAGTTGTAGTTATTGCTACATATTCAGATGATGCATCTCATGATATAGCAATAGATTTATCTTTACTTGGAATAGAAGCAAAAGATAGATATTCATATTCAAATATATTTAATGGTCAATCTTTCTCAATAAAGATTAAAGATATTTCATCTTTAACATCGCTTTCATATATAAAGTCAGTAGAGCTTGCAAACAAATATTATGAATTGAGTGTGGATACTCAATCTTATTCAACATTATCTGGCACAAATGAAGGCGTTATAGATAATACTACATCATATAAGGGAGAAGGAGTCGTTGTAGCAGTCGTTGATGCGGGTTTTGATACCTCACACGTAGCTTTTTCAAATATAACATCATCAACACTTGCACTAAATGCTTCAGATATTAAAGATGTATTATATGATTTAAACGCATATGAAATATCTGGCGTTTCTTATCAAAGTTTATATATATCAGATAAAATCGCATATGCATACGACTATGCAGAAGGCGATACTGACCTTTATTTTTCTTCAGAATCACACGGAACTCACGTAGCAGGTATAGTTGCAGGGAACTCTTCAACTCTACAAGGCGTCGTTCCAAATGCACAATTAGCATTAATGAAAGTAGCTGACGAAGAAGGGGCTATGTATAACGATACAATAGCAGCAGCGCTTGAAGATTGTCTAAAACTTGATGTCGATGTTGTAAATATGTCACTTGGTACAAATTCAGGTTTTGAAATTGAAGAAGATAGCGCAATTTACAAAGCTATAACAAAATTAAAGCAACAAGGCGTAACTGTTGTTTGTGCAGCTGGTAATAGTTATACAAGTGCATACGGTGGAGATAACGGTACAAATCTTGCTACTAGTGAATATGTAGATAATGCAGCAATTGGATCTCCAGCATCATATGAAGAAACAATAGCAGTTGGAAATGTAGCAGAAAAAAGATGGATAGAAGTTGATGGCGAAAAGATAACATATAACAATGCACTTAATACTGCAGAGACAAAATATGGCGAATTTGCTCAAGATATTTTAGGATCAAGCTCATCAAAAGATGTTGAATATGTAATTTTGATGGACGGAGACGATATAGCTTTAGGCAAAGTTGCAGATTATGAAGGGGTAGATGTTACAGGAAAGATAGTTGTTGTTAAGCGTGGAGAAATAACTTTTGAAGAAAAAGTTCAAAACGCAAAAACAGCTGGAGCTGAAGGTATCATTATTGTAAATAGTGAATCAACAACAATCACTGCTGGTATTACAACCGTATTCCCAACTTGCGTTGTAACTAAAGAAACAGGCGAATTACTAAAGGAAAAGGCAACATCTAACGTTGGAACATTGTCTTTTAAAGAAACATATATAAAGAAGCTTTTACATGCTTCATCATCAAGTGGTGTTACAGATAACTTGAATCTTGGTGTAGATGTAGTAACGTTTGGAACAAGTGTATATTCGTCAGGAAACGATCAAACATATGTCCAAATGACAGGAACGTCTATGGCAAGCCCTAATATGGCAGGTATATATGCAGCAGTTATTGGATATGTTAAAGATGCTAGCGGATTAAATATTTCAAATAAAGTTGAAGCATCAGAAACTGCTACAAAGCTTATAATGTCAACAGCAGATTTGTTAACAGATTTTGATGGAATCTTGTTATCTCCAAGATCTCAAGGTGCAGGTTTTGCAAGCATTGAAGATGCAATCTCAACAAAGGCATATATCTCAAGCGAAGGCACATATAAGAGTAAGATTGAACTTGGGGAAAATGTAACAAAAGATATAACTCTTTCATTTGAAATTGAGAATCTAAATACGTTCGATGCAACATTTGATTTGTCTATAGATGTATTAACTGAGCTATTAAAAGATGGCAATATGTCAGGCTATGAGAAGGCTTTAACATTTACCATCAATTCAGTTACAAATAGCGAAAAAGTTGGAGATGTATACGAAATTTCAGTAGAATCAGGCGCTAAAAAGGCTGTCGAAGTAACTATAACACTATCTAATGAAGCTCTAGATTATCTAAGCCAATTTGAAAATGGCATATATATCGAGGGCTATGTTAAATTAAACGATGGTATACATTCAATAGATATATCTTGTCCATTTGTTGGTTTTTATGGAGATTGGGATTCTCAAGACATTTTAGACATTACGGCATATGAAGATGATGACGATACTGATGCATATATGAGAGCTTCAACAGCTTATGGTTTATATGCAGATTCATATTATATGCCACTTGGACAATTTGCATTTAAGTTGGAAGAGGATCAGAAAGCTCCTCAAGCAAATGAAGAATTCGCAGCGCTTTCAATATTCTCTCAATCAATGTATTCGCTTGGCTATATCCAATTAGGATTATTAAGAAACGCAGAATATATTGAAGTTGAAGTGCATGATATGGTAACAGGAAAAATCGTATATACAACAGATTCTTCATATGTACCAAAGACGACTTATTATCCTTCATATGGAGTATTACTTGGTGGAGATTTCTCAGTAAGCGTTTCTCCATATGCTCTAGATTTATATAACAATGAACAATATGAAGTAGTAGTTAAAGTATATAGAAAATATGATAAAGATGGCGAAAATGAAGTATCTGGAACTTTCTCTCAAAAATTCTATGTAGATGAAGAAACTCCAACAATTGATGATGTAACCGCTTCAAAAGAAGGGAATAAGTATTTAGCAAAATTTAAACTTTCAGATAACCACTATATTCAAGCTTTGGCAATTTGTACAGGAACAGGCTCAACTTTAACTGGAGTTACTTTAAATGTTGAAGATATTTATCCAATAGCGACAACTGCAACGGGTGTTGGCCAAAGTGTTGAAGTAACTTATGATGTAACAGAGGCTATTAAAAACGCTACAAACGGATATTTGTATTTCTATGTGGTAGATTATGCATTTAATGAAAATGTTTATTACTATAGCGTAAAGAATTGGACAGGAACTGAATCAAATATTATTTCAAAAGGATCAAATAATACAACTACGGATTCATCTACTCCATCAACGGATACTTCAACAATCGATACATCAACTATTCAATTTACGCAAACTGAGATTGAAGTATCTGTAAATAAAGAAGTAGATTTAGCTACAAACACATATTTAAGCAATTATGATGTTAATAAGAAATATACTTGGGCTTCTTCAGACACAGAGACTTTAGCAGTAAGCTCTGGAAAGATTACTGGTCTTCAAGAAGGTACAGCAATAGTATATATTCAAGATGAAAATGGAAATGAAGCTAGCATGACAGTTCGTGTTCAAGCATCAACATATCCATCAGCTGAATATCAATCAACGAAGATTTCATCTTATGAGATGGTAGATTCAATTACAAACAATGGAAGCCCATTCTTTGGAATTAATCTTGCAAAGAGCAAAATTGAACTAGCTCCTGGCGAATCATTTACGCTTGAGTATTCTTATTCACCATATAATTACAACTATATTCAAAACCCAATAACAATTACTGTAGAATCTTCTGATGATACTGTTGTAAAGGTTACAAATGGAGTTATAGCAGCACAAGGTGCAGGCGAAGCAACTCTAACAATTAGAGCAAATGGCACTTTAGTTAATACTTATACAATTAAAGTTGCCGATTCAGTATATGTAAACGACGATGGAATACTTCTTGCTTGCTTTGATAGTGCTACTAACATAGATCTATCTTCAAGAACAGAAATTGTTGCTATTGGAGCAAACGCTTTTTCTTATGCTAAAAATGTTGAAACATTAACTCTTCCTACATCTTGTAAGGTTATTTGTGATAAAGCATTCTATGGAAATACATCAATTGAGGCAATAAACGGCATTTCTTCTATAACATCAATCGGAGATTATGCTTTTTATGGTTGTTCAAGATTAGAAACAATAGATCTTCAAAATGTTTCAAGAGTAGGAATTAAAGCATTTAACGGATGCGTTAATCTAACAACTGTTCTACTTGATGAAACGAATTTGCAAACAATGTATATCTCTACAGATGCATTTTTGAACTGTCCAAAATTAACATCATTTAAAGTAGGTTCTAACGATGTATCTAATATCGTTATAAATGGCGAATTAAAGCTTGTTCTTAGCGTTTCAGATATGCTTTCAGATTCTTCAATTACATCAATTGGAGAAGGAGCTTTGACAAACGTTACTTCAACAACTCTAGATTTATCTTCAATGAATCTAACAAGAATTGAAGTCAATGCATTTAAAGGAAATAAGACAATAAGAAGAATAACTCTTCCAAGCACAATAGAATATATTGGACAAAGTGCATTTGAAGGATGTACAGCACTTCAAGTTGTGAATATACAAAAAACGACAGACCAAGAATTAGAAATAGCATCACGAGCTTTCTATAACACAGCTATCGCTACAATAGATTTAACAGGTATCAAAACAACCTTTGGAGATTATGTATTTGCAAAGGATTCAAGATTGTCTTCAATAAATCTTGGTATTGTCCAAAAGATGGGCAAATATACCTTTGCAGCAAGCTCAAATCTAACAAGAGCTATATATGAAAACGGCTCAATTGATTTAGGTGATTATACATTTGCACCAATAACAATGGATTCTAAAACATATTATCACCAAGCTTTAAGACAAGTAGTAGTTCCATCTTCAATTACTAAAATTAATGGCTATGTATTTGCTTATTGCGATAAATTATCTAATGAAAGCATGGATTTGGCTAATGTGGAAGAGGTTGGAGAATATGCTTTTGTTAACTGTTTGAGAATGAATTATGTTCAATTGCCAAAAGTTACAAAACTTGGATATGCTGCTTTTGCACAATCTGGCGTAGTTGAAGTATATCTAAATAACGCAATGCAAACAGGCACATTAGAAATAGGTGAACTTGCGTTCTATAAGTGTGGAACATTGGAATCAGTATATATCCCAAGTGGAGCTAATGTTGAAGTAACCCTATTTAGAGGCGCCTTCTATAATTGTAAAAACTTAACGGAAATCAACTTTAATAACGTGGTGTCTATTGGTGATTATGCATTTACCGATGATGAAAAATTAGAACAAGCTATAATGCCTATATGTAAGAGCATCGGGTATGCGGCTTTTGCAGATTGCGAAAGTCTTGCAACCGTTCAATTTAATAGCATAGAAGAAATTGGTTCTTTATCTTTCTATAATACAAAGGTTAGCGATTTGACAATTCCTAATACTATAAAGACCATTGATGAAGCTGCATTTACTGATACTGAAATTAATATTTTGATTAATTCAGATCAAGATTATTCTCAAGCAAAAATCAAATTGGATACAAAAGATGGAAAGAATGTCCTATATAGAGTGTTAGATGATGGCACATATATGCTTATCTACTATCCACAAACAATAAATTCTGTTTCTTATACAGTAATAGATAATACTAGCGCAATAGGTGAATATGCATTTGAAGGCAACGAAAGCTTAGTTAGAGTAGTATTGCCACAAACTATAACAAGAATAGGCAATGGCGCATTCTATGGATGTGAAAATCTTGGTTTTGTTCAATATAAAGGCGAGAACATTCCTAAACTTTTAGGCGCATATAATACAGTATATGGTACTTCTCAATATAACTTTGTTACATATAAAGATACAGTTGATGTTATCGTAATTTTGAATAATGAAGAAATTGTAGAAAAGTTTGAAGGAAGCACTTCTTGGCAAAAGCAAATTGAGAATTTTGTGTCTTATGATACTTCAATTGATAACATGATTTCATTTGTAGAAAAAGCAATGGCTCTAAAGGGTCAAAGTATAACAGACGAAAATACAGCGCAATTCTTAGAATTGAAGGCAGCTTACGACGCTCTAAATTCAGATGAAAAATCAACTCTTTCTTCTCTATCTTTTGGTAAGACAGCTCTAAATAGTTATAATGAGCAACTAAAAGAATATAAGGCAGCAAATTCAATTATAGATGACATTTCAAACAAAACAGGGCTTTCTACTATAATTGTTGTTTTATTAATTATAGCTGGAGCAGGCGTTCTAATTGCTGGAGCAGTAGGTATAACATTTATAATTACAAGACGTAGAATGGAAGTAGAACAAATAAGACAATCAAACGAAGAAGCAAAAGATTTAGAAGATATTTTTGGTAAAAAAGAAAATAAAGATGAAAAAATAGATTTAGATAGCGTATTTGAAGTTACTAAAGTTGAGGAAAATGAAGATGGAGAACAAGATAGTTCAAATAAAGAAGAATAACATCATCGTATCTGTAAATAGACAGGGCGGATGCTTAGATTCTATTAAAAAAGATGGTTATGAATATCTATGGCAAGGGGCCGAAGAGAGCTGGAAGGGAAAGGATGTAGCAATCTTTCCATTTATAGCAAGACTAAAAGATGGCATCTACAATGTAGATGGTAAAGAATATTCAATGAAAAACCATGGCCTTATAAGATACGCAACACTTGATGTAGAATCCCAAGAAGAAGACGAAGTTACACTTTTATTTAAGGCAAATGAAGAGACACTTTTGCAATATCCTTATAATTTCACATTTAGATCTAATTATAGTCTAAAAGACGGCAATTTAAAGGTCACATATTATGTAGATAATATAGATACAAAGCCTCTATATTTTGGAATAGGCGGTCATCCTGCTTTTCAAATTCCATTTGAAAGAAAAGATGGCGTTGATGTAATCGATGGCAACTATATCGTATTTGAAAACGAACTAAATCCAAACAATTATTATCTAGATGAAAATGGAAGCTTTATTGTGAAAAAAGGACCATTTGAAAAGGTTCAAAGAATAGATCTTAAAAAAGAGATTTTCCAAAAATATAAAACATTAATGTTTTGTGATGAAAAATTCGATAAAGTTACCTTGTATAAAAAAGATGGCAAAAACGTTTCAATGAATTTAAATAATCCAAAAACAGTGGCTATCTGGACTAAAGAGTACTTTGGTGGATATATTTGTATTGAGCCTTGGAATGGTATTCCAGATATTTCTAATCCAAAAAGAGAGCTTTCTCAAAAAGATGGCATAAATAAACTAGATCCAGGGAAGCGTTACACATTTAGTTATTCAATAAGTATTTAGACAAAAAGGGTGGTGTACTACTCGTTTTTATAGCAAATAAGCGAAAATTTTAGGCAAAAAGGGTGGTGTACTACTCGTTTTTGTGTTATAATTATCTGGGTGATAGAAATGAAATTATATTATGGAGCAAATGATTTAATAATTAAACCGGTGTTTGGGAAAGGTAATCCATCAAACGATTATGGACTAGGATTTTACTTAACGCCAGAATATGATATGGCAGTTTTGTGGGCAAGTAAATTCCGTAAAAATGGATATGCAATAACATATGAAGTTGATTTATCGAGTATGAATGTTTTGTATTTAAATTCAAGTTCTAAAGAAGATGTATTGAAATGGATAACACTTTTAGTTTCTCATAGGTTTTCAAGAGATGAATATGAGAAATACAAGACTCAAATAGAATGGTTAAAAAAGACATATTCTATAGCTATAGACAATTACGATATGATTGTGGGTTACAGCGCAGATGATAGTTATTTTAAATATTCAGAAGAATTTGTAAACAATAATTTGTCTTTAGAATTGTTAAAAAGAGCAATGGAAATAGGGAAACTTGGGTTACAATACGTACTTATCAGCAAGAAGGCATTTAATTCAATAAAGTATATAAGTCATGCGAAAGTAGACCATACCGAAGAATATGAAAGATTTAGATTAAAGACACTACAAGAATATAATAATTTAAGAGAGCAAGATTCAATTAACAATACATTTATTAGAGATATTATGAGGGAAAATAAATGATAAGTTTTGTTGATATTTACGAATGTAAAAGAAAATTTGCAACATTGATTTCTAAGTTGTACTACTCGGCAGGGCTTTCGTTGGAAATAATAAACGATAAGTTAATATACGGAAATATATTACGATTATTTGAAGAAAATAAAGTTGAAGAATTATTAGCAAAGCAATATCAAGATCTTTCTTTGGAATTTTTTGATGCAGAATTAAAATATGACACTAATGATGATGGCCCTATATATTGGGCAGCATTACAAAGCGTTAATATTTCGTTAAATTATAGTATTCCATTAAAACAAATATTTTTATTATGCCCATTGTCTGAAATGGTTGCGCATTTCGATATATATCATCAGATGAATAATATAGAAATGAGTAAAGAATTTCTTGAAAATGAATATAAGCGTAGTATATTAAGAGAAATTAGAAAGACCATAGGTATTACAGCTAGCCAATTAGGGAAGATGGCAAAAGTACCTCAAAATACACTCAAATATTTAGAGAAAAGTAATACCAATTTGTTTAATTCATCATACCAAACAATAGCTAGCATTATGAATGCGACTAATATCAAAGATATTAGCATTTTTACAAAAACCTCAAATTTTGTTCCGTTTTCGAAGTATTTAATAAATAATGAAAGTTTTATGTTATGTCTAAAAAAAGAGATATCTTCATATTTTGATTTAAAAATTGTCGACAATCTTAAAATTGGAATTGGCGATAGTAAAGAAATAAACGCGCCATATTTGTCATTTGATGTAATAACAAAACTTTATGTAAACAATCACATTTATGTAATAGAAGATAATATAATGCTATGTATATTAAAAAATGCGATTAAGGATACATTGCATAGTGAAGTTGTAACGGAACTGTTGCTATAAAAATAGGGGCTGTTAAAAAACTTAGTATTTTTTAGCAGCTCTTTTTCTTTGCATAAAATAGGTTTTTTAACAAGCTTCGCTT
>SVHF01000013.1 GCA_015055975.1 Clostridiales bacterium | reverse complement strand
TACTCAATAAATATACCATTATACGGACTTAACTTGTATACAAATACCTAAAACGGATTTAAATTAAATAATTAAACCTGTTGCTTTTAAAGCAATATTTAACTTAATCGCAATTGACAAACCCTTATATTATATATAAAATAATATAGCAAAAAGGAGCACAATATGGGAAGAAAGGGTATTTCAGAGGCAGTAATTAAGAGACTTCCAAAATACTATAGACAAATCAAGATGCTAGATGATGCTAATGTTGAAAGGGTATCTTCTTCAACTTTGGCTGAGATTTTAGGAATCACAGCATCTCAGGTTAGACAAGACTTCTACAACTTCGGCGGATTTGGTCAACAGGGCTATGGATATGATGTTAAGAATCTAAGAAGTGAAATTGCGCAAATCTTAGGTCTTGATAAAGATTACAACATGATCATTGTTGGTGCAGGCCACATTGGTCAAGCATTAACAGGTTATAAAGGATTTGCAAAAGAAGGTTTCCACATCAAAGCTTTATTTGATATAAACGTTCAAGAAAAGACATATAACGGCGTTCCTGTTTTGCAGATGTTTAATCTACAAGATTATCTAAAAGAAAATCAAATAGATATTGCAGTTATTGCTACGCAAGCTGATTCAGCTGAAGATGTAGCAAGAGAATTAATCAAAAATGGTATCAAATCTATTTGGAACTTTGCTCCAATCGATTTAAAGGTACCAAAAGATGTAGTAGTAGAAAATATATCTATGAGCGAAAGCTTATTCGTTTTAAGCTATAGATCAAAAAATAGAACATAATATGGAGGTCATGTAAAATGGCAGAAGAACAAGTAATAAATGAAATGACACAAGAAGGTTATAACGAAAAGGTTAAAGAACTTAATGAACGTATGAACGAAAAGAGAAACGCAATCTCTGAACAAATCAAATACGCAAAATCATTAGGCGACTTTTCAGAAAATGCTGAACTAGATGCAGCTAAAGAAGCAGAAAACGAGAATGAAAAAGCAATTTTAAGATTACAACACGAAATTGCTACAGCAAAAATTATTAAACCTCAAAAGTTTATTATCAGTGAAAAAGAAAACGGTCAATTATATGATGCATACATTTGCGAATTGGTTGGTGAAACAGAATCAGATTTCTTAAATCATAAGATTTCTAAGCAATCTGCATTTGCTCAAGAATTAAGCAAGCATAAGAAGGGCGAATCATTCAAGATTAACGAATTCGAATTCAAGATCATCGAAGATGCTCCAAAGTCAGTTACACCAGCTAACCTTGAAAATATCAAAAAGGAACTAGGACTATAATGGAAGAAAATATAAGCGAGATTTTAAAAGTTCGCCAAGAAAAGTTGGCTAAACTTCAAGAAGAAGGGAAAAATCCATTCGAAATCGTAAAATTCGATAAAGATGCTTACGCACAAACAATCAAAGATAACTTTGACAATTATGAAAATAAGCAAGTTAAAGTTGCAGGAAGATTGATGTCTAAGCGTGTTATGGGTAAAGCTTCATTTGCTCACGTTATGGATTGCACAGCTCAAATCCAATTATACGCATCAAGAGATAGCATGGGAGAAGAGAACTATGCTGAATTCAAAAAGTTCGATATCGGTGATATCGTAGGCGTTGAAGGATTTGTATTTAAGACTCAAACAGGTGAAATCTCTATTCACGTAGAAAAGATGACACTACTTTCTAAGTCTTTACTTCCACTTCCAGAAAAATTCCATGGATTAACAAACGTAGATTTAAGATATAGACAAAGATACGTAGATTTAATTGCAAATCCAGAAGTTAAGAACACATTCATTATGCGTTCTAAGATTATTACAGCAATCAGAAACTTCTTAGACAACGAAGGCTTCGTTGAAGTAGATACTCCAATTCTAAACACAATCGCTGGTGGTGCTTCTGCAAGACCATTTATTACGCACCACAACACATTGGATATCGATATGTACATGAGAATCGCTCCAGAGTTATATCTAAAGAGATTAATCGTTGGCGGATTCGAAAAAGTTTACGAAATGGGTAGACAATTCAGAAATGAAGGTATGGATACAAAGCACAACCCAGAATTCACAACAGTTGAGTTATATCAAGCATATACAGACTATTATGGAATGATGGACATCACAGAAAGAATGTTCTTGGCTATTGCTGATGCAGTTTGTGGTGGTGCTAGAAAGATTAATTACCAAGGTGTTGAATTAGATTTAACAACTCCATGGAAGAAGATGACAATGATTGAAGCAGTTAAAGAATACTGTGGAATTGATTTTGCTACATCTGGAAATGTTGAAGATTTCAAAGATGCTGCAAAGAAAATCGGCGTAGATTTCGAAGATGATGTAACATGGGGTAAACTTCTATATGAAGTATATGACCAAAAGGTTGAAGAACATTTAATCCAACCAACATTTATCTTAGATTATCCAGTTGAAGTATCTCCACTTGCAAAGAGAAAGCCATCTGATCCAAGATTAACAGAAAGATTTGAATTCTTCATGTGCGCAAGAGAAATGGGTAATGCATTCTCAGAATTAAATGACCCAATCGACCAAAGAAATAGATTCTTAAGCCAAGTAGCAGAACGTGAAAAGGGCGATGAAGAAGCTCAAATGATGGATGAGGATTATGTAAATGCTCTAATGTATGGTTTGCCTCCAACAGGCGGACTTGGAATCGGTGTAGATAGATTAATAATGCTATTTACAGACGCGCCAAGCATAAGAGATGTTTTATTATTCCCAACAATGAAACCAATAAAATAAAAATACTAAAGCAGCTCCAAACAAGCTGCTTTATTTAACTTAGATGAATACACCACTTTATTCAAAACTTCTATCATATAAAAATGTCAGATTCCATATGCCAGGGCATAGTGGTAAGGACTTTTATGCATTTAAAGAAAATGCTTTAGATATAACAGAGATTGAAGGAATGGATAATTTGCTTTCAGCTAATGGCGTTATTAAAGAAGCTGAAGATTTAATTGCAAAAGCATATGAATATAAGCATTCAATAATGGTAACTCAAGGATCAACTACTTGTATGCAAATGAGTGCCTATACTATAAAGCAAATAGGCTTAGATGTTATAGCTATTGGTAATATGCATAGTTCATTCTATAACGCCATGCATATATTTGAAATTCCATATATAGAAGTTGAAAATATACAAAAATGCTTAGATGTATTACAAAAAAACGCAAAACAAGTAGCAATTTTTATAACTTCACCTAACTATTTTGGAGATGTCCAGGACACAACTAAATTATTTGAAGAAAAAGGACACAACTTACTTGTTGTAGATGCAGCGCATGGTGCACATTTCGCATTTTCAAGCGTTCTTCCTAAATATCCTCAAGGCGATATAGTATTTTCTAGTATGCATAAAACTATGCCAGTGCATAATGGTGGTGCCATTATAAACATAAACGATGATTATCTATATGATATGATGTGCTTGAATCTATCTAAAATACATTCAACATCTCCATCATATATAACAATGGCATCAATGGATATGGCAAGAGCAGACTTTGAAGAAAATGGAGATGGCTACTATAAGGCTATTAAAGAAAAGATTGAAGCATTCAATGGCACAATTGCTGGATTTGACATTCTAAAGAGTGATGATATATCTCGTTTAGTTCTTCAAAAGCAAGGAATAGATTGCTACAAAGTATTATCTAAATTAAGTAAGCTTGGTTTTGAAGCAGAGATGGCCTATGAAGATAAGTTAGTATTTATAATAACGCCGTTTAATTATATGGAGTTAGATAAGCTTCAAGATGCGTTATCTAAAATAGAGTTAGAACCATTAAATAGTATAAGCATCAAAGCATCAAAAAAAGAAAAAGAATCAATCGATGGATTGCGGCCAGAATTTGTAAATATAGATGATGCCGAAGGCTTAATTGCAAATGCGGACTTGTGCATTTACCCTCCATCAACGCCTATCGTGCGTTTTGGCGAGAAAATAACAAGGGAAGATATAAATATCTTAAATGCCCATTTAGGCCACATCCTTGGTCTTGTAAATAATAAAGTGCCTGTGTTAAAATAAGGCTTGGTGAGAATATGAAAGGAAAGTTTATTACATTTGAAGGTTGCGAAGGAGTAGGAAAGTCTACTCAAGTTAGATTTTTAAAGGAATATATGGCAAACACAAATCAAGACTGTGTTTTCTTGCGTGAGCCAGGTGGTACAGATATTTCTGAAGCTATTCGCAAAATTATACTAGATCCAAATAACACTGAAATGACAAACGAATGTGAAACTATGTTATATTGCGCAGCCCGTGCTCAATTAATTAAGCAAGTTATTGAACCAGCGCTTAAAGAAGGCAAAACGGTTATTTGTGATAGATTTATAGACTCAACATTTGCTTACCAAGGTGTAGCAAGAGGCTTAGGCGCTGACTATGTTGAACAATTAAATGATTTAGCATGCGGAAAGATAAAGCCAGATGTAACAATCTTTTTGGATTTAAGTCCAGAGCAAGCTTTTGAAAGAAAGGGCGGAGCAGATAAAAACGATAGATTGGAACGCGAAGCGTTTGAATTCCATATGAAAGTGTATGAAGGCTATAAAGAAGCAGCAAAAAGACATCCAAAGAGAATTGCATGTATTGATGCTTCAGCAGATAAATTTACTACACAAAATAAGATAAGAGAATTCTTAAGATCAGGTGGGTATATTAAATAATGATACCTTACGAAAATTTACTTAAAAAGACTCGCGTATATGAAACTTTAAAACAAGATGTAGCACAAGGTAATGTAAGCCACTGCATCATGGTAGTTTCTGAAGATGAAATCGCATGTAAGTCTATGTGTAAATTGATAACAAGAATGATTCTATGTGAAAACGGTGATTGCGGTATATGTAAAAGCTGTAAGGATGTAGAAAATAATGTGCATGAGGGCGTAATAATCCCATTAGCACTAAATGCAGATGGTTTAAAGGATTTTATAGCTAAAAGCTATATTGCAGTAGAATCAAAGGCAAAAGTCCTTTTAATAGATAATTTTCAAGATATTGCGCTAAAAGAACAAAATAGATTGTTAAAGCTAATTGAAGAGCCTATAGGAAATGCAGTATTTGTAATTGGAGTTACCCATCTAGCTGCAGTTTTAGAAACTATTAAGTCTCGTGCAACTAAATATACACTAGCACCTTTTACAAATGACGAAATAAAGCAAGCACTATTAGAAAGATATGATGCATTTAGCGTAGATAAGGCATTAAAGTTTGCGGATGGTTCTTTAACAAAGGCAATAGGCATAATAGATAACATCTCGTTTATAGATAGTTATGCGTTTGCATTAAACACAATGAACGAATTGAACAATTCTGCATATCTTTTAGAAATAGTGGCTAAAAGTTCAATAAAGAATAAAAGAACATTTAATGAGAAAAAAGATCAATTATTGAAATACTTGAATGGATTCGAAATTGTGTTAAAACAATTAATTGAATATAAATCAGGTGTAAATCAAGAAGTTGAAGATATAATAAAAGAAATAGATAAAAAGTATAATATGGCAACATTAGTTAATGTTGAGGATTTAATAATAAAGTCTGTAGAAAATGCGCAAAACAATTGCGATCCAGATGGTATTTTATATCAACTGCTAATGGACATATTGGAGGTAAGGTTTAAATGCCAAATATAGTAGGTATAAAGTTTAACAATAGTGGCAAGATATATTTCTTCGGCCCAAAAGATATAGAGTTTAAAGTAGGTGATGGCGTAATTGTAGAAACAGTTCGCGGTCAAGAATATGCTTTCGTCGCTCAAAAGAATACATTTGTTAAAGATGAAGAAATTAAAAATCCTTTAAAAGATGTTATAAGAAAGGCAGATAAAAAAGACGAAAAGCAATATCAAGAAAATCTACAACGTGGTGAACGTGCAGTAAAGATTTGCGAAGAAAAAGTAGCAAAGCATGGCTTAAAGATGAAGCTTATAAATGCTGAATATACATTTGATAGATCTAAGGTAGTTATTAACTTTACAGCAGATGGAAGAGTAGACTTTAGAGAATTAGTTAAAGACTTAGCATCAGAGCTTAGAACAAGAATTGAGCTTCACCAAGTATACGAAAAGGACGATGTTATCCTTCGTGGCGCTATGGGTATGTGCGGCCAAGAATGTTGCTGTATAAGATGCCCAGGAGTATGCGATAAATCAACAATTAAGATGGCAAAAAATCAAAACATCTCACTAAATCCTGCAAATGTAGGCGGTATTTGTGGTAAATTGATGTGCTGTCTAAGATTTGAGAATGATTTCTACCAAGAAACATTAAAGAAGCTTCCAAAGGTTAATTCAACAGTAAAGACAGATGATGGTATGGCTAGAGTTTTGGCTGTTGATGTATTAAGAGAAAGAATAGAAGCGCAAGTTCAAATTGATGATTCAATAGTTGAGAAGTTCTATCATATTGGAGAATTCGAAATGAAGGGCGCTCAACCAGATATTCCTGAAGAAGGAAGCGACGACGATTTAGATGAACTAGTATCAAAAGATTAGTATTTTACATTGATAAAAATGTGTGCTAATATTAAGATACTAAAAATAAAAATTGAATAAAGGAGACAATAAAATGGCTTACGTTATCGGTGATGATTGTATCAAATGCGGATCTTGTGCAGAACAATGTCCAGTATCAGCTATTACTGAAGGCGATGACAAATATGTTATCGACGGAGACGCTTGCTTAAGCTGTGGCGCTTGCGCAGAACAATGCCCAGTTTCAGCTATCTCAGAAGGCTAATAGCAAAGTGAAGTAACACTTCAAAACCGGAAGAGCCTTGAGCTCTTCTTTTTTTTGTCTTTAAGTTCTACTTAAAGTGTGCTAAAATACATTTATAAGGATAGTTATATGCAAACAGCTGAAAAATTAAATCTAGCTTATTATTCATTAAGACAACAAACAGACTTTAAACCAAAGATTGCGCTAGTTTGTGGCACAGGCCTTGGCAAACTTGCGGAATTAATTGACGGATTCCAAGCAATTCCATATGAAAAGATAGAAGGTATGCCAATTAGTACCGTTGATGGACATGCTGGAAGATTCGTTTTCGGCTATGTTAGAGGCGTTCCAGTAGTTATTATGCAAGGTAGAGTTCATATGTATGAGGGATATTCTTCTCAAGACTCTGTTTTGCCAATAAGATTAATGAAACTTATGGGCGCTGAATATCTTTTCTTGTCTAATGCAGCAGGTGGCATTAATTATCTAGATGTAGGAACTCTAGTTTTATTAAAAGATCAAATATCTCAAATGGTTCCATCTCCTTTGATTGGGCCAAATATTGATGCTCTTGGAACTAGATTCCCATCAATGTCTGAAATATATGATAAACACTTAAGAGATATTGTAAAAGAAAGTGCAAAAGAATTAGGCCTTCGATTAGAAGAAGGCGTGTATATGCAATTTGGTGGTCCTCAATATGAAACTCCAGCAGAAATTCGTATGGCAAAGATATTAGGCGCTGACGTTGTTGGTATGTCTACTTGCAATGAAGCAATCGCAGGAGCTCATATGGGAATGAAGATAATCGGGGTGTCTGTTGTGTCAAATCCAGCTGCTGGACTTGGGGATGTTCCACTAGACCATATGCATGTTAAAGAGACAATGCATAGAGAGGTTCAAAATCTTGCAAAATTGGCAGGAAGAGTAATTGAAAAGCTAAAATTGGAGAAAAAATGGTAACTAGATATTACAATGCAAAGATTTATACCGAAGGCAAATTAATAGATGGCGAAATGATCGTCTATAATAACATGATTGCGCATATTGGCGAACCTGTAATGGGTTCTATCGCAGATAATGAGGTAGATTTAAAGGGGAAATTTGTATTCCCAAGCTTTAAAAATGCTCATGCTCACTCGCCAATGACGTTCTTGAGAAACTCATCAGACGATATGCCACTTCTAGATTGGCTAAAGACTCAGATTTGGCCAAAAGAAGCAGCCCTTAAAGAAGAAGAATGCTATTGGTTTACTAAACTTGCCATTATGGAATATCTAAGAAGTGGAATTACGCTAGCTTCAGATATGTACTTTATGCTAGATCCAATTGCTCAAGCTTGTAATGATTCTAATTTTAGAAATGTAATGTGCTATGGACTTAACGATTCAACGCTAAATGGAAAGACTCCAGCACAGATATATGATTATGGCTTTGCTAATTATAAGAGTAACTTTGTAAGATATAGAGTTGGTATTCATGGAGAATATACAACATCAGAAAAGACGCTAAGAGAAATTGCAGAGTACGTTATAGATAGAGGCGAGCCAGTATATGTTCATATGAGTGAATCAAAAGCTGAAGTTGAAGAGTGCAAGGCAAGATATGGCAAAACTCCAGTTAAATTATTTAGAGATCTAGGATTGTTTAATGCTGGTGGTGTTGTATATCATATGGTTCATCCGGAAGGCGATGATTTAGATATTCTAAAAGAAATGAATGTTGGCGTTGTTACTTGTCCTGCATCAAACATGAAATTGGCAAGTGGTATAGCTCCGGTTAAAGAGATGTTAGAAAAAGGAATAAAGGTAGGCATCGGAACGGATGGAGCTGCTTCAAATAATAGATTAGATATGTTTAGAGAAAATTATCTATTGTCCGTAGGACAAAAGATTAAATATAACGATGCGTCTGCAATTAGTTCAACACAGATTTTAAAGATGGCATCAGAAGGTATTTCAGATTTGATAGATGTACCATTGTGTGGAGAATTAAAACAAAATAATTTTGCAGACTTTATTGTTGCTGATATGCATTTATCTAATATTTGGCCAGTAGATGATATAGCAAATTCTATTGTATATTCAGGTGGACCATCAAATATCTATATGACGGTATGCAATGGTAAGATATTGTATAAAGAAGGCGAATATTTTATAAACGAAGACCCAGATAGAATTTTTGCTAAGTGCCAAGAAAGTCTACAAAATATTAAGAATAGAATCTAATGGAAAACACTAAAAAACAAAAGGTAATTAGAATAGTGGGATTAGTTACGCTTACTATATTAGTAATAGTTGGCGTAATCTTGACTGTATATTTTGTTCAAAAGGCAGATAATTCTAAAGTTATAGGTCAAATTGGTCAAACAATTGAACAGGATAACTATAATTACACAGTTACAAACTTTAAGATCAATAAAGAAACTGCTACGGATGAATACGTAGAAGTAACCACATATATAACAATGGAAGCAAAGAAAAACATATCTGTAAAAATCAAGGATTTTTCTTTGAATAATTATGAACTAAAAGACGCAGTTTCATTCCCAGAAAAAATAAATAAAGGCGAAAAAGCATCTTTTGAGTTGAATTGGGTTGTCAAAAAGGACTCAGAATTGTTATATCTTATATATAAGAATATTAGAATCGCACTTGGTGAAGTGCAACTTTGAGGAGAAATCATGCTACAAGTTACAGACGTAATGCTTCAATTTGGCGGTAGAAAGCTATTTGAAGATGTTAATTTAAAATTCACTCCAGGGAATTGTTATGGTATTATTGGCGCAAACGGTGCTGGTAAATCTACTTTCCTTAAAATATTATCTGGAGAACTAGATACTACAAAAGGAACAGTTTCTGTTGGTAAGAACGAAAGAATTAGCGTATTAAACCAAAACCAAAACGCTTTTGATGACTGCACAGTTATGCGTACAGTTTTACTTGGATATAAAAAGCTAGTAGAAGTTATGGATGCTAAAGATGCTATCTATATGAAAGAAGATTTCTCTGAAGAAGATGGTATAAAAGCTGGTGAACTTGAAAACGAATTCGCTGAAATGGGTGGATGGGAAGCTGAAGCTGAAGCTGCATCACTTTTAAATGACTTAGGATTTGGCGAAGAATATCACCAAATGTTAATGAGAGATCTAGATGGTAAGCAAAAGGTTAAAATCCTTTTAGCACAAGCTTTATTTGGAAACCCGGATATCCTAATCCTAGACGAACCTACAAACAACCTAGATGCTAAAACTATCATGTGGTTGGAAAAATTCTTATTAGATTTCAAAAATACATTGATTATCGTATCTCACAACAGACACTTCTTAAATAAGGTTTGTACACATATTTGCGATGTAGATTACGGCAAGATAAATATGTATGTTGGTAACTATGATTTCTGGTACGAAACGAACCAACTTTTAGCAAGACAAGCAAAAGAAGCTAACAAAAAGGCAGAAGCTAGAGCAAAAGAATTACAAGATTTCATTGCAAAGTTCTCAGCAAATGCTTCAAAAGCTAAGCAAGCTACATCTAGAAAGAAAGAATTAGAAAAACTAAAGCTTGAAGATATCAAGCCTTCAATGAGAAAGTATCCATATATTAATTTTGATTTTGAACAAGAAGTAGGAAGAGAAATACTAACAGTTGAGCATTTAACAAAGAAAGGGTATTTCGAAGATGTTTCATTCACAGTTCAAAAAGATGAAAAAATAGCATTTGTTGGCCCAAGATCAATAGATATTTCTATGTTATTTGAAATCCTTATGGGAAATGAAGAAGCAGATTCTGGAAAGATTGAATGGGGTAAAACAATAACTCAAAGTTATGTTCCTCAAAATTTTGACCATTTCTTCGATGGATGCAAATTATCTTTAGTAAAATGGCTAGATCAATATTCTAAAGACCATACAGAAACATATTTAAGAAGCTGGCTTGGTAGAATGTTATTCTCAGGCGAAGAAGCTAAAAAAGAAGCGTGCGTTCTATCTGGAGGCGAAAAGGTTAGATGTATGTTGGCAAGAGCCATGTTAATCGGCGGAAACTTCCTAGTTTTGGATGAACCTACAAACCACTTAGATTTGGAAGCTATTACATCTTTGAACAAGGGCATGATTAATTTCAAGGGCAATATCCTATTTGCTTCACACGACCAAGAATTAATGCAAACTGTTGCAAATAGAATCATTGAAATTGATGGTACAAAGACATTCGATAAACTAACAACTTACGAAGAATATTTAGACCAACAATAATATATAATATAGAAAATAATTATTACGCGAGATTGCAAAGAGCAGTTTCGCGTATTTTTTTAATGAAAATGTGACAAAAATTCAAAAGTGCAACACGTTGTTGCAATTTTTTGTAAAATTTTAAAAAAGTTGTTGACAGCACTATATTTTCAATGTATACTATGGGCGAAAACAATAAATTAGCTCATAATTTTCCCCCTTATCATATAATTTGAAGGAGCGTTACGCAATAGGTGTGGCGCTCCTTCATCTTTATAGAGAAATCTAGTATTTATCGATATAATTTAAAATTTACGAGTCGTAAAAATCTTTGAAAAACGCTTTAAATTTTTGCTTTGGTGCGATAAAGTGCAACAAATGTTTGCAATTTTGTGAATAATTGGGCCAAAATGTCCATTAAACACGCCTTAAATTTTACATAGATTTTAAAAAGTGTGACACATTATCGCAATTTATAAAACAATAAACGCGATTTTGTGCGATATTGACTTTATTTATAGTAATAAATATAATGGATATGACTAAATTTTTGGAGGGTCAAATATGGGATGGCTAAAAAATCAATTTAGAAAAGTAATTCAATGGGACGAACAAGATGAGGCAACTTTAGTATATAAATACCCACTAGAAAAGAAACAAGAAATCATGAGAAAGTCTGTCTTGGTTGTTGCTCCAGGACAAAAAGCTATATTCGTACAAGAAGGTAAAATTGCTGATGCATTTGGACCTGGTACATATGAATTATCAGATATTAAGAATATTCCAATTCTAACAACACTATACAATTGGAAATTTGCTTGGGAAAGTCCATATGTTGGAGATGTATATTTCATTTCTACAAAGCAAAATATCAACATGAAATGGGGTACTACAAATCCAGTTATGATGAGAGACCAAGACTTCGGTATGGTAAGAGTTAGAGGATTTGGTACATATTCATTCTCAATTGGTATGCCAACAAAGGCCATGGATGAACTATGCGGATCTATGGGTAAATTTACAGTAAGACATGTAGACGATTACTTTAGAAAAGTAATTACATCAACATTATCTAATGTTATTGCTGAATCTGAAATTCCAGCACTAGATTTATCTATGCATTATGAAGAATTAGCAAATGCTGCTAAGAATCGTCTTAAAGACGATTTTGCTAACATCGGCGTAGAGTTGAATGCTCTATACATCGAAAACCTATCTTTACCAGAAGAAGTAGAAAAGATGATGGACAAGAGAACTCAAGTTGGCGTTATGCAAGGAAGCATGCAAGGATATGCTCAAATGGAAAGCGTTGCTGCTATGCGTGATGCTGCTAAAAATCCAGGTGGAATGTCAGGCATTGGTATTGGATTAGGCGCAGGCGTAGGCATGGGAAGAATGTTTGCTACTGAAATGAAAGATGCTCTATCTGGAGAAGATGCTCCAATTAAAGACAAAGAAGCACAAATCAAATGTCCATCTTGTGGACATGAAGTTAAAAAAGGTGCTAAGTTCTGTCCAGAATGTGGCGCTAAGATAGTAGCTGCTCCTACAAAGAAATTCTGCCCAAATTGCGGCAAAGAAATAACAGGTAGTGGTAAGTTCTGTCCAGAGTGTGGTGCAAAGCTATAATGGCTGATAAAGAGGCTATAAAGGGCAAGATATATAAATGCCCAAATTGCGGGTCGGTATTATGCTATGATCCAAAGTCTAGTAAGTTAAAATGTACTCATTGTAATTCTTTGCAAGAATTAACAAATGTTACGGGTGCATTTGAGATTCCTTACACTCCAGATTCAGAAAAAGCGTATACGCCATGGGGAGATGCTAAGACTGTTAAGTGCAGATCTTGTGCAGCTGAGTTTGCTGTTAATTCTTATGAGACAGCAACAGCGTGTCCATTTTGCGGTACGACTAATATCATGCATACAGATGATATTCCAGGTATAAAACCAAACGCAGTATTGCCTTTTAAGATTTCTCAAGAAGAAGCAAAACAAAGCTATAAAGAATGGTTAAAAAAGCGCACGATGTCTCCTAATTCTCTAAAGAAATTAGCGGAAGAAAGAGACTTAAAGGGCGTATATGTGCCTATCTTTACTTTTGATACAAATACGTTTTCAACGTATCAGATTAGATATGGGGTACATAGAACGATCGTTGTAAATAACGGAAAAGAAAGAGTAACAAAGACTGTTACAGATTGGTATACAGATTCTGGAAGATACTCTCAACCATTTGATGATATCCAAATTGAGGCAAGTCAATTTATGGCAGGTAACAATTTAAGAAAGATAGGTGGCTTTGATTCGGAAAATGCATATCTATATAACCCACAATATATTGCTGGATTTACTGCCGAAAGATACTCAACGGGATTAGACCAAAGTTGGGAGATGGCAAAAAGCATAATAGATTCATCTATTAGATCTAAAATTTTGAGTAGATATGAATACGATGAATTAGATTATTTAAATGTTAATACTAAGTATACAGAAAAAACTTATAAGTATTTATTAGCACCAGTTTGGTTAATGGTGTATAATTACAAAGGTAAAAATTATACTTGCGTAATAAATGGCAGAAATGGTTTAGCAGATGGACGTGCGCCATTATCTCCAGTAAAAGTTGCTTTAGTATCTATTGCTGGAGCGGCAGTGGTTGGAGCAATTGCTTATTTAATAATCAAGTATTTAATAGAATAAAATTTTGGAGGATATATATCATGGAAAAGATCACAAAGGATATGTTAATCGGTGATGCTATTCAAATCGGAAACTCTGACGCTATTGCAGAATGCCTTTTAGGCATTGGTATGCATTGCTTTGGCTGTGCTATCGCTCGTGGCGAAACAATCGCTCAAGCTGCAGAAGTTCATGGAGTAGATGTTGACGAATTAGTTGTTAAGTTAAACGAAGCTGCTAACAGCTAATCAATTTTTACTAGAATGGCGCGGTTCGGGTTTTAGTGCTCGAACCGTATTTTTTGCCTAATTTCAACAAATTTTTTAATATTTTACATAAATTTTACAATAATAATATATCAAAATCGTTTGACAGCATTGGCCTTATATAAATATACTAATCGAGCACGAGTCGAAGGGATGAAGCGGGAGGTTACCGGGAACAAGCGGAGAACTCACGTGGACAAATGTCTGTAAAATCGGGCGACTAACGAAGGTGGCATAGCCACTTTTTAAAATCGGCAAGTGCGAAACACACGGCAGCGTGATAATAATAGTTAGGTAAAAAAGGAGAAATGCAAAATGGCAGGACAAAAAATCAGAATCAAGCTAAAAGCTTATGATCACAATCTAATTGATGTAGCAGCTGAAAAAATCGTTGAAACAGCTAAGAGAAGTGGAGTTCAAGTATCTGGACCTATTCCTCTACCAACAGACAAAGAAGTTGTTACTATCTTAAGAGCTGTACACAAGTATAAGGACAGCAGAGAACAATTTGAGTTAAGAACTCACAAGAGATTAATCGACATCTATAACCCATCTAAGAAAGTTATTGATGCATTAACAGAAGTAGACGTTCCAGCAGGTGTTGGAATCGAAATGAAGATCAAGAAGATCTAACAAACAAAGACATTGAAGCCCTACGGGGCAAAAAAATATAGGAGGGTGAACTTTATCTATGAATAAAGCAATCATTGGAAAGAAATTAGGAATGAGTCAAATATTCACAGCTGACGGCATTGTAATTCCTGTAACAGTAGTTGAAGCAGGTCCATGTCCAGTTGTACAAAAGAAGACTCAAGAAAAAGATGGCTATAACGCTTTACAAGTAGCATTTGGTGATGTGAAGGAAAAGAACGTTTCTAAGCCAGTAATGGGACAATTCAAGAAAGCAAACGTTGCTCCAAAGAAAGTTCTTAAGGAACTACCTATCGAGAACGTAGAAGCTTATGAAATTGGTCAAGAAATTAACTGCAGCATCTTCGCAGAAGGCGATCATGTTGATGTAGTTGGTACATCTAAAGGTAAAGGATTTGCTGGTGCAGTTAAGAGATGGAATCATCACATTGGACCTAAAGCACATGGTTCAGGTTACCACAGAGGTGTTGGTTCTATGAGTGCTAACTCTTCTCCATCTAGAGTTTTCAAAAACAAGAAGATGGCAGGTCATTTAGGTAATGAAAGAGTTACAGTACAAAATCTAACTGTTGCAAGAGTCGATGCAGCACGTAACTTGCTTTTAATCAAGGGTGCTATCCCAGGAGCTAAGGGCGGTATCGTTGTAGTTAAGCAAAGCGTTAAGGCTTAAGGAGTAACATATGAAGATTGACGTATTTGATATGAATGGCAAAAAGTTAAAGCCAATCGAATTAAGTGAAGCTGTATTCGGACAAGAATATAATGAAGCTTTAATTCACCAAGTAGTTGTTGCTCAACTTGCTAACAAAAGACAAGGAACAAAGAGCACACTAACAAGAACAGAAGTATCTGGTGGTGGTAAGAAACCTTGGAGACAAAAGGGCACAGGTCGTGCTAGACAAGGTTCTATCCGTTCTCCACAATGGGTAGGCGGTGGCGTAGTATTCGCACCAAAGCCAAGAGACTTTGAACAAAAGATAAATAAGAAGATGAAGATCGCTGCTACAATTAGCGCTCTAAGTGCTAAGGTTTCAACATCTAATCTTGTTGTTGTTGACAAAATTGAATTAGCAGAAGCTAAGACAAAGCTAATCGCTAATATGTTAAATAGTTTAAATATTGATTCTAAAGTATTAGTAGTAATGGATAAGGATGATGAAGCTGTATTAAGAGCTTGCAAGAACTTACAAAACGTTACAGTTATCAATGCTGACTTAATTAACGTTTACGATTTAGCTGCAAACACAAAGTGTATTGCTACAGTAGATGCTATCAAGAAGCTTGAGGAGGTATATGCATAATGAAAAATTTTGACATTATCGTTAGCCCAGTATTAACAGAAAAAAGCTATGACGGCATTCAAGCAAAGAAATATACTTTCAAAGTTGCTAAAAGTGCTACAAAAACACAAATTAAAACAGCTGTAGAAGATATCTTTGGCGTTAAGGTTGCTAGAGTAAACACAGTAAACGTTGACGGAAAGAAGAAGAGAATGGGTAGATCTGAAGGTTATACTTCTGACTACAAGAAAGCTGTTGTATTCCTTACTGAAGATAGTAAGGCAATCGAGTTCTTCGAGAGCTTATCATAGGAGGAAATGAATAATGGCTATTAAGAAGTATAAACCAACGTCTCCTGCTCGTCGTTTCATGTCTGTATCTACATTCAGTGAAATTACTAAGACAGTTCCAGAAAAGAGCTTATTAGAATCTATCAACAAAACTGGTGGTAGAAACAACACTGGTAGAATCACTGTAAGACATATCGGTGGCGGAAACAGAACAAAGTATAGAATTATTGATTTCAAGAGAAATAAAGATGGTATTCCTGCAAAGGTTATTGGTATCGAATTCGATCCAAACAGAAGTGCTAATATCGCTCTATTAAGCTATGCAGATGGCGAAAAGAGATATATCTTAGCTCCAGTAGGATTACAAACTGGTGACATCGTAATGAGCGGTGCTGAAGCTGAAATTAAAGTAGGTAACGCACTTCCATTTGCTAACATCCCAGTTGGTACATTAATTCACAATATTGAAATGAACCTTGGTAAAGGTGGCCAATTAGTAAGAACAGCTGGTGCTGCTGCTCAATTAATGGCTAAGGAAGGCAAATATGCCACAGTAAGATTACCAAGCGGCGAAATGAGATACATTCCACTCGAATGCAAAGCAACAATCGGACAAGTTGGCAATGTTGATCATGAAATCGTGTCTTTAGGTAAAGCTGGTAAAACACGTCATATGGGCACAAGACCTACAGTTCGTGGTGTTGTTATGAACCCTTGCGATCACCCTCATGGTGGTGGTGAAGGTAAGTCACCAATCGGTATGCCAAGCCCAGTTACTCCATGGGGTGTTCCAACTCTTGGCTACAAGACAAGAAATAAGAAGAAGTCTAACAAGATGATTGTTAAACGTCGCAAATAGGAGGTAACTCATGAGTAGATCATTAAAGAAAGGACCTTTCTGCGAAGAAAGATTATTAAATAGAATCAAAGAAATGAACAATAATAACGAAAAGCACACCGTTAAAACTTGGTCAAGATCATCAACTATTTATCCAGATATGATTGGACATACAATCGCTGTTCATGATGGTAGAAAGCATGTTCCAGTATATATCACAGATGAAATGGTAGGTTGCAAACTTGGTGAGTTCGCACCAACACGTACATTCAAAGGCCATGGTGGCGAAAAGACCACTGGTACTAAGTAATACGAGGGAGGATATAAGAAATGGCTACAAGAATTAAAGAAAAAGCTGCAGCTAGAATCGCAAACGCTGATAAGCGTCCAAGCGCTACTGCTAAATATATTAGAATCTCTCCAGATAAGGTACGTATCGTGCTAGATATCATCAGAGGACAAAAGTACACAGATGCCTTAGCTATTCTAAAGAATACACAAAAGGCTGCTTGTGAACCACTTGTTAAATTACTAAATTCAGCTGCTGCAAATGCAGAAAACAATTTAGGTATGAACAAGAACGACTTATACGTAGCTGCTTGCTATGCTAACGCTGGTCCAATTCTTAAGAGAATGAGAGCTAGAGCTAAGGGTTCTGGTGCAAGAATCAACAAGCGTACAAGTCACATCACTATCATCCTTGATGAAGTGGCTGATTAATAGGAGGTAACAAATGGGACAAAAAGTTAGTCCAACAGGATTAAGAATCGGTGTTATTAAAGACTGGGACGCTAGATGGTTCGCAGATAAAAAGAACTTCTCTAAATTCTTAGTTGAAGATAATAAGATCAGAAAAGCTATTAAGACAAAATACTATGATGACAGCATTTCTTCAATCAAAATTGAAAGAAAGATTTCATCTAATAATGATTATAGTATTAATATATCAATATTTACATCTAAGGCTGGTGTTCTAATTGGTAACAACGGCGCAGGTGTTGCAGAAATTCAAAATTATTTAGGAAAGATAGTTCCAGGAAAGAAGATTTCTGTTACTATTCAATCTATCAATAAACCAGATGTTGATGCTCAATTAGCAGCTGAATACATCGCTAAGCAACTTGAACAAAGAGTTCAATTCAGAAGAGCTATGAAGCAAGTTATCTCAAGAGCTATGAAGGGCGGTGCTAAGGGTATTAAGACTATGGTTTCTGGAAGATTAGACGGTGCTGAAATCGCTAGATCAGAAAGCTATCATGAAGGATCAATTCCTCTACAAACATTAAGAGCTGAAATCGATTATGGATTTGCTGAAGCAAATACAACATTCGGTAAGATCGGTGTTAAGGTATGGATTTACAAAGGTGAAAAGCTAGGTAAGTTCAGCCCAGTAGAGACAGGAAAAGGAGGTAACTCAAATGTTAATGCCTAAGAGAGTTAAGAGACGTCGTGTATTCCGTGGAAGAATGACAGGTAAGGCTAATAAGGGTAACAAAATCGCTTATGGCGAATTTGGTCTACAAGCATTAGAACCAGCTTGGATTACATCAAATCAAATCGAAGCTGCCCGTATCGCGATGACTCGTTATATTAAAAGAGGTGGTCAAGTATGGATCGACATCTTCCCACACAAGCCAGTTACAAAGAAGCCAGCTGAAACACGTATGGGTTCTGGTAAGGGTAGCGTAGAATACTGGGTAGCTGTAGTAAAGCCAGGTAGAGTTTTATTCGAAATGGCTGGTATTTCAGAAGATCAAGCTCGTGAAGCTTTAAGATTAGCTGCAAACAAGCTTCCTCTAAAATGTAAATTTATAAAGAAAGATGCGGAGGTAACAGATGAGAACTAGTAGTTTTTTCGAAATGACAAATGAAGAATTAAATATCAAACTTTCTTCTTTAAAAGAAGAACTATTTAACCTTCGTTTCCAAAATAAAGCAGGACAATTGGAAAACCCAAAGCAAATCACAAACTGCAAGAAAGATATTGCTAAGGTAAAGACAATTATTCATCAAAGAGAACTTGGCATCTCTCAAGAACCAGCTAAGGCTGCTTCAAAGAAAGCTGCAAAGTAAGGAGGATTAAAAGATGGTAGAAAGAAATCTTAGAAAGAGCAGAACTGGTATAGTTGTTAGCGATAAGATGGACAAAACTGTTGTCGTTGCAATTAGAGAGCGTGTTCAACATCCTCTATACGGCAAGATCGTTAACAGAACAGTTAAACTAAAGGCTCATGATGAAAAGAATGAATGTGGCATTGGCGATACAGTACGTATTGCTGAAACTAGACCTCTAAGCAAAGATAAGTGCTGGAGAGTTGTAGAAATTATTGAAAAGGCTAAATAGTAGGAGGACAATAACATGATACAAGCAGAATCAAGACTAGTAGTTGCTGACAATTCTGGCGCTAAAGAGTTAAAGTGTATTAGAGTTATGGGTGGTTCTTTCAGAAGAAGCGCTAACATCGGAGATGTTATCGTAGCTGCTGTTGAATCAGCTATTCCTGGTGGCGTTGTTAAGAAGGGTGATGTTGTTAAAGCTGTTGTAGTTAGAACTACATATGGTATCAACAGAGCTGACGGTTCTTACATTAGATTTGATGATAACGCTGCAGTTATTATCGATAACCAAAAGCAACCAAAGGGAACTCGTATATTTGGACCTATCGCAAGAGAACTTAGAGATAAAGATTATATGAAGATCATTTCTCTAGCTCCAGAAGTTATATAGGAGGAACACGATAATGAATAGCATTAAAAAGAACGATGCGGTTAAGATTATCGCAGGAAATGATAAAGGAAAGTTGGGTACAGTTATCGCAGTAGACGCTAAGGCTGGTAAAGTTGCTGTTAAAGGCGAAGGCATCACAATGTCAAAGAACTTTGTTAAGCCACGTAACGCTCAAGAAAAGGGCGGTATCATCGATAAGGAAAGATTTATCGATGCTTCAAACGTAGCAGTTGTTTGCCCAGCTTGCAATAAGACAACAAAGGTTGCTTTCAAGATTGAAGGCGATAAGAAGATCAGAGTTTGCAAACACTGTGGAGCATCTTTAGATGAAGTAAAGACATCTACAGCTAAGAAAGCAGCTAAGAAGACAACAGCTAAGAAAAAGACAGCTGAAAATAAGGACTAATGGAGGATTAAAAAATGGCAGATAGAGTTTATAGAATCGCAGAATTATATAAGAACACAGCCGTTCCTGCATTAAAAGAAAAGTTCGGCTACAAGAACATTAACCAAGTTCCAAAGATCGAAAAGATCGTTTTAAATATGCGTCTTGGTGATGTTAAGGATAATAGTAAGAGTTTACAACTTGCTGTTGAAGAATTAAAGGCAATCGCTGGACAAGCTCCAATTATAACAAAAGCTAAGAACAGCGTAGCTACATTCAAGTTAAGAGAAGGTATGGCAATCGGCGCTAAGGTAACTCTTCGTGGAAAGAAGATGCTTGATTTCTATGATAAGTTAGTTTCAGTTGCTCTTCCTCGTGTACGTGATTTTAAGGGTGTTTCTTCAAAATCATTCGATGGACGTGGATGCTATGCACTAGGTATTAAGGAACAAATTATCTTCCCTGAAATTCAATACGATAAGATTGAAAAAGTAAGAGGATTTGATATTTGTATCGTTACAACTGCAAAGACAGATGAAGAGGCTAAAGAGTTATTAACTCTTCTTGGTATGCCTTTTGCAAAATAATAGGAGGATTTAAGTATTATGGCAAAAAAAGCAATGATTAATAAACAACAAAAGACTCCAAAGTATTCTACAAGAGCATACACAAGATGCCAAATTTGTGGCAGACCACATGCGGTACTACAAAAGTATGGTATTTGCAGAATTTGCTTCAGAGAATTAGCTTACAAAGGCGAAATTCCTGGCGTTAAGAAGTCTAGTTGGTAGGAGGATAGTAAAATGACAGATCCAATAGCAGATATGTTAACACGTATTCGTAATGCTCTTGTTGCAAGACATGACGAAGTTGAAATACCAAAGTCAAAGATTAAGGAAGAAATTGCTAGAATCTTGACAGAAGAAGGATATATTAATGGATATAAAGTTAATGGTAATGCATTAGTTATTTCATTAAAGTATGGTCCAAAGAATCAAAAGGTTATTTCAGGAATTAAGAGAATTTCTAAGCCAGGTCTTAGAGTTTACGCACCTACAGAAAATATGCCAGTAGTTTTAGGCGGAATGGGAATTGCTATTCTTTCTACAAACAAGGGCATCATGACAAATAAGCAAGCTAAAGCTGCTAACGTTGGCGGCGAAGTATTAGCTTACGTTTGGTAAGGAGGAGATAAGATATGTCAAGAATCGGAAGACAACCTGTTCAAATCCCAGCAGGCGTAGAAGTTAAGGTAGGAGCTGACAACCTAGTTACAGTTAAAGGCCCAAAGGGTGAACTTTCAAGAGCTATAAACCCAATCATCACAGTTAAAGTTGAAGGCGCTGAAGTTATTTGCACAAGAGCAAATGATGAAGCTCAAACAAAGGCTATGCACGGTTTATACAGAAAGTTAATCGCTAACATGGTTGAAGGTGTAACAAAGGGTTATGAAAAGACATTAGTTGTAAACGGTGTTGGTTATAGAGCATTCAAAGAAGGTAATAAGGTTTTACTAGATGTTGGATTCTCTCACAACGTTCCACTTGAAGATGTTCCAGGCATCACATATGAAGTTGCTAACGGTAACGAAGTTACAGTTAAGGGCATTGATAAGGAACTTGTAGGCCAAATCGCTGCAAATATCAGACAAATTCGTATACCAGATCCATATCACGCATATGGTGTTTCTTATAAGGATGAAGTAATTCCTCGTAAGGAAGGTAAGAAAGGTAAGAAATAAGGAGTGAAATAAGGTTTTATGATTACTAAGATTAATAAAAATGCAGTTAGACAAAAGAGACATCTAAGAGTAAGAAATAAGATTTCAGGAACAGCTGAAAGACCTCGTTTCAATGTTTTCAGATCAACAAACAATATCAATGTTCAAATTATTGATGATGAAAAACAAGTTACTCTAGTTTCTTGCTCTACTCTTGATAAAGATATGGCTAAGAAGGTAGCAAAATTAACAAAGACTGAAGCAGCTAAATTAGTTGGAGAAACAGCAGCTAAGAAGGCTATTGCAGCAGGTATCGAAGAAGTAGTTTTCGATAGAGGCGGTTACTTATACACAGGTCGTGTATTAGCAGTTGCTGAAGGTGCCAGAGAAGCTGGCTTAAAATTCTAGGAGGTTTCTATAATGGCAAGAAATGAAAAGAAATTTCAAAAAGAAGAAAACGAATTACTAAACAAATTAGTTTGCATTAACCGTGTAACAAAGGTTGTTAAGGGTGGTAAGAACATGAAGTTCTCAGCTCTTATCGTTGTTGGTGATGGAAACGGTATGGTTGGTATCGGTATGGGTAAGGCTGCAGAAGTTCCAGAAGCTATTAAAAAGGCTACTGCTGCTGCTAAAAATAATATGGTTAAGATTTCTATGGTTGGAACAACAATTCCTCATGAAATCGTAGGTGAATTCGGTTCAGGTAAGGTTATTCTTATCCCAGCAAGCGAAGGTACTGGTGTTATCGCCGGTGGTCCAGTTAGACAAATCCTTGAAGTTGCAGGTGTTAAGGACATCAGAACTAAGTCTTTAGGAAGCTCAAATCCAATCAACTGCGTAAAAGCAACATTCAATGGATTAGTTAACCTAAGAACAGCTGAAGAAATCGCAGCTCTACGTGGTAAAGACGTAGCAGAAATTAAGGCTTAAGGAGGCAAAGTATGTTGAAAGTTACATTAATGAAGAGCACAATTGCTTGCACAAAGAAACAAAAAGATACTGTTGCAGCTCTAGGCTTAAAAAAGCCAGGTGACACAAACAATCTACCAGATAATGCTTGTACTCTAGGTATGATCAAGGTAGTTAGCCACATGGTTAAAGTTGAGAAAGCTTAATAGGAGGGCCTTATGAGTGAATTAGAATTACACAACATGAAACCAGCAGAAGGTTCAAAAAAGAGCGTTAAGAGACTTGGTAGAGGTATCGGTTCAGGTCTTGGTAAGACATCTGGTAAAGGTCACAAAGGTCAATGGGCTAGAAGTGGCGGCGGTGTAAGACCAGGATTCGAAGGTGGTCAAATGCCTTTAACAAGACGTTTACCAAAGCGTGGATTTAAGAACCATTTCGTAAAGGTTTATACAATCGTAAATATCAACGAACTAGAAAAGTTCGAAAATGGTACAGAAATTACTCCAGAAGTTTTATTATCTAACGGAGTTATCAGCAAAATAGAAGCAAACGGAGTTAAGGTTCTAGGTAATGGAACTCTAACAAAGAAACTAGTTGTTAAAGCTAGCAAATTTTCTAAGTCAGCTGTAGAAGCAATCGAAAAAGCAGGTGGCACAGTAGAGGTACTATAATGTGGCAAAGATTAATTAACGCATTCAGCGATAGGGAAATTAGAAGAAAGATCTTAATATCTTTAGGTTTACTATTGATATTTAGATTGGGCTGCTATGTCCCAGTTCCAGGTATCTCTTATGATGCATTGGAAAGCGCTGTAGGGAATAATACTTTGCTTGGTTTAATGAGCTTAATGAGCGGTGGTTCACTACAATACGGTACATTATTCGCATTAGGTGTATTACCATTCATTAACAGCTACATTATCATGCAATTGTTAACCCTTGTTATTCCAAAGCTTGATCAATTGTCAAAGCAAGGCGATGAAGGACGTGAAAAAGTTACTATTATCACTCGTTATATTGCTATTGTTCTTGCATTAGTTCAAGGTATAGGAATTGTCGTTACATATCATAATGGTGGAGTTTTAGAAAATATCTTAGGCGAAAATACAGAATGGTTTACTGGTATGTTCATTATTATCATGTTAACAGCAGGTTCATGCTTTGTTATGTGGTTAAGTGAAAGAATTACAGAATATGGAATTACAAACGGTACTTCATTAATCATTTTCGTAGGTATTATCGCAACATTCGGACAAGCATTATTAAATACATTTATCAATGTTGTTCCAAAGCAAACATCTGCATTATGGAATGTATTTGGATATTTATTAATCATTATTGTTCTATTTGCAATCATCGTATTTATGGATGGCGGTGAAAGAAGAATTAAGGTTAATTATGCAAAAATGGTAAGAGGAAATAAAATGTATGGCGGACAATCTACTTATATTCCTTTAAAGATTACAAGTGGTGGCGTTATGCCAATCATCTTTGCGTCAGCATTTATGATGTTCCCTACAATGATCGTATCTTTCTTAGATACAACAAGTGACCTATATGTATTCTATTACACATATCTATATGCAACTGGTCAATGGAGCGGAAACTTCTGGGTTGGTAACGTAGTATACTATCTATTCATGTTTATCTTCGTTATCTTCTTCTCATATTTCTATGCTCAAATCCAATTTAACCCACAAGATGTTGCTAGAAACTTACAACAATACGGTGGTGCTATTCAAGGTGTTAGACCAGGTAGACCAACAGTAGAATATCTACAAAAGATTAACAATCGTATCACATTGTTTGGTGCTTTATTCCTTGCCTTTATCGCAATTATCCCAGCACTATTATTCAACTGGGTAGGTGGAGATATTGGTTTGAGAAGTGCATTCTCAGCAACAGGTATGTTAATCGTTGTTTCTGTAGCATTAGAATTAGATAAGCAATTAGAAGCACAATATATGTCAAAGCATTATAAAGGATTCTTAAAATAATGAAAAAGCTTAGTTTAGTATTTTTAGGAGCTCCAGGTGCAGGTAAGGGCACACAAGCTACAAAAATATGTGAAAAGTATAACATCCCTCATATATCTACAGGTGATATATTGAGAGCTAACATCAAGGCAGGCACACCACTTGGATTACAAGCTAAAGCTATAATCGATAAGGGACAACTTGTTTCTGATGATATTGTTATAGGGCTTATTAAAGATAGACTAGCTCAAGACGATTGTAAAAAGGGATATCTACTAGATGGATTCCCTAGAACAATCGATCAAGCCGTAGCACTTGATTCTTTTGAAAGCGTTTCAATGGCAATCAACATCGCAGTTAATGAAGATGAGGTTGTTGAAAGAATCGCTGGAAGAAGAATGTGTGCTTGTGGCGAGAGCTATCATATCTCAACATATAGCAAAGATACATGCGCTAAGTGTGGTGGAAAGCTATATCAAAGAGATGACGATAAGCCAGAAACTGTTAAGGCAAGATTAGATGTATACAATAAGCAAACAGCACCATTGATTGATTATTATGCCGCTAAAAAGACATTATATACAGTTGATGGTAGCCAAAGCGTCCAAGATGTATTTGCATCTATCGTGAAGGTAATCGATGATAACAATTAAAACTCCAGACGAAATAGAATTGATGCGTAAGGCAAATCAAATAGATAGAGATTGTCTATTAATGCTAGAAGAACATATCAAGCCTGGTATCACAACAAAGGAGTTAGATAAGTTAGCATACGATTTTATAACAAAGTGTAATGCGAAGCCATCATTCTTGGGATATGGCGGTTTCCCAGCATCAATATGCACATCTGTTAATGAACAAGTAGTGCATGGAATTCCTTCAACAAAGGTAAGATTGGAAGAAGGAGACATTATCTCTGTAGATTGCGGAACAATTTATAAGGGATTTAATGGAGATGCTGCTAGAACATTTTTAGTTGGAAATTGTTCTGACGAAGTTAAAAAGCTAGTTGAGGTAACAAAGCAAAGCTTCTTCGAAGGAATTAAAATCCTAAAAGCAGGCGTAAGACTTGGCGATTTAGGAAGTGCTATCCAAACATATTGTGAAAGTTTTGGATACGGCGTTGTTAGAGATTTAGTAGGTCATGGAATCGGCAAAGATATGCACGAAGATCCATCAGTTCCAAACTATGGCAAGCCAGGACATGGAATGAGACTACAAACAAACATGACAATCGCAGTTGAACCAATGATCACAATGGGTACATACAAAGTATGGCAACTTGAAGATGGATGGACAATCGAAACTCAAGACGGAAAGCCAGCTGCGCATTACGAAAACACGATATGGATTAAAGAAGATGGGGTTGAAATCCTTTCTCTATAAAATAAAACAAAACAAAACTTTGATGGAAAATTAGGAGGTATCAATGTCTAAAGAAGATGTAATCGAAGCTGAAGGAACAGTAATTGAAGTATTACCAAGTACAGTATTCAAAGTTAAGTTAACAAACGGAGCAGTTATTTTGGCATACATTTCTGGTAAGCTAAGAAAAAACTACATCAAGATTGTAGAAGGAGATGCAGTCAAAGTTGAGCTAAGTCCATATGATCTGACAAAAGGTAGAATCACATGGCGAAACAAGAATTAGTTGGAGGATAGAAAGATGAAAGTTAGACCATCAGTAAAACCAATTTGCGACAAGTGCAAGGTAATCAAGAGAAACGGAAAGGTTATGGTTATCTGCTCAAAATATAAGAAGCACAAGCAAGTTCAAGGTTAATGAATAACTAAAAAGCAAAATAATAGCGAAAATACACGCATATTATTTGCTTTTTTATAGTATAAAACATTTGCGGTAAAAAAATGTTTAATGCTATAATCTATGGGTTAATAGACAAAAATCGCATATTTTGAGCGCGGCAAAGATTGTTTCATTCCAATTTAACAAACAATCTGACTCAAAAGCGGAGTGTATATAACAAACAAATTTAAACAATAATTGGAGGTAGTTTGAATGGCTCGTATTGCCGGAGTGGATTTACCACGCGAGAAAAGAGTAGAAATTGGCCTTACCTATATTTATGGTATAGGAAGACAAACATCAAACAAGATCTTAGCTGATTTAGGAATTTCTCCAGATATCAGAGTTAAGGACCTTGCTGATGAACAAGTTGACGCTATTCGTGCTTACATCGACAAGAACAACATTTTAGTTGAAGGCGATTTAAGACGTGACGTTAAGTTAAACATTAAGAGATTACAAGAAATTGGATGCTATAGAGGCATCAGACATCGTAAGGGATTACCTTGCCGTGGACAAAGTACAAAGCAAAATGCTCGTACTTGCAAGGGACCTAAGAAGACTGTAAGTCGTAAGAAGAAGGACTAAGGAGGTAAGATATGGCAGCAAGTAAAGCTACAACAACAGCTAAGAAGCGTACAGCAAATAAGCGTCGTGTAGAGAAAGGTTGTGTTCATATCCACGCAGCCTTCAACAACACGATTGTTACAATCACAGATACACAAGGTAACACAATAAGCTGGTCAAGTGCTGGTAAGTTAAAGTACCGTGGATCTAAGAAATCATCAGCATATGTTGCTCAATGCGTTGCAGAAGATGCAGCTAAGGTAGCAGCAGATTGCGGCATGAAGAGCGTAGAAGTATACGTAACAGGCGCAGGACAAGGTCGTGAAAGCGCTATCCGTGCACTTCAAATCGTAGGAATGGAAGTTACTCTAATTAAAGATGTTTCTCCAATCCCACACAATGGTTGTCGTCCACCAAAACGCAGAAGACTATAATAGGAGGTAATAAGAATGGCTAAATATACAGGACCAGCATGTCGCTTATGCAGACGTGAAGGTGAAAAATTATTCTTAAAAGGCGAAAGATGTAATTCTGACAAGTGCTCTTTTAACAAGCGCCCAGCTCCTCCAGGAATTCACGGAGCTACAAAAAAGAAGGCTTCAGGTTATTCTGTGCAATTAAGAGAAAAACAAAAGACAAAGAGAATCTATGGATTATGTGAAAAACAATTCAGAGGGTGTTTCGAAAAAGCTGAAAATATGCGTGGTATCACTGGTGATAACATGTTAATCCTTCTAGAAAGAAGATTAGACAATGTTGTTTTCAGAATGGGTATTGCTACATCTAGAAGCCAAGCTAGACAATTAGTATCTCACGCATCAATTACAGTTAATGGTAAGACAGTTAATATCCCATCTTATTTAGTTAACAAGGGTGATGTTATCGCAGTTAAGGAATCTAAGGCTGATAACGCTTTCTTCAAAGCTTTAAAAGAAGCAAAGAACGCTTTAATGCCAAAGTGGGTTGAATTCGATAACGCTAAGTTAACAGGTAAAGTATTAGAATTACCAGCAAGAGAAGATATTACACAAGAAATTGAGGAACACTTAATAGTTGAGTTGTACTCTAAGTAAGACTAAATAATTTTTAACATTAATTATTAGTTTTAAAAAATTAGGAGGTAAAACATATGATAAAGATTCAAACGCCAAGCATACAATGTATCGAGGATGCATCAAATAAACATGCAATGAATTTTGTAATCGAACCACTTGAAAGAGGATTCGGTACAACAATCGGTAACAGCATGAGAAGAATCTTACTAAGCTCTCTTCCAGGAGCAGCTGCTGTAGGTATCAAGATTGCTGGAGCTAATCATGAATTTGCTGATATCCCAGGCGTAAAAGAAGATGTAACAGATATTATCCTTAACATCAAAGGTTTAGCTGTTAAGGCATATACAGATGACATCGCATTCACTACTCAATGTGAAATCAATAAGCATACTGCTGGTGTAGTTACTGCTGCAGATATCACTCATGGTAGCGAAATCGAAATTTTGAATCCAGATTTATATATTTGTACTCTTGACGAGGGCGCAAATCTAGAATTGACAATCTTCATCGGAATGGGCAGAGGTTATGTTTCTGCTGCTGAACATAAGAAGTCTTCAGATAACGCTTACGCACAAGATGCATCATATATCGCAATTGACTCAATCTTCACTCCAGTTGAAACAGCTAGCTACACAGTAGAATCAGCAAGACTTGGCGGAGATATGAGCTACGAAAAGTTAACACTTTCTGTAAAGACTACAGGAACATATACACCTAAAGAAGTTATCTCTTTAGCTGCAGATATCCTTGAAAAGCAAGTTCACCTATTTGCTGAATTATCTACATCAGCTCCAACAGTTGATCTAGAAAATGCAAAGAAGGCTGGAACAGGCGTTGAAAAGGAAACAACTTCAATTGATGAACTTGAATTAACAGTTAGACCATATAACTGCTTAAAGAGAGCAAACATCCACACAATTGAAGACCTATGCAAGAAGACAGAAGACGACTTAATGAAAGTTAAGAATTTAGGTAAGAGATCTGTTAACGAAATTATCGATAAATTAACAAGCCTTGGTTATTCTTTAAGAAACAAGGAAGAAATATAGGAGGTTTAAACAATGGCAAATAGAAAGTTAGGAAGAACAGCAACTCAAAGAATGGCCATCATTAAGAATTTAGCCTCTGAACTTTTCTGGTATGGACGTATCGAAACAACTTTAGATAGAGCTAAGGAAACTCAAAAATATGCTGAAAAGCTATTAACAGCTGCTATCAATTCTTACGAAGATGTTGTTAAGGTTAAGAAGACTGTTACAACTCAAGATGGTAAGAAGGTTGAAGTTGAATTTATAAACGATGGAACAAAGAAGTTAGCTATTAGAAGAAAGTTGATGGGTAGCCTTGTTGATTTGAAGGAAATCAAGCAAGATGGCGAATCAAAGTCTGCTTACAACGAAAGAACTAAAGATGCTAAGCATCCTTTAATTGAAAAGATCTTCAGAGAATATGCTCCTTTCTATGCAAAGAGAGCTGAAAAGCTAGGCCAAAGAGGCGGTTATACACACATTCTAAAGCTTGGACAAAGACGTGGCGATGCTGCTGATACAGCTATCCTTGAATTTGTTAAGAACGAAGACAAGAAATAATAGTTTTCAAAACAAGATTTAGATAGTATAATACAACTATAAAATAAAAAAGCAATGACTGCTTAAACAATATCTCAAATAGAGATTTTTGTTTGGCAGTCAATTTTTTATACATAATAAAGAAAATCATTTTTAGGAGGACTCGAAAATGAGTTTTAAAATACAATATTTACAAGATTTAATGGATACAGTTGTTAAGCGTAATGCTAACGAACCTGAATTCCACCAAGCAGTTAGAGAGGTTTTAGAATCTCTTGAACCAGTACTAGAAAAGCATCCAGAATATATACAAAAGGGCGTTCTAGCAAGATTAGTTGAGCCAGATCGTATCATTAAGTTCCGTGTTCCATGGGTTGATGATAATGGCGTTGTACAAGTAAACAGAGGCTTCAGAATTCAATTCAATAAAGCTATTGGACCTTACAAGGGCGGTCTAAGATTCCACCCATCAGTTTACGAAGGTATCATTATGTTCTTGGGATTTGAGCAAATTTTCAAAAACTCTTTAACAGGCCTTCCAATCGGTGGTGGTAAAGGTGGTTCTGACTTCGATCCTAAGGGTAAATCTGAAGGTGAAGTTATGCGTTTCTGCCAAAGCTTCATGACAGAGCTTTCTAAGCACATCGCTGCAGATACAGACGTTCCAGCCGGAGATATCGGTGTAGGTGGTAGAGAAATCGGTTACCTATATGGTCAATATTCAAGATTGAGAAATGAATTCTCTGGCGTTTTAACAGGTAAGGGATTAACATATGGTGGTTCTCTTGCAAGAACAGAAGCTACAGGATTCGGTCTTTGCTACTTCACTCAAGAAATGCTAGAAGACCATGGATCATCTTTCGAAGGAAAGACAGTTGCTATTTCTGGTTCAGGCAACGTTGCTATCTATGCTTGCCAAAAAGCTACAGAACTTGGCGCTAAGGTTGTAACAATGAGCGATTCTAACGGTTATATCTATGATAAGAACGGTGTAGATCTAGCTTATGTTAAGCAATTAAAAGAAGTAGAAAGAAAGAGAATTAAGGAATACCTTGTAAAGCATCCAGAAGCTGAATATCATGAAGGATGCAAGGGTGTATGGACAGTTAAGTGCGATATCGCTCTTCCTTGTGCTACACAAAACGAAATCGATTTAGAATCAGCTAAAGCTTTAGTTGCTAACGGCGTATATGCTGTTTGCGAAGGCGCTAACATGCCATCTACAATCGAAGCTACTCAATATTTCCAATCAAACGGCGTTCTATTTGGACCTGCAAAGGCTGCTAACGCTGGTGGTGTTGCTACATCTGCTTTGGAAATGAGCCAAAACTCAATGAGATATTCTTGGACATTCGAAGAAGTTGACCATAAGTTACATACAATTATGATTAACATCTACAAAAATGCTGCTAAAGCTGCAAAGGATTACGGTATGGAAGGCAACCTAGTTGCTGGTGCTAATATCGCTGGATTCTTAAAAGTTGCTGATGCAATGCTAGCAGAAGGCGTAGTATAGTCCAAATTTCGAAAAATTGTCTTATGGCAGGTTTCTTTAAGGACCTGCCATTTTTTACGCCAAAATGGGCAAAAATCGGTGTTTAATTATATTTATAATTATGCTAGAATAAAACTATGAAGAAAACGCTTATAACAGTAGTTATGACAATTTTGGGGGTTATTGTATATATCCTTTTAGGATGGACAATAATTATTCCAGTATTAGTCACTAAATTCATTCTAGAATTTTTCTTCACAAGAAGAGTTACTCAAACTATTATCTGTGATGATAATAAGTTCTACCCAGGCTTAACAGAGGATCCTAGATATTTCCAATCTAAAGACCATAAATTATATGGTGCATTTTTTACACATGAAGGACATAAGCCATTTAAGGGTGTTATGATTGTATCTCATGGTATTGGATGTAGCCATTTGAATTATTTGCAAGTTATAGATTATTTCACAAGAAAAGATTATTTAGTTTTTGCTTTTGATATGACTGGATGTTGTAAGAGTGAAGGCGATAAGGGTATGGAAGGGCTACAACGCTCAATTATAGACTTAAGGAGCGCAATTTTGTTCGTAGCTAATCAACCAGAAGCTCAAGGCTTAGACTTGTTTGTATTTGGCCATAGTTGGAGCGGATACGCATCAGCATGCGTTTTAAATGACGATGAAGTATGTTCAAAGGTTAAAGCTGTAGCAACACTTTCTGGGTTTAATAATCCTTGGAGCATTATGAAAGACCAAGGTATTAAGAAGGTTGGAAGTATTGTAAAGCTTGCAAGACCTTTTGCTCATATCTATGGAAAACTAAAGTTTGGAAACATTGTAAATTACAAAGGTATAAAGGGTATTAACCATTATAAAGGACCAGTATTTGTTGCTCACAGTACTGATGATAAGACAGTTGAATATAGATATAGTATTGAAAGACTAAAAGATAAGTGTACAAATCCACTTGCTGAATTCCATACGGAAGAAGGATTAGGCCATACTCTATATAGACCTGTTGAATCTGAAAAGGCAATTGATGCAGCACGTAAAGGAAAAGAACCACTAGCACTTGGAAACGTGAATGTTTTCCAATGGTTTATGGATGATAGATATAGATTCTCAAAAAGAGAAGATGTATTCGGTTTAAACGAAAAATATTTAGATAAAGTAGAAGATTTCTTCGAAAGATCCAGAGGAGTTATATGCTAAAAAGATCGGCAGGAGTTTTAATTAATGTATCTACGCTTCCAAGTAGATACGGTATAGGTGGGTTTGGCCAAGAAATAGAAAAGTGCGCTGACTTCCTTACAGATTGTGGATGTAGAATTTGGCAAGTATTGCCACTAACAACAATAGGTCTTGGGAATTCTCCATATTCAGGAAATAGTGCGTTTGCATTAAATTTTCTATATGTAGATCCAGACACATTATTTAACGAAGGATATATAACAGAAGAAGAGAAGAACGAAGCTGTATATAACGGCACTCCATATGTTGTAGATTATGGGGCAGTCTTTTTCTTGAAAGATAGAGTTTTAAGACAAGCTTACGCAAGAAAGGGTGAAGAAGTCTTAGACAAATTAAAAAAGTATTTAAAGTCTAATGCTTGGGTATATGATTTTGCCCTTTATATGACAATTAAAGAAAAGTTCAACAATTCGAGTTGGTTGGATTGGCCAAAAGAGTATAAGTTCAGAGAAAATGTGGATGAAAAAGCTTTTATAGAAAGTAACAATAAAGAATTCTATTTCTATGTATTTTCTCAATATATTCTATCTGAACAATGGAGTAATTGGAAAAAGTATTTAAACAAACGTGGCATTCAAGTAATTGGAGATATGCCAATGTATGTATCTTTAGATAGTTCAGATGTTTGGGCAAATAGAAAGAATTACCAACTAAAGGTAGATGGAACACCAAAGAAAGTTGCTGGAGTTCCACCAGATTATTTCAGCGAAAATGGTCAACTTTGGGGGAATCCTTTATATGATTACAAATATATGGGAGAAAACAAGTTCAAATGGTGGTTAGAAAGAATAGATAGAATGATGGAAATCTATGATATTCTACGTATCGACCACTTTAGAGCCTTTTCTGAATATTGGGCAGTTCCAGCTGAGGCAGAAACTGCAAAAGAAGGGAAATGGTGCAAAGGTGTTGGTAACGAACTATTTGAATTGATTTTCAAAAAGTATCCAAAAGATAGATTCATTGCAGAAGATTTAGGTATCATCGACAACAAAGTTGTAAAGCTTTTAAAGAAAACAGGCCTTCCTGGTATGAGAGTTATGCAATTTGGATATGGCGATTTAACAAATATCCATACTCCATGTAACTATGTTAAAAACTGCATAGGATATACAGGAACTCATGATAACAACACATCGCTCGGATATCTATGGGAATTAGATGAGGCTACAAGATCAAGAGTGTTGGAATATATTGGTTGTGATAAAAATGTTTGGGGCAGAGGTGCTTACGACAATATTTCCGTTAAGCTTATGATTAAAAAGCTTATGGAATCTGAATGTCAAATAGCAATTGTGCCACTTCAAGATTTATTTGGATTTGGTTCAGATTGTAGAATGAATACACCAGGCGTTGCTAATGGCAACTGGCAATATAGGGCAACACAAGATCAGTTGGATTCTTGTAGAAAACAATATTACAAGGATTTGAACATAGCAACTGGTAGGTTCTAAACGTTTGACAACGTGATTTATTGTTCGCTATATTACTAATGCAGGATGCAGTTGGCTTCAGGCCAACACTTTCCCGAAGAAATTCGGCGGCTGGAGCGAGCAATCGATATCTTGGCCTCTTCCTGCTAAACAGTAGAGCACCCTATTTATAAACGTTTGGATTATTCCATTCGGCTGGAGACAATTTCTCTTGGCACCGGGACTCTATTTTTTTTGTGGAAGTTTCCAATTAAGTTTTCGCCATTTGCTCGCTTTATGTTCTTTGTTATGTTTGACTATTATAGGATCGTTTGATATTCTAATGCCATAGGATGCTCGTTGAACTAGATTCAACATTACCCGAGCAATCGGGCGGCTGGAGCAGTTTTACTGGTTCTCTTTGCACATCCTATATTTTTTTGCAATAAGTATGTCTAGGCTAAATAACTTGCAAGAATTGAGAAAATAATATAATATATTGTTGGACTTCGGAGGTATTAATATGACAAAAGAAGAAATTTTAGCAGGATTAAAAGAAATCATCGCAGACAGATTAGGTTCAGATGTTTCTAATGTAGATATGAAAACAACACTAACAGAGGATTTACAAGCAGATTCTCTAGATAAAGTAGAAATGATTATGGATGCTGAAACAAAGTATAACATCGAAATCGATGATGATGCTTCTATGGCATTTGTAACAGTAGGAGATGTTGTAGATTACATCGCTACAAAAATATAAATTTAAAAGAGTATATCAGAATAACTAGAAAAGGTGGCAATGTTTATGATTGGCCACCTTTTTTATGGGAAAGTTGTTTGGTATAATATAAGTTAGAGACAATAATTTTTTTTTGGAGGACAAATATATGAAGTTTAACAAAATTGTAGTTGCTGGTGGCGGCGTATTAGGAAGCCAAATTGCTTATCAAGCAGCTTACTCAGGAAAGGATGTAACAATCTGGTTAAGAAGCGAATCAAGTATTGGTAGAACTCAACCAAAACTAGATAATTTGCACAAAGAGTATGAAAAAGCTATTAAGCTTATGGATACACCAGAAGGTAAGTCTCCTGCAAATTGGTGCAGAGGTATCGCTCCAAAGGCAGATGCGTTTGATGCAAAAGTAGCTTTAGCAAATTCAGATAAGGCTTACAAGAGCATTAAACTTGAATTAGACTTAGCAAAAGCATGTGAAGGCGCAGATTTAATTATTGAATCTATGGCAGAGCTTACTGATGAAAAGATAGCTTTCTATCAAAAGCTAGCTCCATGTCTAGAAGAAAAGACAGTTATCGTTACTAACTCTTCAACTCTTTTACCATCTACATTTGCTAAATACACAGGTAGACCAGATAAATATCTATCTCTTCACTTTGCTAATAGCATTTGGAAGCAAAACTTAGTAGAAGTTATGGCTCAAAATCAAACAAATAGAGATATCTTCCTAGATGTTATGGAATTTGGTACAGAAATCGGTATGATTCCAGTTGCTGTAAACAAGGAAAAGAATGGATATCTTCTAAACTCACTTCTAGTTCCATTCCTACTATGCGGTATGGACTTAGTTGCAAATGGAGTTTCTGATGCAGAATCTGTAGATAAGGCTTGGAAGCTTGGCACAGGTGCACCAAGAGGACCATTCGAAATTATCGATATTGTAGGTTTAACAACAGCTTACAATATTATCGAAAAGTATCAAAAGGTTCCAGGATTAATCTCTCCACTTCTAAAGAAGATGATGTTCCCATACAACTTCAAGAAGATCGCAGCTATGCTAAAGGAAAAGATTGATCAAGGAAAGCTTGGCAAGAATGCTGGCGAAGGATTCTATAAATATTAATATTTAAGTAATCAAAAATTAAGTCCTCTTTGCAATCGTGAAGAGGACTATTTTTATATAAGCTTTGCAATTATTCCAAAATCATTTGTGTAATAACTTTCTGTAATTTTAAAACCTATTTGAACAATATTCTTTAAAACTATGTTTTTGAAGTAAGGATCAACAATTATAGTTTCTAGTTCTTCATACTTATTTGAGAAATATATAAAGAAATCTTCAACAAGCAAATTCATTAAATCTACTTGCTCATAATCTTCGTTAATATTATTTACAACCTTTCTCCAAATATTGCTAGAAGCAAATGTATCTGCATTATCTACATTCAAAAGTTTATGTTGAGTGTTTTCATACGCAATTCTTGCTACTTTTTCAACATCAAGCGTGGCGTGAGATAATTCATCGTTTGCAATAGACCCATTAGTTGAAGTTTTATAGTTTGCATTTGAAGTAAACTTAGCTTGAGAAACTAGGCAAATTTTTGTGTCATCTTTCTGTAGGGTAGTAATGTTTGCAAAAAGCCCTAAATGCTCCAATATAGACTTCTTTTGAGCTGGGGTTAATGATTTATCTATGTAATAGAATTCGTTTTCTAGCGCGCCAATATTTAAGCCGTTATCGATATTGATAATATTTGCTTCTTTTGGAATTTGAATATTTGACGACGATGAGATAATATAGCTATCCATTAAAATCCTATTTTTCTCTTCTTTCTTAAAATAATAATCATAACAACAGATGCAGCAACTACAACTGCTGATACAACAATCAAAGTAATTTGAACTGCTGTTAATCCTTTCTTTGAGATTTGAGATGTAAGCACATATGCATACATATCTTTATATACGACTTTTGTCCAAGTTGAATCTTTGTTATATTCTTCTGCTAAATCTAATTCTTCACCATCAGTTAATGCGGCTACTTGTGCGCTATCTTCAGATGGTAGTGCATATAGATAAACAACAGCGCCAATTGATCCTGATGAAATCTTAACTGTGCTAAGAACCGATGGAGCCTTTAAAGATGTGTATGGAGATACTTCAGTTACTTTTACATAACCAGTTAATATTTCACCATTTTGAACATAAGAAACTTTATAATAATTCCAAACTTGGGCATCTCCATCTTGAGCCACGTTGTTTATAACAACAAGTTCATCATAAATTGTTATATCTGCTAAAACTTCAGCTCCCGAATATGGATATTTATAGATGCTAACATTTGGGAATAGAGCTTGAGCATATAAACCAATCTTTAGAGTTGAAACATCTGAATTTGGATTGATTTGGCTAAATGATGTAGAAGATTTGATGTATCCTTTTGTGCCATCTTGTTTTACAACATAGTAATAACTACCACTTTCTTCTGAAACGATAGAAGTTAAAACTAAGAAATATTCATTTAAATTAAGTGTTGATGTAACTTGCATATTTCTTGGTGAAGAGTACAAGTTGGCAATTTCAGCTGCTTTAGCAACGTATACTAAATTGAAAGCTGTTGGATGTACATATTCGTTGTCGTTGAACTTGTTATAATATTCACATGATGTACCATTATAGCTATATTGAATAATGGCATTATTTTCGCAAACGAATAAGTAATCTAGTGTTCCGATTCGTGCAAAGGCTATTTCGCCAGTCCCTTCTGCATCTTTTCCAAGTCTTGTTGCAACGCTAGTTGTTGGATCTAATTTATAAATACCTTTATTTGCGTTAACAAATATTTCGTTATTTGCGATTGCTATACTTGAAGCATCTTGAATTGAAGATATTTCATCCCAACTAGCAATACCTAAATTGTATCCGCTACCAACATAAACTTTGCCGTTTTTTATAGCATATAGTTTCTTTGTGTCAGTATAACGTTGATAAGAAGATAGGGCTGCATCGTGAGAAGAGATAATACCATCTTGAACAAATAGTGAAGTAGCTTTGTTTTCTTCGAATATCATAACAAAGTAAGTTGTACCAGTTTGAGTGCAATATAAATAGAACTTTCCTGCATCATCAGAAAATAGTGATGCAATGTTCATATCAACAGTCCCAAGCTTTGATTGCTCAGATTTAATTCCGTTTATATCATAGCTGAAATAATAAAGTTGAGTTGCTGTGCCATTTTTAGATAGAACTAAGATGTTGCTATTGTTAATTTCAACAGATAAGCAATCTCCGACAAAAGCATTAGTATAAGGATAAATTTTATTATCCTTAACAACATATAGAGTTGTTCCATATGTGTAAGCAAAAACATCTGCATATGCATCAAATTTAGATGCGGCATTTAAACTTATTACAACCGATGTATTTTCAGCATGAACTTGAGTTGTAGGGATGGCAAGAATAGCAGCAAGAACGATAAATGCCACTAACAAAATAACAATATATGATTTTGTATTGAATCCCTTTAACATATTTTTATAATATAACAACACGCGCGAGTTTTTCAACCATTTTGCATTGAAGAAACTACTATATTATGCTAAAATACATGCGTATGGGAAAGTTTAAAAACAAGAAGAAAAACAATAGAAATTTTCAAGAAGGCTATACTCCAAAAGGTAGACCAGAAGATTTGGCACGTCCAATTGAAGATTTGAACCTATCTCAAAAGACTTATGACGCTCTAAAAAAGGGCGGAGTTAATATTTGCAAAGATCTTTGTGTTATCCAAGCATCAAAGATGTATAGAATTCAAAATATTGGCAAGAAAAACTGTATAGAAATCGCAGCCAAATTAAAAGAATTTAATTTGCAATTTAGACCAGAGGATACAAATCAACAACCTCAACAAAACCAAAATCCTCAAAAGAATAATAATCAAAAGCCACAAGATACAAAGGAGCAAAAGACAAAATTAAAGTTCAGCATTTTTGATGATCACGAACTTGTAAAATTCTTGGAAGGCGAAAGAGAAAGAGAAGAGTTCAAATGGGAAGAACCACCTCAAGAAAAGTTGGAAATCTTTAAGTTCTGTAGAAATGGAAAATGGGGCTACAAGAACCAAAAAGGCGCTGTTGTTATTCAACCAGCATATGATGAAGCATTCCAATTTTCAGAAGGTTATGCTTGTGTTGAGAAAGGAAGCAAATTGGGATTCATCGACAAAGAAGGCAACCAAGTTATAGATTTTATCTATGATTGTGCAAATAGCTTCTCAGAGGGGCTTGCTTGTGTAACAAAAGACGATAAAACTGGATATATAGATTATGAAGGAAAATACGTCTTCGAACCTGTTTATGAAAAGGCAACTCCATTCAAAGATGGCAAGGCAATGATTAAACAAGATGGCAAGTGGGGCGTTCTATCTAAAGACGGTAGCATTTATTGGAGATAACATTTAATGAAGAATAGAAAATGTGCTGGCGACAGCATATTTTTTTGCAGATAATCGTACAAAATCATAAAATAAATTGTACAAAATAGTTGACATAATCGTACAATAATATATAATTGAAGTAGGGAGAGGAGGTGTGAATATGTCAATCACTGCAACAGAGTTAAAACAGAATCTTGCTAAGTACTTGATATTATCTGCCACAGAGGATGTCTATATCACAAAAAATGGGAAGGTAATTGCGAAATTAACAAGTCCATTCCAAGAACGAATCGATGATGCGAGATCTTTGTTTGGAATTTTGCCTTCTGACATTACAGTAGATGAAGCAAGAGAGGAGAGATTAAGTAGAATATGAATGTTTTGCTAGATACTTGTGTAATTATAGACGCAATGCAAAATAGAGAGCCATTTGCAAATGACGCAATGGAATTGTTAGAATGCGCCGCTGTTAACAAGATTAATGGTTATATAACAGCTAAAAGCGTTACGGATGTATATTACATAATACATCGTCATTTTCATGACAATGAAAAAACAAGGGAGATTGTTCAGAAGCTAATTAATCTATTAATCGTGCTTGATACATGCGCTGCCGATTGTAAGTTAGCCTTGCTATCAGAAGTAAGCGATTATGAGGATGCAGTTATGATAGAAACCGCAAAAAGAGAAGGTATGGATTGTATCGTAACAAGAAACGTAAAAGATTATTCAAAAGCATCTATAAAGGTAATGCAACCGAGCGAACTTTTAAAAGAAATAGATTATTAGAGAAAATAGGATAAACTTAAGCTCTCAAACCTAAAAATAGTGGATTAAAATCCTTGCATAATAATTTTTATTATGATATATTTATCTAGCAAAAATGCAAAAACACTAATAAATTTGGAGGAAGAATATGCCAAATATTAAGTCTCAAAAGAAAAGAGTTATAACAAACGAAAAGGCTCATGTAATCAATGTAGCAAAGAGATCTAAGGTTCGTAATGCTATTAAGAAATATGAAGCTGCTATTGAAGCAAAGGATGTTGCTACAGCAGAAAAGTTATTAACAGAAACTATTTCTATTATTGATATCGCTAGACATGATGGTATCTACAAGGACAACACAGCTAGCAGAAAGATTTCTAGACTTACAAAGCAATTAAACGCTATTAAAGCCTAAAAATAATTAATGTTAATATTTTGCCTGTCTATGAAAATAGATGGGCAATTTTTAATTCTTGATATAACTCCACGCGTTTAATATAATTATATTAATAGCGAGGAATTATGAAGAAGGTTCTAGTTTTAATCCTAATATTATTAACTATATCAATAAGCTTATTTGCATTTTCAGGATGCACAAACACCAATATGAACATAACTATTTCAAAGGATAATATTGGAGTTTCAATTTCAGAAGATTTATATGGATTATTCATTGAAGATATATCTTATGGATGCGATGGAGGATTAGTTTCAAATCTTATTGCAAACACTTCGTTTGATTATAAAGCAAGCCCACTTACAAATTGGGAAATAAGCGGCGTTGACTATGCTATAGACAACACTTATTCTATGAATGAAAATAACCCTTGTTATTTAAAAATTACAGCAAGCGGGGAAGGAACTCTTTCAAATAAAGGCTACGTAGAATATTACAAATATTTAACAAGACAATATGAAAAGGGTCTTTCAGATATTCCAGATATGGGATTTAAAAAAGATGTTGAATATAAATTTGCTTGCTACATTAAAAATATAGACTATCAAGGCACAGCATCCGTTTATCTAAAATCAGAAAATAACAATGAACAAGTTTCAATAACACTTCCAAGCATGGATAGCGATTGGGAATTAGTTGAAGTAACACTAACTTCAAAAGCCACAGAAGATGGTGGACTTGGTATTTATCTAAATGGCGAGGGAACACTTTTATTTGATGCATTTGAACTTATTCCAAAAGATAGCTATGGCTTTGATGATCCAAAATGGAAATATGTTTCATTGCGCCAAGATTTGTATAACGCATTAAAAGAATTGAATCCTTCATTTATTCGTTTCCCAGGAGGATGCTTAGCAGAAGGAACATCTCTTGAAGAACTTTATGATTGGAAAGAAACAGTAGGGCCATTATCTTCACGTAAACATTATTCAAATATTTGGAACGACGATGAAGGCGGATTAACATACGATAATACAAATTCTATGGGATATCATGAATATTTCCAATTGTGTGAGAATTTGAATGCAAAGGCTTTACCAATATTGAATGCGGGAATGGTATGCCAATTCCAAATGAAAGTTAACGGAAAGGGATATAGATATTGGGATAAGCAATATAAAGCAGGGAAAATGAGCGAAGAAGAATGGACTAATTATGTTAGACAATTTGCTTTAACTCCAGGAACAGCCGAATTTGATGCATATGTTCAAGATATATTGGACTTAATTGAATATGCAAACGGAGATACGTCAACAACATGGGGCGCAAAGAGAGCACAAAATGGCCATAGCGAACCATTCAATTTACAATATATTGGTATCGGTAATGAAAACTGGGGAGAATTGTATTGGAGAAACTTTGATGCAATTTATAAGGTTCTAAAAGAAAAGCATCCGGAAATTAAGATTATATCTTCAGCAGGCCCATGGTTTGATGCTCAAGAAAAAGATGATGATTGGGCTATGATAGATGCAAATTATTCAGATACTTTAACTGATGAGCATTATTATATGGAACACAATCAAATGTTTAAGAATAATGATTATTATGATTCATATCCAAGAACAAGAGAAGTATTTGTAGGCGAATATGCAACTTGGTGTGAAATGTTTGGAAGATATATAACTAAAAATAACATTTGGGCAGCTATTGAAGAAGCTGGATATATGTGTGGCTTTGAAAGAAATGGCGACATCGTAAAGATGGCAGCTTATGCGCCAACATTTGCAAAGATAAATGCTCAAACTTGGAAAATTAATTTAATTTGGTTTGATTCTCAAAACATTGTTTTGACACCTAATTACTTTAACCAAATGCTATTTGCAAATAATGTTGGTAATCAAGTTATAAATGTCGATGCAAAAAATAGCGGATGCTATAGCGTAACTACAATTAATCAAGATGAAGAAGCGATCTACTTCAAGATAGTAAACTCAACGGATCAAAAGATTCAAATCAATCTAAATGTAGATGGATTTGGCACAGTTAATGTTGCAAACATGCAATATATGTCAAATAAGTCAAAAGCTGCATGCAACGAGCCAGGGGTTACAACTGTTATTCCTTATCAAAAGGACTGTTCTATAAATGGTTCAAACGTATCTACAGAGATAGATGGATATAGTATAAATATTGTAAGAATTGCATATGGCAATAATGATGGAAGCAATTTATATCAATTGCCAGAATTGCCTAATAATATGGAACAAAATGTTACTGAATATACAAAGTTATATCTAACTCAAAATGCCGTTATTGCAATAAGTGTTGTTGGTGGATTGTTCGTTCTAGGATTTATTGCAGGGGCAGTTATTATTTTGTTGAGGAAGAAGGGCATAATTAAGTTTCAAAAATAATATATTGCAAATAATCTAATAATAGGTATAATAATATCAATATTATGCATAAGACTTATATTACTAAAATGCCAGATAAAGCTGGCGCATTCCTAAAAGCTAGTGAGCTTATTTCTGAATGCGGAGGCAACATTGCGAGAGTCAACTACAATAAAGCAGTTGACTTACATACTTTATTTATAGAAGTTTCTGCAACCGAAGCACAACATAAACAAATAGAGAAAAAGCTAAGCGAGTGTGGATATCTAAAAGAGGAAGAGGAAAACAAGCAAATCTTGATGATAGTTCTAACTCTGCAAGATGTTCCAGGAGCGGTAAAGCCAGTTTTAGAAGTAATCAATAAATATAACGTTAATATTTCATATATATCATCTCAAGAAAATGGTACAGGCATACAACACTTTAAGATGGGTCTTTTAATAGATAACCCAGATGAGATTGCGCACCTAATTGAAGATATATCTAAGATATGCGAAATCAACATTTTGAATTACGAAGTAACCGATAGACTTTTGGATGGCACAGTATTTTATGTCACATTTGCAAATGAGATGCGTACAATACTAAATCTTAATCAAGAGCAAACGAACGAATTATTAATTCGTGCAAATAGATTGATGCAACTATTAGATGAGCAAAATAAACCAGTTCTACAAACTTTTGATTTCATAAGACGTTTTGCAAAGCAAGTTGTAGACAACAAAGGCAGAAACTTTAAACCAATAATTAATAAAAAAGAAGTAGCTCAAGATTTTACTATATATTGCATAGAGCCACCTTGTGGTAGTAATACATTTGTTTTGGAATCAAAAGATAACATCATGCTTGTAGATACAGGCTTTGCTTGCTATAGGGATGAGATGGTCGATCTTTTAAGCCATATTATTCCAAATATATTCCAAAAGAATCCTTGCGCAATAATAACACATGCAGATATGGACCATGCCGGTCTTATAGATTTAGTAGACAAAACATTTATGAGTAAGAATTGTTATGACAACTTTGCCCTTGAAGCAAAAGGTGCTTTGGATTTTAGAGCTCAAAATCCTTTACATGAGCCATATTGTTCTATAAGTGCTATTATTTCTCAATATAAACATCCAACGCTTTCAAATTGCGTAATAGTTGGGGATAAGAAAGATGACGATATATTATCTTTCATTGGAAGCTTTAACTTTGGTGAATATAAATTCGATGTTTACGAGGGAAGAGGCGGCCATGTTAAAGGCGAATCGGTTATTGTATGTGATGAATTAAAGATACTATTCTCTGGAGATATCTTTGTTAATGTTAAAGGCTTTTCAAAAGAACAAAAGAAGTTTAATGAATTGGCTCCATTTTTAATGACAGGCGTAGATAGCAACGCTAAAGAGTGCAAAGCTTGTAGAGAATACTTGATTGAAAAGTATAAAGGATATACTTTCTTCCCAGGTCACGGAGCACCAGTAGATAATCTATAAAAGTTCAAAGGCCGTCAAGAATCCTGAACTGGTCCCTGTCAAGTGGACGGATTAAAAAATAAAAAATAAAATTATGCATGGCTTCGGAATTCAACCGGAGT
>SVHF01000012.1 GCA_015055975.1 Clostridiales bacterium | reverse complement strand
TTTACTAACTGGAATTTACTTTTACAAAATTTTGAAAACTGGAACTTAATACTGGAATTTACTTTTACAAGTTACAATTAGGGATTGGGAGTAATGCCGTTGTTTTATTTATAATAAAAATATGTTAAAATATTTCTATGAATATTCTTCAAATTATTAATGCAAAAAAGAAAGGAAAAGAATTAACCAAAGACCAAATAGATTTTTGGATTAAGGGCGTTATGAGTGGTGAGATAGAGGACTATCAAACCTCAGCACTTTTAATGGCAATATGTTTAGTTGGCTTTTCAGAAGAAGAAACATTCAATTTAACAAACGCTATTATTGATTCAGGAATTAGGGTAGATTTATCTGAATTTTATGAAAAATCTGTAGATAAGCATTCATCTGGTGGTGTTGGAGATTCAACAACATTTATCGTAGCTCCAATATTTGCAGCTCTTGGATATAAGTGTGCAAAGGCTTCAGGAAGAGGCTTAGGCCATACTGGTGGTACTTTAGATAAATTAGAATCTATTCCAGGATTCCATATTAATCTAGATAAAGATCAGTTTAAAGAACAGGTTAAGAATATTGGCATAGCCGTTATTTCTCAATCTAAAGATATGTGTCCAGCAGACAAGAAATTATATACGCTTCGTGACGTTACAGAAACTGTAGACAATGTTGGCCTTATTGCGTCGTCAATTATGTCTAAAAAGCTTGCATCTGGAGTTAAAAACATAGTTTTAGATGTAAAGTGTGGCCGTGGTGCATTTATGAAAGATCTTGATTCTGCAAAGGCTCTTGCTGCGGAAATGGTTAAGATTGGTAAAAAAGCGGGTAAAAACGTTGTAGCTGTTGTAACTAACATGGATTATCCATTAGATGAATTTGTTGGAAACTCACTAGAGGTATATGGTGCTTTGAATGTTTTACAAGGTGCTAGAAACAATTTATATGAAGTTGCAATAACGCTATGTTCTGAGCTTTTAACTTCAATGGGAGTTGAAAACGCTAGAGCAAAGTGTGACGAAGTATTAAATAGCGGACTTGCTTTAGAAAAATTCAAAGAGATGATAAAAGCACAAGGTGGAGATTTATCGTTCTTAAATAAAGAGCATCTTCTAAATGCAAAGGCTATATATGATGTAAAAGCACCAGCATCTGGATATGTAGAAGATATTGACCCAATGGCAATTTCTGGATGTGTAATGCTACTTGGCGGTGGAAGATTGAAAAAGACAGACTCAATCGACCTATATTGCGGGGTTGAGACAAAGGTTCACATTGGCGATCATGTAAATGAAGGCGATATAATTGCTACGATTTACTCAAAAGAGAAAAACGAAGCAGCAATAAATAAAGTATTAGAGGCTATAAAAATTGGACAAGACATTCCAAGCAAGCCTCAAATGATATTAGCGATACAAAACTAGCGAGGTACATATATGGAAAAAGCAAAAGTTTATTTCTCAAAAGAAATATCACCAGAAAAGGTACTTGAAATGTACAAAAAGCTTGGTATTAATTTGCCGGGGAAACTTGCAGTTAAAGTGCATTCTGGAGAAGAAGGAAACCAAAACTTCTTAAGACCAGAGTTCTGGAAACCAGTAATTGATGATTTAAAAGGTACTGTAGTTGAATGTAATACTGCATATCCAGGAACAAGAAATACAACTAAAAAACATACAAAGCTTATGGAAAAGCATGGCTGGAGTAAGGTTTTTGATGTAGATATTATGGACTCAGAAGGCCCAGATGTAGATTTACCAATTGAAAACGGTAAGCATTTAAAGAACAATAGAGTTGGAAAGCATCTTTTAGATTATGATTCACTTTTAGTTCTATCTCACTTTAAAGGTCACCCAATGGGAGGCTACGGCGGTGCATTGAAGCAATTATCTATTGGATGTGCATCATCAGCCGGAAAATGCTGGATTCACTCAGGTGGTAGAACACATCGTCAAGTTGTAGTTTGGATGATGACAGCACCTCAAGAAGTATTTTTGGAATGTATGGCTGAAGCTGCGGGTACAGTTGTTAAGCAATTTGAAGGCAAGTGTGCATTTATTAATGTAATGTGCAATATGTCAGTTGATTGCGATTGCTGCGCAGTTGCAGAAGATCCTTGCATGAAAGATATTGGTATTTTGGCATCACTAGACCCAGTTGCAATCGATCAAGCTTGTGTAGATTTAGTTTATAAATCTAAAGACCCAGGCAGAGATCATTTAATACAGAGAATTGAATCTAGAAAAGGTATTCATACAATTGAAGCAGCAGTTGCTTTAGGTTATGGTACAAGGGAGTATGAATTAATAGAGGTATAGTATGAAAAAGCTTGCAGTTGTTATTGCATTATTGCTTATCTTAACTATTTGTTTTTGTGCTTGTTCAGGAGAGCAGCTTGCAATGGATTTAGCCGATAAAGTTGCTCAAAAAGAAGGCCTACATCCAAACAAGACAGATGAAGATAAACAAGAAGAACAAGCTGGAGGAGAAACTGAAGGCGATGGTGAACAAGGTGGCGAAGACGAAGGTGAATACATAGAATATCCCCTTAAAACAATCGACGATAGAACATCTTATGATGAAGTGACGCCAAGTTTAACTGAAGAGCAATATAATGCAGCGTTTGATTACAATACAAACTTTAGAGAATTTGTTATGCATCAGGTGTCTACTATCCAAGCTCCAGGACTAGATACAACAATGGATAGGACAGCAGGCAAAAAGAAATATGTTTTCAACGAAAATGCATTTATGGTTTATGTTGAAGACGAAAACGGAGTTTTACAACCAAATGAATATATTTTAATCAAAGATGGATTTGTATATACGTTTGGCATTGGCTTTGATGATGAAACACTTGAAGAGATATGGGTAAACGAGAGTGAGCCATCAGAAACAGAAGAAACAAATATAATGCGTTTTATTCCAACATCAATTGGGTTAATGATAGACCCTGATTGTAGACGTCCATATTCAGATTTTAGATATAATGCTTCAGCTGATTTGTATTCTACAAATAAATATGATCATTCACATGGCTCAGCTACGATAGTTTTCCATTTGTCTTTCAAAGAATCAAAGCTTGTTTGGGCAGAGGAAATAAATGCTACGATTGCTCAAGATTTAAATGGCGTTAATGAAATAATGTATTTTGAAGAAGAATATAATATTCAATATGGCCATGAAGATATTGTAATTCCTGATGAATTAGCTGCTTTATTGCCAGCATAATAGAATTAACATGATACAAAGAAACCTGCCATCTGGCAGGCTTCTTTTCGTTATTCTTGTGTTGGATTTTCTACATCAGCTTTGGGTTCATCCTCTTGAGCTGCTGGCACTTCATCAATAGGCACTTGTAATTGCTTTTCTTTACCTATAGCAAATTTGCCATAACCATGAATTATTGGAGATAGTGGCTTGTAAACAATAACTGTTATAATTGCGACCATTAATCCTTTAACCATTGTAAATGGGGTGTTGAATACAAGTAGAGATAATTCTATTGAATCAACCCATGGAAGTATTGCTTGGTACATATTCAAGATAACTTCTTTTGGCATAAAGTTATAATAGAATGGATAAGTAACCCATAAATTTAGTGGATAAGACATGACGCCCATTATTATTGCTCCTACAAAGCAGGCAATAATAGCGAAAGTCTTATTTTTATGGAACTTGTAAATGTAACCAGCAGGAAGTACTAGTGCAACCCCAATCAAGAAGTTAGCAAGTTCGCCAACTCCAGATGTTCTTGTAATTATCAAATGGAATAGGTTTTTAATTAAGCAAACCAAAACGCCAGCCCATGGACCTAAAGCAAAAGAAGCAATCAAAGCAGGTAGCTCTGAAAAGTCCATTTTAACGAATGATGGAATAAGCATTGGGATTGCGAATTCTAAAAACATTAAACCAAATGAAATTGCTGAAAAAATTGCTACTAATGAAACATAACGTGTTCTTGAAACTTTCATATATTATTCCTTTCCTATCCAGACTATCACTGTCGGTTCTAGAATCTCACTAGATCGGCGTCGTTTGGTGCGACGTTTGCGGACTTTAACCGCCGGTGGAGAATTACGCTCCGCCTCAAAGAATTTATTTTACGTTTTCAATTATAACAATTTGATTTGATAAGTCAAGTACTATATACTATTGAGTATGGAATATATAGTTCACAGCATAGAAGAAACACACAATATTGCGAAGCAAATAGCAGATAAATTAGTAGGCGGCGAAATCATTTTATTGAATGGTGATTTAGGCGCTGGCAAGACTACATTTACAAAAGGCATTGCTAAAGCTTTGGGTATTGATGAAGTCGTTACATCTCCAACTTTTACTTTTATGAAGGAATACGAAGGACGTATTAATTTGTATCACTTCGATATGTATAGAGTAGAAGAAGCTGATGAATTATATGAACTTGGACTTAATGATTATCTTGGAATGAAAAATGGCGTTTGTGTCATTGAATGGAACAAGTTTGAAAACATTAAAGATCCAATTGTTATAAACATAGAAGTAATTGACGATACATCAAGGAAGATTGAAGTACTATGAAGATTTTAGCATTAGATGTAACAGGGAATAATTTAGTTGTAGCTTTATATGACGGAAAAGAAATCTTTTCTGAAATTCCTCAAGCTCAAGGAAAGCGACATAATTCTTTAGTTATGCCAGCAATTGAGACTATTTTAGATAGAGCAAATTTAACAATTAAAGATATTGATGTATTTGCATGCGTTGTTGGCCCTGGTTCATTTACTGGAATAAGAATTGGTATAGCTACAATTAAAGCATTATCTTTTGCAACATCAAAGCCATGTGTTGCTATTAATTCTTTAGAAGAATTAGCATACGGTAAAGAAGGCCATTTCTACACATTAATCGATGCGCTTCATGATAACTTCTATGCTGCAAAATTCAATGGTTCTTGGGAAGGGATTGAAGAAATATCTTGTAAGCATATTGATGACATAAAAAAAGATAACCTTCAATTATATTTTAAAGAGGAAGATTCAAAGCCAGAAAATCTTATAGCTATTGCAAAAGTAAAGGCAGAGAAAAAAGAATTTTCGACATTAGAGCCAATATATTTAAGAAAGTCTCAAGCAGAAAGGGATAGAGATGGAGATTAACATAGTTAATGTTCAAGAAAATTATATAGATGATATCTTTGCAATAGAGAGCAAAGAGATAATCGTTCCTTGGTCAAAAGACGCACTTTTATCTTTGATTCGTAAGCAGAATATTATATTTCGTGTAATGCTTTTAGATGATGAAGTAATTGGTTATTATTCATTTCAAAAAGTATTTGATGAAGGATATATAAACAACATCGCCATAAAGAGAGAATATCAATCAAAAGGATACGGCACAAAGCTTTTTGAAGATTTGATAGAAAGGGCTCATAAGTTTGAAGTAAACGCACTAACTCTTGAAGTAGAAGTAGATAACGATAGAGCAATTAAACTATATAAGAAATTCGGCTTTAAAGAAGAAGGCAGAAGAAAGAATTTTTATTTAAATAAAAAAGATGCCATTATAATGTGGTTAAGATAATTATCATTTTTTAGTAATTCATTGAATAAATCACGCATATTTACTATAATAGTAAAGAATATAATTTTTAGGAGCAAACTCATGGCAAAAATTAAAATGGTTACACCTATCGTAGAAATGGATGGGGATGAAATGACAAGAATTATATGGAAGTGGATTAAAGACATCCTTATTCTTCCATATGTGGATTTAAAGACAATTTATTTTGATTTAGGACTTCAAAACAGAGAAGCAACAAAAGATCAAGTAACAATAGATTCAGCAAATGCAGCAAACGAATATGGCGTTGCAGTAAAGTGTGCAACAATTACACCAAATGCTCAACGTGTTCAAGAATATAATCTATCTACTATGTGGAAGAGCCCAAATGGAACAATTAGAGCAATCATGGATGGAACAGTATTTAGAGCTCCAATTATGGTAAAGGGTATCGTTCCATATATTCCAACTTGGGAAAAGCCAATCGTTATCGCTCGTCATGCTTATGGCGATATCTATAAAGATGTTGAAGGATATGTTAAAAAGGGCGGAAAAGCTAAGCTTTTATTAGAAGATGAAGATGGCCAAAGAGAAATCGAAATCTTTGATTTCAAGAAATCTGGCGGTGTAGTTATGGGTATGCATAACGTTGATGCATCTATTTCTTCATTTGCAAGAGCTTGTTTTAATTATGCATTAGACACAAAGAAAGATTTGTGGTTTAACGCAAAAGATACAATTTCAAAGACATATGACCATAGATTCAAAGATATCTTCAATGAAATCTATGAAAATGAATATAAGGCAAAATTCGAAGAAGCAGGAATTACATATTTCTACACACTAATCGATGATGCCGTAGCAAGAATCGTACGTTCAAATGGCGGTATGATTTGGGCTTGTAAGAATTATGATGGTGACGTAATGAGTGATATGGTAGCAACAGCTTTTGGATCACTTGCAATGATGAGTTCTGTTCTAGTTTCGCCAACAGGAAAATATGAATATGAAGCAGCTCATGGTACAGTTACAAGACACTATTATAAATATCTAAAGGGTGAACAAACATCTACAAACCCAGTAGCTACTATCTACGCTTGGAGCGGTGCTTTAAGAAAGAGAGGAGAATTCGATAATCTTCCAGAATTACAAGCATTTGCAGATAAGTTAGAAAAGGCCACAATTCAAACTATTGAAGATGGCTACATGACAGGCGATTTAGCAGCTTTATATAAAGGCGAAAATGAAGTTCATAAGTTATTAACTGAGGACTTCTTAAAGAAAATAGCAGAGAAGCTTTAATGGGAAAGATATTAGTTTTAGATTCCAATTCTTTAATTAACAGAGCATTTTATGCTCTTCCTAATTTCTCGAATAGAAAGGGTCAATTCACAGGCGCTATATTTGGGTATATGAACATGCTTATTAAATTAATAGGCGAATATACACCAGATTATATTATTGCGACTTTTGATAGACATGCTCCAACATTTAGAAAACAAATGTATGAGGGCTATAAGGCTCAAAGAAAGGGAATGCCAGATGAATTAAGAATGCAAATCGAACCAATGAAAAAGGTTCTATCTACAATGGGTATTCCAATTTTAGAGATGGATGGATTCGAAGCCGATGATTTAATTGGAACTATTGCTAAATCATATAACGATCAAACATATATCGTAACGGGAGATAGAGACTCTCTTCAATTAGTAGATAACACAACAACAGTACTTCTTACTAAAAAGGGTGTTTCTGAAATAGAAGTATTTACTCCTGAATATTTAAAAGAAACTTGGAATATGGTTCCATCTCAAATCATAGATTTAAAATCTTTGATGGGTGATACTTCAGATAACATTCCAGGTGTTCCAGGCATTGGCGAAAAGACAGCAAAAGATCTTTTAGAAAAATATACAACGCTAGATGGTGTATATGCTCATATCGACGAGATAAAGGGCAAATTAAAGGAAAAACTAGAACAAAATAAAGACTTGGCTTATTTGAGCTATAAGTTAGCCACAATCAAGATTGACGTTCCAATCTCTTTTGATTTAGAATCAGCAAGATTTACGGGTGAATATACTCAAGAATTCTACGATACATTAAAAGATTTAGAATTAAATAAGATAATTGATAAGCTTTCATTTAAAGAAGAAGCAATTGAAATTAAAAAGCTTGAAGGGGAAAACATTATCGTAGATAATATGGGAGCTCTTCAAGATGTAAAGATGGCTATTAAGAAATCTGGTATATTTACATTCAATGTTGGAGCAGATATTGAAATAGCTGTAAGTAAAGATAAATCTTTCACAATTAAGCTTTCGGATAATTTATTAGACGGAATCTTCTTTGATAACTTCCTATATGAATTTAAAGATATATTTGAAGATGCATCAATAAAAAAGATTATTTATGATGTGAAAAACTTCATGTATGATTTAAAGCGTTTTGATGCAACGATTCAAAATTATGAAGATATCTTAGTTATGGCATACATTTTAGATGCAAATAGAAATTACAAGAATCTAACGGATATGTTAGAAAAGTTCAATCTAAATGCAGATAATAGTGCCCTTGGTGCTATGTATCTATATGAAGATATTTTAGGACTTATCAAGGAAAAGAAATTAGAGCATCTTTATTTTGATATGGAAAAGCCACTAATTAGTGTTCTATACGATATGGAACAATGTGGATTTTCAATAGATAAAGATATCCTTCATGAAGTTGCAACAGAAATTAAGGCAGAGCTTGCATCTTTAACTAAAGAAATATATGACATAGTTGGAGAAGAGTTCAATATTAATTCAACAAAACAACTTGCTCATATCTTATTTGAAGTATTGAATCTAAATTCAAAAGGCGCAAAGACAAAAACGGGTTATTCAACTAATGTTGAAGTTCTTCAAGATTTAGTTAATGACCACCCAGTTATTCCGCTTCTTTTACGCTATAGAGAACTTGAAAAATTAAGATCAACATATTTAGATGGCATGGAGCCTTTAATTGATAGTGAAGGAAAGATTCATACAATCTTTAAGCAAACAGTTACCGCAACAGGAAGATTATCTTCAACTGAACCAAACCTTCAAAATATTCCAGTTAGAAAAGAAGAAGGAAGACAAATAAGAAAGATGTTTATAGCATCTAAAGGATGTGAACTTGTTTGCGCGGACTATTCTCAAATCGAATTAAGATTAATGGCAGCATTTTCTAAAGATGAGGGTATGGTTGAAGATTTCAAATCAGGCAAAGATATTCACGCAGCAACTGCCGCAAAGATATTCAATATTCCAATTGATTTTGTAACAAAGGATTTGAGAAGACAAGCAAAGGCAGTAAACTTTGGAATCATATATGGAATTACAGATTTTGGTCTATCTCAAGATTTAGGAATACCTGTATATAAGGCAAAAGAATTCACAACAAATTATTTTAAAACATATCCTAGAGTTCATGAATATATGAATGAACTAGTTGCCGAAGCAACTAAAAACGGTTATGCAAAGACAATGATGGGAAGAATTAGATCTATTCCAGAACTTACTATGTCAAATAGAAATATGCAAGGATTTGGAAAGAGAGTTGCCATGAATATGCCACTTCAAGGAAGTGCTTCAGATATAATGAAACTTGCCATGATAAAAGTGCACGATGAGTTAAAAGCTCAAGGATTAAAAGCAAAACTTATTATGCAAGTTCACGACGAACTTATTATAGATACTCCAAAAGATGAAGTAGAAAAAGTTTCTACGCTATTAAAGCAAGCAATGGAAAATGTAGTTAAATTAGATGTTCCACTAATTGCTGAAGTTGGAGTTGGCCATAACTGGCTAGAGGCTAAATAATGAAGATAGCAATAATTGGCGGAATTGGAAGCGGGAAAAGTGCAGCAGCCCATATTATAAAAGAGATGGGCTATCCTGTTTATGATGCCGATGAAATCTATAAAGAAATATCTACACGAAAAGAATATTTAGATAAAGTTAATGCTACATGGCCAGGCGCTGTTAAAGATAACGCGTTAGATAGAGCCTATTTAGGAAAGATAGTCTTTTCGGATAAAAAAGAATTAGAAAAATTAAATGCAATTGCTCATCCTTTAGTTAAGCAAGAAATAGATATTTTATCTAAAGATAAAGAAGTTGTATATTTTGAAGTTCCTGTATTTGTTGGAAGCATTTTACAAGATTATTTTGATAGAGTAATTCTAGTTGAAGCAGAAGTAAAATTTAGAATTTCAAGAATCATGAAAAGAAGTGGTTATGATAAAGAATATGCAAAAAAGATTATTGCATCTCAGCCAACCGATGAAGAGTTAGAAAAATATGCAGATGTAATTGTTGAGAATAATAAAGACCACATTCATTTAAGACAGCAATTAGCAAAAGTTTTATAAGCAATAAATAACGCCTCGTTTGAGGCGATTATTTTATTTATTGTCATCTAATTTATCTATATGCACATCCAATTGATTGAATGGAATTGTAATGTGTTGTTTATCAAATTCCTTTTTAACATCGGCCATCATCTCAAACTTTGTTGGCCAAAAATCAGCATTTGCTGTCCAATATCTTGCAAGAATTATAATTGCGCTATCCGCATGCTTTGAAACAAATGTAGTTGGTGCAGGATCTTGAAGAATCTTATTATTTTTGTTCATTACCTTTTGGATTGCAGCTTGTGCCTTTTCAAAATCTTCGTTGTATGGAATAGAGAATTCTATATCTGTTCTTCTTGTAGAATTTTTTGTGAAGTTAACAATAGCTGTATTTGAAGTCTTTGAATTTGGAAGAATTACTACTTTATTATCTGGTGTTGTTAGATATGTATAGAATAGTGTAATTTCTGTAACTGTTCCTTCAACTGTATCAACTGTAATATAATCGCCAATTTTATATGGGCGTAGTGCTACAACAACGATACCGCCGGCGAAGTTAGATAATGATCCTTGTAGAGCAAGACCTATTGCTGTACCTATAGATAGAATTGCTGCTGAAATTGCAGATGTTTGGATTCCTAAATATCCAATAGCTCCAACCCATATTAAAACTTTTAGTGATCTTCTAATTACGGGAACTAGCACATGACGTAGGGTTAAATCAAAATTTTTCTTTTCTAAACGCTTATCTAAACGATTACATAAAAAGTTAATAATTTTACAAAGGATAAATAAAACTAATAGAACTAAAACTAGTTTTAATCCTTCAGTTGTAACCCATTCTCCAATTTTTTGTAGAAGTTGAGTAAAATCCATATTTCCTCCTGTTTACGTTAATATTTTAAATAGTAATAGAGTGTTAGTCAACTTAGTTGACAATTAATATTATATATCAATATAATAAATAAATGTTAGCAACCTAACAAAGATTTTTTATTGCGGGTGAATATATGGTTACAAATGATTTGATTCGAAAAGATTTCGGAATCATGATGAATTTAATCAAAAGACAATGTGCAAAGTTAGAGCATTGTGACACTAAGTGTCCTATAACTCCAAAACAAGGAGTTATTCTTGGTTTTATTTCTAAGCAAATTGGCGCAGGAAATGACGTATTCCAAAAAGACATCGAAAAAGAATTTAATTTAAGACGATCAACTGCATCAGAGATTTTAGCTTTAATGGAAAAGAACAATATAATAAAAAGAGAGCAATTAAATAATGATGCAAGAATGAAAAAAATTGTACTTGATTCTAAAGCAGTACAAATCTTACAACAAATAAAGAAAGATTCTGATACTATTACAGATTTAGCATTTGAAGGTATTAGCGAATCTGAAAAAGAACAATTAGAAAAAATTTTACAGAAGGTTATTAGTAACCTAGAGGATAAATAATGAAAACAATTAAGATTATGGCTAGATCGATTAGGGAATATAAAACAGCCACAATTATAACGCCACTTGCGGTAGCGTTAGAAGTTGTAGTTGAATGTATTATACCTCTTGTTATGGCAAGATTTATCGATGAATTAACCAACGTTGTCAATGCCTCAATTACAGACTTTATCGTAGATGGAGTAATCTTGTTATTGCTTGCAGTAGCAGGATTTGTATTCGGAACGATTTCGGGAAGGTATTGTGCGGTGGCATCAGCTGGATTTGCAAAGAACTTACGTTCAGACATGTTCTTGAGAGTTCAAACATTCTCATTTGCAAACATTGATAAATTCTCAACATCATCATTAGTTACGCGTTTAACAACAGATGTTACAAACGTTCAAATGGCGTTTATGATGGTTATAAGAGTAGCAGTAAGAGCTCCATTTATGGCTATATTCTCATTAGTTATGGCGTTTACGATTAACGTTAGAATGTCTATAGTATTCGTTGTAATTATGCCTATTTTGGCGTTCATTTTAATAATGGGTATAAGAGTTGTTCATCCATTATTTGAAAAGGTATTCAAAAAATATGATGCATTAAACGAATCGGTAGAAGAAAACATCAAAGGTATTCGTGTTGTTAAGTCATATGTTAGAGAAGACTATGAAATAAAAAAATTCAATACAACAGCTGAAGAAGTAAAGAAAGACTTCGTAAAAGCTGAAAAGTTAATTGCGCTTGCTTCTCCTGCTATGCAACTTGCAATGTATTCAGGAATTGTCATTGTATCTATATTAAGCTCAATGCTTATAGTAAAAACATTCCAAGGCGTTGCAGAAGATGGCTCGTTTATTTGGGGTGAATTATCTGTAGGTGGGCTTTCAAGTTTAATTACATATGGTATGCAATCATTGATGTCTATGCTTATGGTTGCTATGACATTGATATTTGTAACAATTGCAAATGCTTCATCTCAAAGAATTGCTGAAGTTTTGGAAGAAGAGAGTACTCTTCATAATCCAGAAAATCCTTTGATGAATGTAGAAGATGGTTCTATTGAATTTAAGAATGTTTCATTTAAGTATTCAATGGATGCAGAACGCAACGCTTTATCTAATGTTAATCTAAAGATAAATTCTGGTGAAACAATTGGTATCATTGGTGGAACAGGTTCATCTAAATCAACACTTGTTCAATTGATTCCAAGAATATATGATGCAACAGATGGTGAAGTTTTAGTTGGTGGTCATAACGTAAAAGAATATGATCTTGAAACATTAAGAAACCAAGTTGCAATGGTTCTTCAAAAGAACGTTCTATTCTCAGGAACAGTTAGAGAGAATCTAAAGTGGGGCGATGAGAACGCAACTGATGAAGAAATTATAAAGTATGCAAAACTTGCTCAAGCTCATGAATTCATTATTGCGCATCAAGATGGATATGATAGATTCATTGAACAAGGTGGTGCAAACGTATCTGGCGGACAAAAGCAAAGATTATGTATTGCACGTGCTTTATTGAAAAAGCCAAAGATCTTGATCTTGGATGACTCTACAAGTGCAGTAGATATGAAGACAGATGCTTTAATTAGAAAAGCATTTAAAGAAGAAATACCAAATACTACAAAGATTATAATTGCTCAAAGAATTGCTTCAATTCAAGATGCAGATAAGATTATCGTTATAGATAATGGTGAAATCGTAGATTTCGGTACACATGATGAATTATTGAAGAGAAACAATATTTATCAAGAAGTTTACTATTCTCAAAATAATGTAAAAGGAGGTGCTCAAAATGCCTAAGATGAAGGGAAGACCACAAAAGATGCAAGCAGGCGAGATGGGTGCCACCGCAAAGAGATTGCTAAAATCAATCTTCAAATACTATAAATGGGAATTAATCTTCGTATTTATTTGCTTAATATTCAGCGCTGTTGGCGGAACGGCTGGTTCTGTATTTATTGGAAGCATTACGGATGATTGTATAACTCCAGCTGTACAAAGAATTGCAAATGGTATGACAGTTGCAGAATCTCTAGATATTATGTGGCCAACGCTACAAGGATACTTAATTGCAATGATAGCTATATATGGCGTATGTATTTTATCTACATTTGCATATACAAGAATTATGGCAATTGTTACACAAGGATATTTAAAGAGAATTAGAGGCGAAATGTTTGTTCATATGGAATCATTGCCAATCAAATATTTCGATACACATCCTCGTGGTGATGTAATGAGTTATTACACAAACGATGTCGATGCAATAAGACAATTAATAGGTGTAAGTATTCCGCAAATCGTAACATCAGTTATCACATTAACTGCATTTATTGGAATTATGCTATATTATAGCATTTGGCTAACATTAGTTGTATTTGTAGGCGTTATTGGAATGTTCTTCCTAACTACAACAGTTTCAGGAAAGAGTGCTAAATATTTCGTTCAACAACAAAAGTCTTTAGCAAAGACAGAAGGTATTGTTGAAGAAATGATGAGTGGTCAAAGAGTAATTAAAGTATTCTGCCACGAACAAAAAGCATATGAAAAATTTGAAGAAGCAAATGAAGAGTTATGCGATGACGCTACAAAAGCAAATACATATGCAAACATCTTAATGCCTATGATGGGTAATTTAGGATGGATCTTATATGTATTTGTCGCTTGTGTTGGTGCAGTACTTGCATATACAGCAGCTCCAAATCTATCTATAGTTGGATTTGGGGAAACAATTACAGTTGGTGTTATTGTATCATTCTTGATTATAAGTAGATTGTTTACAATGAACGTTTCTCAAACAGCTCAACAAGTAAACTCAATTATCATGGGTATTTCTGGTGCATACAGAATCTTCAAGTTAATTGATGAAGAAAGTGAATATGATGAAGGCTATGTAACATTAGTTAATGCAAAAGTTGATGAACATGGAAATATTTCTGAATCTCAAGAAAGAACTGGTATGTGGGCATGGAAGCATCCACATAAGGCTGAAGGTACTGTAACATATACTATGTTAAAAGGTAAGATTGACCTGTTTGATGTAGACTTTGGCTATACAGAAGAAAAGATAGTTTTACATGATGTAACAATCAATGCAAAACCAGGTCAAAAGATTGCTTTCGTTGGGGCAACTGGTGCAGGAAAAACAACTATTACAAATCTTATAAACCGTTTCTATGATATTGCCGATGGTAAGATTAGATACGATGATATTAATATCAATAAGATTAAAAAGCCAGACTTGAGAAGATCTTTAGGTATTGTTCTTCAAGATACAAACTTATTTACTGGAACAGTAAAAGACAATATAAGATATGGAAAACTTGATGCAACAGACGAAGAAGTAATAGAGGCTGCAAAGATTGCAAATGCTCATGACTTTATAACACGTCTTCCTCAAGGATATGACACAATGCTTACAGCAGATGGCGCAAATCTATCTCAAGGACAACGTCAGTTGATATCTATTGCAAGAGCTGCAGTTTCTAACGCTCCAGTTATGATAATGGACGAAGCTACATCTTCTATCGATACAAGAACAGAAGCTTTAGTCCAAAAAGGAACAGACGCGTTAATGAAGGGAAGAACTGTATTTGTAATTGCTCATAGATTATCTACGGTTCAAAACTCAGATGTAATTATAGTTCTAGACCATGGACATATTATTGAAAGTGGTTCTCATAAAGAATTGATTGCACAAAAGGGTAAGTATTATCAATTGTATACAGGTGCATTTGAATTAGAATAAAACCTGTGTTATAATAAGTCCACATAGGGATTTAGGCACATAGTGTGCTCAAATCCCTTTTTTATTGCAAAATAAATGAATATACTAAATTTGACAATAATTGTATAAATTAGTATACTATTGATAGGTAAACAGGTGTGTTTATAGAAAAATTGAAAGAGAAGTTTGGCATCAATAAACCTATTTTTTTAGAGGAAATAATAAATGAATTCCCTCAGTATTCTCGTGTTTATATTTTTAAGTTGTTACACAACGCTGAAAACGAGAATAGAATTAAGAAATTTTCAAGAGGTGTTTATTATTTTTCTGAAAATCGATGGTTTGGGGAGACAACAATCTCAGCCGAAAGTGTTGCTATTAAAAAATATATTGAAGATGGCAATAATAGATTCGGCGTTTTAAGCGGGTTGACGTCATTAAACTATTTTTCAATCACAAATCAAGTTCCACACACACAAGAGTTTGTAACAAACAAAGAGTCTACTAGAAAAAGAACTGTTAATATTTGCGGAATGAGATATATTATAAGGAAATCAAGAACCACTATTACTAATGAAAATTACGCTGCCTATACAATACTACAATTATTGAGCAATATTAGTGAGGTTAGGGAAATTAATGATTTTGCAAGAAGTGAAATTGCGAAGTTTATTCAAATGAATAAAGTTAGTAAAAAACAACTTATTGAAATGTCAAAGAATTTTCCTAATAATACAATACGAAATTTGATCAATAGTGAGGTATTGGATTATGCTATTTAAGAACGAACAAGAGTTTAAAGAATTAGTTGAAGCAACTGGAAAACAATTTAATTTAACAAATGCGTATGTAGAGAAAGATTATTATGTTACGTTGTTACTAAAAGAACTTTCTCAGAAGGTACCGGGTTTGTTATTTAAAGGGGGAACTAGTTTATCCAAGTGCTTCCATATTATAGATAGATTTTCTGAAGACATAGATTTAACGTTAGATCTTGAACACTTTACACAGGGCAATAAAAGAAAAGCAAACAAAACTATTATAGAGGTATGTGATAGTCTAGGATTTAAAATTCTAAATGAAGCACAAGTTATTAATCACTCTCACGCAAACTACAATCTATACCAAGTAGGATATCCCGCTATATTCAATTCGCCAACGATTAAACCGTATTTGCAAGTAGAAATAGTATTTATTCAAAAAGCCTATCCAAGTGTACGAGTTGAAGTTGGTTCTTACATCAGGGAGTTTATTGATTCTAAAAACGAAGAAAAGATACGTGAGTATAATTTGGGGGAATTCTTTGTGTTATCTCAATCTTTAGAACGAACATTTATAGATAAAGTATTTGCGATATGTGACTATTATTTAAGAGAAGTTCCAACTAGAAACTCAAGGCATATTTATGATTTAAGTCGCTTATTGTCGAAAATTGATATAAATGACACAAAAATCAAAGAGTTGGTTGCACAAGTAAGAGAAGACAGGAAACGCAATAAAACGAGTCTTTCCTCGCAGGATAATATTAATATTAACAAAGTGCTTGCAGATATTATACAAACAGCCTATTTCGATCGAGATTATAATGAAACGACAAAAGTTTTATTAATAAAGCCATGCGAATACAAAGAAGTCATAGGAGCTCTACAAACAATAATAGATAGCAAATTATTCGTTTAATATAATGTATTAATGATACTTTTTTTGACCTGAAAAGTAAAAAAGAGTATCATAACCAATTTGCATAGATATTTAATTCGTGTCGTATTTGTGATATTATTTTCTTAGATATAATCTAAGGAGATACTTATGAGCTTTGTAATTACAATTGGTAGAGAATATGGATCTGGCGGTAGATATATCGCGCAAGAATTAGCCAAGAAATTAAAGATTAAGTTCTATGATGAGGAATTAATCAAAAAGGTCGCAAATGAAGCTGGATACGCCGCAGATTTTGTCAAAGAGAATGATGAGAAGAAAGAACCATTCTGGAATGGTTTTTTCTCAAATGGAATGGTAGATCCAATTAATATTAATACTCCAACACAATCTGTTGCTTTTGCTACATTTGATACTATCAAGAAGTTAGCAGATGAAGAATCATGTGTAATTGTAGGAAGATGCTCAAGCTTCATCCTAAAAGACCATGCTAATGTATTAAATGTATTTATAACTGCGCCTATGCAAGATAAAGTATTTAGAGCAATTACTTATTATGGAATAGATGCAGCAAGTGCAGAAGCTACAATTAATAAGAAGAATAAAGAAAGAGCAAAATACTTTAATTTCTATACTGATGATGAGTGGGGAAAAGCATCAAGTTATGACCTTAGTTTGTCTTCAAGTATAGGTATAGATGAGTGCGTAGATGTCATTGTAGATTACGCTAAGAAAAAGAAGATATTATAATTTTGTTTGACAATTATACTAATTGAGACTACAATACTAACTACAATAGCAAGTGGAAACACACAATAGGACACGTTTATTAAGCGATTTGTCACAGAGAGCGTCGGGTGCTGAGAAGACGTACAATAACTAAATAAATACCACCAATTGAAAAAGCCGTTACATCACGTAAAGATGAAATTAAGAGATAGTGAAAACTATAAATAAGGTGGAACCGCGATTACTCGTCCTTATGCAAATGCATAGGGACGTATTTTTATATTATTGGAGGATTAAATATGTTAATTACACTAAAAGACGGAAGCCAAAAAGAATATCAAAACGGATTATCTGTTTTAGATATTGCTAAAGATTTATCAGAAGGTTTGGCTAGAGTAGCTCTAGGAGCTAAAGTTAATGGCAATGTTGTCGAAATGAATCATGTCATCAATGAAGATGCAACATTAGAAATTTTGACATTCAAAGATGATGAGGGAAAGAGAATGTATCGTCATACATGTTCTCACATCTTAGCTCAAGCAATTAAGAACATTTACCCAACATCAAAGCTTGCAATAGGTCCTGCTATTGATGATGGATTCTATTATGATATAGATTTTAAGACTCCAATAACTACAGATGATTTAGAAAAGATTGAGCAAGAGATGAAGAGCATCATCAAAGCTGATTATAAAATGGAAAGATTTGAACTTCCAAGAGCTGAAGCTCTTAAGCTTATGAACGGATTTAAGGAAGATTATAAAGTTGAATTAATCAACGACCTTCCAAAAGATGCTGTTATCTCTTTCTATAGACAAGGAGATTTCGTAGATCTATGTGCTGGCCCTCATATCCCATCTACAGGTATGATTAAAGCATTTAAATTGTTATCTATTACAGGTGCTTACTGGAGAGGTAATGAAAAGAACAAGATGTTAACAAGAATCTACGGAACATGTTTTGATAAGAAGTCAGATCTTCAAGAATATGTTCAAATGCAAGAAGAAGCTAAAAAGAGAGACCATAATAAACTTGGTAGAGAAATGGGCATCTTCATGACAAATGAATATATCGGACAAGGTTTACCACTATTAATGCCAAAGGGTGCTAAGTTATTCGAAATCCTTTCAAGATTCGTTGAAGATGAAGAATATAGACGTGGATATATTAGAACAAAGACTCCTTATATGGCTAAGTCAGATTTATATAAGATTTCAGGACACTGGGATCACTACAAAGATGGTATGTTCGTATTAGGCGATGAAGAAAAAGATGATGAAGTATTTGCTCTTCGTCCTATGACATGTCCATTCCAATACATGGTTTATAAGAACGGTCTTAAATCTTACAAAGATTTACCAAAGAGATATGGTGAAACATCTACATTGTTTAGAAATGAAAACTCTGGTGAAATGCATGGTCTTATCCGTGTAAGACAATTTACAATTTCTGAAGGTCACTTGATCTTAAGACCAGACCAATTAGAAGAAGAATTCAAAGGATGTTTGGAATTAGCTAGATTCATGCTAAAGATAACAGGTCTTTCTGAAGACGTTTCATATAGATTCTCTAAGTGGGATCCAAATGATAAAGTTAAATTCATTGATGCTCCAGAAGTTTGGGAAAAGGCTGAATCTACAATGAAGACAATTTTGGATGACCTTGGATTAACATATTCTATTGGTATTGGTGAAGCTGCATTCTATGGACCAAAGTTAGATATCCAAGTTAAGAATGTATATGGTAAAGAAGATACATTAATTACTATCCAAGTAGATATGTTCAATGCTGATAGATTTGATATGTCATATATCGATGAAAAGGGTAATAAGGTAAGACCTTATATCATCCATAGAACATCTATTGGATGCTACGAAAGAACAATAGCATTGATGATCGAAAAATTTGCAGGTGCATTCCCAGTATGGTGCGCTCCAGTTCAAGCTAAGATTTTAGCAATCACAGATAGAGCTGCAGATTACTGTAATGACCTTGTAAGAAGACTATCTTATCTAAATATTAGAGCAGAAGCTGACGTTAGAAACGAAACACTAGGTAAAAAGATTATGGAAGCTAGAAATGAAAAGATCCCATATCTTCTAGTTGTTGGTGATAAAGAAGTTGAAAATGGAACAGTTTCTGTAGATAGAAGAACAGATGGCAAATTAGGTTCAATGAGCGTTGAAGACTTCATTGCAAGAGTGCAAAACGAAGTTTCAACATTTAGATTGGACTAATTCATAATTAAGTCGTTGAAGGAATTTGTTTTTCAAAAAGACATTTTCCTTACGACTTAACCATTTAAGGGAAGATGAATATCTTTCCTTTTTTTATGCAAAAATGCGATTTTGAAGCACTTTTGTTGCGTATCATATTATATGATAAAATAGGAAATAATGGGAGAGCACATAATGAGGGATTTTAAACAAAGTGCAAATAAGCAACTTACAATCGTATTATCATGTCTTTTAATAGCATTTTTGTTGATAGGCGTTTTAGCCGTTTCTAATGCGTTTAATAGTAAATCAAAAGAGATTTCGTATGCAGAGAGAATAACAGTATCTAATTTGGCTGAATTACAAAGTGCATTAGAAGATGCAAGCTCTAACACGACAATAATAATTACGGAAAGAATCGAAGTTGAAAATGAAGATTTGGAATTAGATGGGCACGGCGCGACAATTACTGTTCCAGAACCTTTTGTTAATCCGGATGGAACATTAAACGAAAATGCTTCTGATTTTGGTGTATTTGATCTTGATAGTGGAGATTTTGTTTTAAAAAACATGACAATTATCGGAGGCGGTGATACAGATTATTTTGATGGAAGCTATGCTGTTCGTTGGAGTTATGGAACTTTAACAATGGAGAATGTTACAATCACAAATTCAAATGGTGGTGTATTTTCATATACCGGGGACGCTACTTTAAAGAATTGCAATATTGTAAGAAATGTTAGAGAATATGGCGCCGGATTATATGCTGGAAATAGTTGTGCAATGGTACTCGATGGATGCTCATTGTCAGAAAATAGAACAACAAAAAGTGGTGGTGGCGCAATGGAAGTAACTGGATTATTGTGTGCAAATAATACAGTTATTTCTAATAATTCATCTGCAGAAATAGGTGGCGCAATTAACTGTTATGATGGGCAAGTATATTTAACAAATTGTACAGTTACTGGAAATATCACAACAGGAGGTATAAGTTGTGGAGGTGGTTTAGGCTATAACAGTGAATATAATTCTGCTATTGTAAATAGTATTATTGCAGATAATTATTACTATAAAACTTCAACAAATGAAATGATTCGTAGTGATGTTGGTGTATATCGTGACGTAGGATCTTTATCTTTGGTAAATTGTGTATATGGCGAAATAACTGGTGAGACTTCAATTGTTTCATCTCAAGATTGTAAGATAGATACTAATTGTGAAACAGCTGCTGGATATCGTGAAGATGGTATTATGTACACAAAACAAGCAACAGAATATGAGCATAAATACACGCCTGACTTTACGCATCCAGTTTTGATTTCAAAAAACGTAGGCAATCCTGAATTATATGTGCCAATTAAAACTAATGGCAAAGCGATAAGTGGCGGTGTTGAGACATATGTCGATTATTCAGATTATTACAATATAAGTATTGGATATGGCGAAGAAGCAGCTATCACTCAAGTTTTAGGTACTGAAGCCTTAGATAGTTCCGATAAAGTCGCAACATACTACGAAGGTGGTACACGTGCAGATGGAATTATTGGCGCTTCAGGTGCAATTGACGCGACGTTCTATACAGTTAAATTGAAACCAACAACAAATGGCCGCGTAGCTGGTGCAAGCATTTATGGTGATTCTTATATTGCTGGTACAGAAATAACGCTTAAAGCTGTTTCAAAAAGCGGATACGCACTAGAATATTGGATTGTTAATTCAAAAGTAGTAATGATGAAAAACACTATTACCATAACTGTAGATAAAGATTATTTAATTTCTGCAAATTTTGATGTTGGTTATGAGATAGAATACAACGCAAATGGCGGAAGAGGTACAGACGGAGAATCATATATTAAAGGCACTGAAGTTACACTAAAAGATGCAAGTGAAGTTGGCGTTTTCTTAAAAGGATATGCTTTTGTTGGATGGAACACTAAACAAGACGGAACTGGTGATTCATATAAAAAAGGCGATAAATACATATTAAATAGTAATTTTGTTTTATATGCACAATGGAAAGAGGTGGCTGTTGCAAATACTATTGATTTAATAAACAAAATCGGTACAGTTGAATATACACAAGAGTGTAAAGCAAAGATTGATGCAGCTAGAGCTGCATATAATGAGTTAGATGCCGATCAAAAAGCAAAGGTTTCAAATTACAATATATTAACTCAAGCAGAACAAACTTATGCCGAAAAAGGAACTCAAGATGAAGCAAAACCAGGACGTGGCATAAATGTGGGTGCTGTAGTTGGGGTTATAATTGCTGTTGTAGTTTTGTTACTTGGCTTAGTATATGTATTGTTATTCTTCGTATTCAATAAATTCATCGTTAAAGATGGGAAAGTAGTTAGAGCATTTGTCATTAATAAGAACAAAGAATATTCTAGTTTAATTACGTTCAAGTGCATAAAAGAAGTAAGAAATAATGAAGGAATCTTCAAAACTCAAAAAGATGCTCAAAACAGCATAGGAAAATAGCTAGAAAGCTTTATGACATAGAGCTGTTCGTAAATTTTAATTTTGGACAGCTCTTTTTTATGAAAACAATGGAATTTGTAGCACTTTTGTTGCGTATCATATTATATGATAAAATAAGGAATAAGGGAGAGAGCCCTTAAATTTCATGTAGGAGATGTGCATAATGAGGGGATTTAATATTAAATTCAATGCAAAAATAGTTTCGATTTTATTTACATGTTTATTAATTGCTATCTTATTGGCAAGTTTTATTGTAATAACATCTATAAAATCAGAAGATATTGCAAATGCAGAAACAGTAACAGTTAATAATTTAGCTGAGTTACAAGCTGCATTGCAAGACGCGAATGAGAATACAACAATTATCGTTACTGAATGTATAGGAATTGCGTATCAAGATGCGGAATTAGATGGGCATGGAGCAACTATTTCTGTTCCAGAACCATTTATAAATGCAGATGGTACAATAAACGATGATGCATCTGATTTTGGTGTTTTCTATATTGACAATGGGAACGTAACTTTAAAAAACATGACAATTATTGGAGGCGGAATACCTAGCTATTTCAACGGAAATTCAGCTATAAGAGTTTATAATGACTCGACTATAACAATGGAAAATGTTACAGTAACACGTTCTAATAGAGGGATCTATGCAAGTGACTCAAAATTATTGTGTAAAAATTGTAATATTGTAAGAAATGTAGCAGATAACGGCGGGGGAATATCTGCAGAATTTGGTAGTTTGGTTGTTTTAGAAGGATGTTCTCTTTCAGAAAATAGATCAGCAGACGAAGCCGGTGGCGGTGGAGCTATGGAAATAAATGGGTATTTATTTGCAAATAACACCGTTATTGCAAACAATTCATCATCTGAAATAGGTGGTGCAATAAATTGCTATAGTGGACATTTGTATTTAGCGAATTGTACTATAACAGGCAATGTAACAACAGGAGGCTTAGAGTATGGTGGTGGTATTGGTTATAACAGTGCTCAATCTTCTGTAATCGTAAATAGTATTATTACAGATAATTATTTTTTTAAAGTTGATAATAATACTATGACAGCATCTGATATAGGGTTTTATAATAATTATGGAGACATTTCTTGTATTAATTGTGTATATGGCGGAATTACTGGTTATTCTTCAAGGGTTTCACCTACGGATTGCAAGATAGATACATCATGCAAAACAGCTGCAGGCTATCGTGAAGATGGTATCATGTATACAAGAGATAGTGACCATAAATATACAAAAGACTTTAATCACCCAGTTTTGACAACAAAAACCGCAGGTAAGCCAGAATTATATGCTCCGGTAAAATTAACAGATGGTGAAGCAGTATCAGGCGGCGTTAAGACATATTTTGATGCTTCAAATCCTACGGATGTTAAAATTGGATACGGAGAAGAATCTTCAATCACAAAAATTTGTGGTACTGTAGCTCCAGCTAGTTCAACAAAAATAACAACATATTACGAAGGCGGAAGTCGTGTAGATGGGGTAATTGGTGCATCAGGGGCAATTGATGCAACATTCTATACAGTAAAACTAGTTGGTACAATTTCTCATGGTGCTGTAGTTGGTGCAAGTGTATACGGAGATACATATATTTCTGGCACAGAAATAGCATTAAAGGGGGTTCCAGAATCTGGATATGCGCTTGATTATTGGACAATTGATTCAGAATCACAACAAGAAAATCCATATTATTTAACAGTTACAAAAGATATCGAGGTTTCAGCTGCATTTGATTTAGGCTACGATGTAACATATAATGCAAATGGAGGAAAAGGAACAACTTCGGATTCTTATATTGTAGGAAGAACTATTTCTCTTAAGGGTGCTGCAGATTTTGGCATTTCTCGTGAAGGATATTCTTTTGTTGAATGGAATACAGCACAAGATGGAACAGGAACTGCATATAAGAATGGTGATTCATATACAGTAAATAACAATGCGATTTTATATGCACAATGGCAAGATGCAAAAGTTGCAAATACAATTGAATTAATCAACAGCATAGGAACCGTTGAATATACAGATGAGAGCAAAGCAAAGATTGATGCAGCAAGATCAGCTTATGATGCGTTAGATGATTCTCAAAAGGCACAAATTACAAATTATGGTGTATTAGTAGATGCAGAACAAACTTATGCCCAAAAACAAGCTGAAGCAAATGTACATCCAGAAAAAGGTCTAAATGCAGGCGCTGTAGTTGGTATTGTAATTGCAGCTATTGTTGCGCTACTTTGCTTAGCATATGTATTATTATTCTTTGCATTCAATAAGTTCATCGTTAAAGATGGTAAGGTAGTTAGAGCATTTGTTATTAAAAAGAATGATGAAGATGCTATGTTAATTACATATATGTGTGCAAAAGAAACAAGATCAAAAGAAGAAATCTTCAATACTCAAAAAGATGCAGAAGATAGCTTAAACAAATAGTTATTAAAACTAGCAAAATATGGGGCGCAAATAAATGCGTCCCATTTTTGCAATTATTTATATACTTGTATATAATAATGTATTGAAAGGAGAAATAACATGAAAAACGTATTTGATTTTTTGAAAGATGCAGGAACATATTATCTAGCAACAATTAAAGAGGGCAAGCCAACTATTCGTCCAATTGGAACAATAAATATCTTCAATGGTAAGTTATATTTCCAAACAGGGAAGAAGAAGGATATGTCAAAAGAAATGATTGCAAATCCAAATATTGCAATTTCTGCAATGAACAAGAAAGGACAATGGATTAGAATATCTGCCAAAGCCTATTTAGATGATTCAATAGAATGTTCTGAAGCTATGCTTCAAAATTATCCAGAACTTCGTGGAATGTATACACCAGGTGATGGCAATTGCACATGCTTTTCAATAGAGGATGCTGAATATGGAATATATTCATTTACAGAAGCTCCAACATTTGGAAAGTTCTAATAATAAATTAATATAGAAAATCGTTTGACACTAAATTAAACGTTTTGGTATTATTACTATGCAAATGAAGTAGACTTATGTCTCACCCGTCGGGCAATGGCTAAACGTGGTATATAGAAACTAGTAATTTTTCTATGGGTGACAAGGTATGCTTTGTTACCCATATTTTTATGCCTAAGGCAAGGAGGATACGATTATTAAAGAGCTACTTATTAATGAACAAATTAGAGCAAAAGAAGTTAAGCTAATTGGCGAAGATGGTACACAATTAGGAGTTATGCCTTTGCGTCAAGCATTAGATATTGCTTATGACCAAGGAAAAGACGTTGCTTTAATGAGCAATTCAACAGAACCTTTTGTATGCAAGATTATGGATTATTCTAAATACAAATATGAAATGTCTAAAAAGGAAAAAGAGAATAAGAAGAATCAAAAAATCGTAAAGGAAAAAATAGTTCAATTATCTGCAGTTATCGATGTAGGTGATTTAAATACACGAGCTAAGCAAGCAAGAAAGTTCTTAGAAGATGGCGACAAGGTAAAGGTTGTTATCAGACTAAGAGGTAGACAAAATGCTAGACCTGAACTTGGTATGAGAAATATGGACAAGTTCTTTGAAATGTTGCAAGATATTGCACAAATAGATAAACCAGCGGCAATTACAGGTAGAGAAATCTCAATGTCGCTATCACAAATTAAGAAAAAATAAACATATATAATCGGAGGTACATTATGCCTAAGCAAAAGACAAAATCAGGCGCTAAGAAGCGTTTTAGATTAACAGGAAGCGGCAAAATCAAGAGAGCTAAGATGAACAGAAGACACATCTTAACAAAGAAGAATTCAAAGAGAATGCGTTCTCTAAGAAAAACTGGATACGTTGACTCAACACAAGAGAAGACGATCAAGAATTTGATTTAATTGGAGGACTTGAAAAATGAGAATTAAAAGAGGCGTTAACGGAGTTAAAAAACGTAGAAAGATAATGAGACAAGCTAAAGGTTACTTTGGCGCTAAGTCTAAGTTATATAGAATAGCTAGAGAAGCTGTTATGAAGTCAGGAAACTATGCGTTTGCTGGCAGAAGAAGAAAGAAGAGAGATTTCAGACAATTATGGATCGCTCGTATCAACGCAGCTGCTAGAACAAATGGTATGAACTACAGCACATTGATGCATGGTTTAAAGAAGAATGGTATTGATTTAAATCGTAAGGTTCTTGCTGATTTAGCAGTATCAGATCCACAAGCATTCACAGCTTTGTGTGAAAAGGCTAAAGCCTAAGATTATTAAAGGCAACCTTCAATCGAGGTTGCCTTCTTAATATATTATGGTAATTACATCTACAACAAATCCACTTATTCAAAAGATTAAGTCTCTTAAAGATAAAGAGGCTCGTTCTTTATATAATGAATTTATTCTAGAAGGAGAGAATATTGTAAAGGATATTCCAGATATTTCTTTAGTTGATTATATCTTTGTAGATCAATCTAAGATTGATGCGTATAGATATATCATCGAAAAGTACAACAGAAACATTGTTTATGAAGTACCAGCTAAAGTTATGGGCGCAATATCAGATACAAAGACTCCATCTGGAATCTTGGCTGTTTCTAAAAAGCCAGAATATAAAGAAGAAAAAGGTAAAAGTGTAGTTGTTTTAGATGGCGTTTCAGACCCAGGTAATATGGGCACAATCATAAGAACATGCGTAGCGTGTGGCATTAAAGATATTTATGCTATAAATACGGTTGATGCATTTTCACCTAAAGTAGTTAGATCTACAATGGGTGGTATTTTTGAGGTAAATGTTATCCCTACAACTTATGAAGAATTGTTTGAAAAGTTGCAAGGATATAATTTACTTACATTAGATATGAATGGTAAAGATATTTTCAAAGAAAATAACATTACAAAACCATTTGCTTTAGTCGTTGGTTCTGAAGCACATGGAGTTTCAAAGGTTTTAAAAGAAAATTGCACACAAGTTTTATCTTTACCAATGAGCGGCAAAATAGAGAGTTTAAATGCAGCAGTTTCATTATCTGTTGCGCTATACACACTTACATTTTCTAAATAGCCGTTGATTAAAACGCAAGTTTTAATTTATAATATATAAGAATATGTTTTAAAGGAGATAAATCGTATGTCAGGACACAGCAAATGGCACAACATACAAATGAAGAAGGGCAAGAACGACGCAGCACGTGCAAACGTGTTTACAAAAATCGGTAGAGAAATCGCCGTAGCAGTTAAAGCTGGTGGCCCAGATCCAAATAACAATGCAAAATTAAGAGATGTTATTGCTAAAGCAAAAGCAGCTAACATGCCAAATGATAATATCCAACGTGGTATTAAGAAAGCAGCCGGAGAAGGTGACAGCGTAAACTACACAAACAACATTTACGAAGGATATGCTCCAGGCGGAATCGCAATGATAGTAGACACTCTAACAGACAAGGTTAATAGAACTGTTGGTAACGTTAGAATGTATTTTGATAAATGTGGCGGATCACTAGGTGTTAGTGGCTGCGTATCTTATCTATTTGATAACCTAGGTGTTATCGTAATCGAAAAGGGCGATTTAGATGAAGATGAAGTTATGATGCAAGCTTTAGATGCTGGAGCTGATGACGTTATTCCAGATGAAGACGTTTTTGAAATTAGAACAACTCCAGGTAACTTCACACAAGTTAGAGAAACATTAGAAAAGGCTGGCACATTCAAGATTTTATCAGCTGAAGTTACAATGGTTCCACAATCTACAACACCTCTAGATAAAGATGCATCAGCTAAAGTTCAAAGATTAATAGATATGCTAGAAGCAGATGATGACGTTCAAAACGTATATCATAATGCTGAGCTATACGAAGAAGAGGAAGAAGACTAATAATGTTAAGCGTAAGAGATGTTTGCCTTAAGGCAAAAGAAGCAGCATTTGAATTAGCAGCAGCTACAACAGAAGAAAAGAATAAGATGTTGTATGCTATTGCCAATGCTATCAATTCTAATAAGGCAAAAATCTACGACGCTAACGCATTAGATATTGAAGCAGCAAGAGGCGTTATAAAAGACTCTATGCTAGATAGATTGACGCTAACTGAAGCTAGAATCAACACTATGGTTGATGGTGTAATGCAAGTTGCATCACTTCCAGACCCAATTGGAGAAGTTACAGATTCTTGGGTTATAAAGAACGGATTAAAATTCACAAAGGTTAGAGTTCCACTTGGAACAATCGGCGTTATATATGAAGCAAGACCAAACGTAACTGTTGATGTTGCAGCGCTTTGTTTAAAGAGCGGCAACTGTGTTGTTTTACGTGGTGGTAAAGAAGCTATTAATTCAAATAGAGCTCTATATGAAATCATATCAAATGCAATAGAGAGCGCAGGATTTAACAAAGATGTTGTTGGCTTTATCGATGGCACATCAAGAGAATTATCTGCCGAACTTTTAAAGCAAGGTGATTGTATTGATGTTGTAATCCCAAGAGGTGGCGATGGATTAAAGCACTTTGTGCTTGAAAACGCTACAATGCCAGTTATCGCTTCAGCCGGTGGTGTTTGCCATACATATATTCATGAGAGTGCAAATTTAGATATGGCTGAAAAGATTATCTATAACGCAAAGATGCAAAGACCATCTGTTTGCAATGCTTTAGAGCAATTAATCATAGATAGATCAATAGCCGCTCATCTTCCATCACTTTTAGTTAGAATGGTAAAAGATGGTTGCACAATTAATGGTAGCGAAGAAGTTTGCAAATTAGTTCCAGGAGCAGAGCTTTGCGAAGCAACAGAATATAAAAAGGAACATCTAGATTTAACTTTAACAGTTTCAATCGTAGATAACTATATTGAAGCTATCAATCAAATAAACAACAATAACACAAAGCATTCTGATGCAATTATTGCTCAAGATCAAAAGGTTATTGAGATATTTAAAAAGAAAGTAGATACAGGATGTCTATATGTAAATGCATCTACAAGATTTACAGACGGTTTTGAATTTGGATTTGGGGCCGAAATAGGCATTTCTACGCAAAAATTACACGCAAGAGGACCTCTTGCTTTAAAACAACTAACAAGCGAGAAATACATTATTGTAGGAAACGGACAAGTTCGATCATAATGATTATTTTAGGAATTGACCCAGGGTTAGCTATTGTCGGATATGGAGTTATAAATGTAGAGAGGGGAAAATCTACAGTAATTGACTATGGTGTTATAACAACTCCAAAGGAAGATAAAGTTCCAGTTCGTTTAAGAAAAATCTACGAAGGTATGAATGCGCTTTTAGATAAATTCCAACCAGATAATATTGCACTTGAAGAATTATTCTTCAATACAAATACAACAACAGGTATTAACGTAGCCCAAGCTAGAGGCGTTATTTTGCTTGCTTGTACGCAAAGAACTAACTATTTATACGAATATACGCCACTTCAAGTAAAACAAGCTATGACAGGCTATGGTAAGGCTGAGAAAAAGCAGATTCAATATATGGTTACAAAGATGTTGAATCTTTCAAAAATTCCAAAACCAGACGATGCAGCGGACGCGCTTGCTATTGCCTTAACTCATGCACAAGCTGCAAGGTTCGGCGGGTTATTTAAGATTTAAATTTTGCTAAATTTAAAATAGGGGACTGATTAATTTCAGTCCCCTTGGTGTTTAATTTTAAAGCTTTGCTTTATTTCTTTTGAGCTGCTAATAAATCTCTAATTTCAGCTAATAATTCTTCTTGTGTTGGCTTTGGAGCAACTGGTTCATCTGCTTTAGGTTCTTCTCTTGGTGGAAGTTTTCCTTCAGCGATTAACTTATCTTCAAAAGCTCTCTTTGCCTTAGCTTTTGCTTCTTCAGCTTTCTTTTGAGCAGTATTAATTGCTTTAACAATAATGAATAGAACTAGAGCTGTCAAAAGGAAAGTGATAACTGCAGAAATTACAGCACCCCAATCTAGAACGATTGCTTCTGTTAAAATTTGTCCTGCTTCATCAACAACTGCTGGCTTTAGGATTGTTTGAAGACCAGTGTCTGAAAGTGGGATCAAATTGATAAGTGGCTTTAAAATACCATTTACAAGGGCAGTAATTATTGCTGTGAAAGCAGCACCAATAATCATACCTACAGCTAAATCTAGAACGCTTCCTCTAGATATAAAATCTTTGAATTCTTTAAACAATTTTTTCATGTCTCGAACCTCTTAATTTATTTTTATTATTAAAATTATTTTAATTTCTTTATTTGCGTGTGTCAATACACATTTATTTTGCGTGCGCATTGACTTTTTGTGCATATATAATTTATTATATAAGCGTATGTATTACTATATTAAAGGCAAAGTTGTATATTTTGAAGATGGAAGATTAGTCGTTGAAAATAACGGCATCGGCTATGACATATTAGTTTCTAAAAACACTCAATTGGCGCTAGCTGACAAAAAGGACGAAGTGCTTGTGTATACTTGCGTTAAAATTAGTTCAGGCATAACTTCAACAGATGAAACTATAAAGATTTATGGTTTTGCTAATCTTGAAGAAAAGGGAATGTTTGTTAAGCTTACATCAATCTCTGGTGTTGGTCCAAAAACAGCTCTTCAGATTTTATCTGAAATTGATCCAAAAACTTTGGCTTTAAATATCGTAAATGCAGATTCTAAAGCACTTTCAAAAGTAAAAGGTATCGGCAAGAAGACTGCAATGAGAATTATCCTTGAATTGAAAGAAAAGCTTGAAGAAGAAGATTTTGATACATTTGGCGATACACCAATTAAGAAAGTTGACGATCAAATGTCTCAAGATGCGGTTTTAGCACTAGCTTCTTTAGGTATGACAAAGGGCGAAGCTGCTAAGAAAGTTGCTGAAGTTAGAGCAAACGCCAATAGCGTAGAAGAGATTATTACAATCGTACTTAAAGGAATGAGATAATGGAATTTGATCAAGACGAAAGATTCATGTCATCTATGGAACCCGTTCAAGATGGAGATAATGATAACAAATTACGTCCCAAAAACATGAACGATTATGTCGGACAAGAAAAGATTAAAGAAAACTTGTCTATATTCATAGAGGCTGCAAAAAAGAGAGGAGAAGCTCTAGATCACATTCTTTTATATGGACCTCCAGGACTTGGTAAAACAACACTTGCATACATCATTGCAAATGCAATGGATAGCCAAATCAAAATCACATCTGGTCCAGTTATAGATAAGGCGGTAGATTTAGCTGCTATTTTAACAAATCTTCAAGAAAATGATGTTTTATTTATAGATGAAATCCATAGATTAAATAGAAATGTAGAAGAAATTCTATATTCTGCAATGGAAGACTTTGCTTTAGATATTGTTATCGGCAAAGGTCCAACAGCACGTTCTATGAGAATGCCTCTACCAAAGTTCACTTTGATTGGAGCTACAACAAGAGCAGGAAGCTTATCTAACCCACTTAGAGATAGATTTGGCGTTAATTGTAGATTAGAGCTATATACGCCAGAAGAATTGGCAAGTATCGTAAAGCGTTCGGCTATGATTTTAAATATAGATATTACAGAAGATGGAGCACTTGAAATTGCTAGACGTTCTCGTGGAACTCCACGTATTGCAAATAGACTTCTAAAGAGAGTTAGAGACTTTGCTGAAGTTAAGGGTAATGGAAACATAGATAAAGAAATTACAGACCTTGCATTAAATAGAATGGAAATAGATAAGCTTGGTCTAGATTCAATCGACATTAGATTATTAACAACAATTATAGACAAATTCAATGGTGGCCCAGTAGGCTTAGAAACATTGAGTGCATCTATAAATGAAGATCCAAATACTATTGAAGATATGTATGAGCCATACTTGATGCAAATTGCATTTATCGCTAGAACTCCAAGAGGAAGAATTTGTCTTCCAGATGCTTATAAGCATCTAGGTAGAAAAGTTCCAGGCTATGTTGAACAATTGAAGATGGAATTTGGAGAGGATTCAAATGCAGACTCATGATTTTTATTATGATTTACCAAAAGAGCTTATAGCTCAAACACCTATCGAGCCTAGAGATCATTCTAGACTCTTAGTTTATCATAAGGACTCAAAACAAATTGAACACAAGCATTTTTACGATATCGTAGATTATCTAAAGGCGGGCGATGTCTTAGTTATTAACGATACTAAAGTTTATCCAGCAAGAATCTATGGAACAAGACTTGGCGAAAATGTTACTAAAGAACTAAACACTGAAGTTTTACTTCTAAAGCGCCAAGATTATTTAACTTGGGAATGTATAACAAGACCAGCAAAGAAGCTAAAGATTGGAACAAAGATTAAATTTTCTGATGAACTTGTAGGCGAGGTTGTAGGTTTTGCAGATGAGGGAATTAGATATATCAAGTTTGAGTTTGAAGGAATATTTGAAGATATCTTAGATAGAATTGGTCAAATGCCACTTCCTCCATATATAACAAAAAAGCTTGAAGATAAAACTAGATATAACACAGTTTATGCAGAGCATTTAGGTTCTGCTGCAGCGCCTACAGCAGGGCTTCATTTTACAAAGGAACTTTTGCAAAAAGTTCAAGATATGGGAGTCACTATTGCACATGTTACTTTAGATGTAGGCCTTGGAACATTTAGACCAGTTAAAGAAGATGATATTTTAAAACATAAAATGCATACAGAATCTTACGAGATTACAAAAGAAAATGCAGATATTATAAACAAAGCAAAAGACGAAAAAAGACGTGTTATTTGCGTTGGAACAACATCGGTAAGAGTAGTTGAATCAATCGCAGATGAAACGGGCCATGTTCGTCCATTTAAAGGCGATACAAATATATTTATTTATCCAGGATACAAATTCAAGGTTGTCGACGGATTAATAACAAACTTCCACCTTCCAGAATCTACGCTAATCATGCTTGTTAGCGCTTTTTTAGGAAGAGAAGAAACATTAGACATGTACAAAGTTGCTGTTGAAGAGAAATATAGATTCTTCTCATTTGGCGATGCAACTTTGTTGATATAAGGAATATATGGAAAAATTTAGATACGAAGTAATTCATACCTGTAAACAATCTGGAGCAAGAGTAGGAAAGTTATATACACCTCATGGCGTTATAGATACTCCAGTATTTATGCCAGTTGGCACAAATGCATCAGTAAAGTCATTAACACCAGATGCAGTTAAAGACTGCAAGGCATCAATTATTCTTGCAAATACATATCATTTATTCTTAAGACCAGGCGAAGATTTAGTTGCAAAAGCTGGGGGTCTTCATGAGTTTATGAAGTGGGATAGACCAATACTTACAGACTCTGGTGGTTTCCAAGTATTTTCTTTGTCTAAAATGAGAAAAATAACAGATGAAGGCGTAGCCTTCCAATCATATATTGATGGCGCTAAATTGTTCATGACACCAGAAAAAGCAATCGATGTTGAAGAAAAGCTTGGCGCAGATATCATCATGGCTTTTGATGAATGCACAGAAGGACATGCAGATTACAAGACATCTAAAAAGGCTATGGAAAGAACATTGTTGTGGCTAGATAGATGTTATAAGGCTCATAAAAGAGAAGATCAAATGCTATTCCCAATTGTTCAAGGGAACATGTATAAGGACTTAAGAGAACAAAGCATCAAAGAAACCCTAAAGTATGCAAAGTGCGGATTCTCAATTGGTGGATTATCTGTAGGTGAACCAAAAGAAACAATGTATGAAATCTTAGATTTTCTAAGACAATTCTATCCAGAAGATCAACCAAGATATTTGATGGGAGTAGGAAGCCCAGATTGCTTAGTTGAAGGTGTTATGAGAGGTATTGATATGTTCGATTGCGTTCTTCCAACAAGAATTGCAAGAAACGGAACAGCTTTAACTCGAAACGGTAATTTGACGGTTAGAAATGGTGCATATAAAGAAGACTTTACGCCAGTTGAAGAAGGATGCGATTGCTATTGCTGTAAGAACTTCACAAGAGCATATATAAGACACTTAATTAATGCCGATGAAATACTTGGCGGAGAATTGCTATCTATACACAATATTAGATTCTTAACGAAGTTAATGGAAGATATAAGACAAGCAATTATGGAAGATAGATTCTTAGATTTCTATAACGAATTTACTTCAAAATACGAATGGGGACACGGTGGCGAAAAGCAGACCCCAAACCTAAAATAATTATTTTACTTGCTAAATAACGATAAATACTATATTATTTAACGTGTATAAATTAAAAAGGAGACCTTAAAAATGAATTTACTATATACTTTAGGAGCTATGGATTCTCAAAGCATTATCATGATCGCTGTATTAGGTGTTTTAATGGTATTAATGCTAGTTATGTCTATCGTTCCACAAAGAAAGAGACAAAAAGAAGCTCAAAAGATGATGGATTCTCTAACAGCTGGTACAAAAGTTAAGACTATCGGCGGATTCATCGGTGAAATCAAATCAATTGATGGCGGTACAATCGTTATCGACCTAAGCCCAAAATGCGATGGTTCAAACCTTTGCGTTTTAGACAAGAGCGCTATCTATACAATTATGCAAGTTGGCGCAAATGGACAAGTAGAAGAAGTTAAGCAAGAAGCTCCAAAAGCATTAGATGATGTAGCTCCAGCTAAAGAAGAAGCTAAGACAGAAGAAGCTAAGGAAGAAAAGGCTAAAGACGAAAAAATCTTCTAATTTTAAAACAAAAGAATAAAAGGTGCTGAGAGAAATCTCAGCATTTTTTTACGCTATATAATATTATTCTTGTTTTATTTTAAAAAATATATTATTATATTTATGTAAAAAACTCGGAGGATTCGAAAATGAAACACATTAATTCAATCGTTAAGAACGGAATGAAGAAAACTGGAAATATTGGATGTGGCGAATGCCAATCATCTTGTCAATCAGCTTGCAAGACATCTTGCACAGTAGGTAATCAATCTTGCCAGCACAGAGAAGAGAAACCAAATACAGTTAAGAAACCATTACTTTAATACATAAAACATGACCCATTTATTTAGCTTTAATTACCACACTAGAGCTTATTATTTTATGTGGGATAGTGAAAGTGGCAGTTTACATAATGTAGATTTTGTCACTTTTTTAATTGCTAAAGATAGATTCGAACATGACTTGGATGAAGAACAATTAGCAAAGCTAAAATCCCTAGATGAAAAAGAAGTTTCAGAAGTAAATGCAGAGTTAGACGAACTTGTAAAAGAGGGCGTCTTAGATTCTCCATGCACATGCACGCAAGATTGCAAAAAGATAGGCGAAATAAAGGCGCTATGTCTTCACATTTGTCATGATTGTAATCTAAAGTGTCAATACTGCTTTGCAGACGAGGGAACTTACCACACAAGAAATAGAGCTCATATGTCATTTGAGGTAGGCAAGAACGCAATTGACTTTTTGGTACAACATTCAGGAAAGCGTCATAACTTAGAAGTTGATTTCTTTGGTGGCGAACCTTTAATGAATTTTGAGGTTGTAAAACAAATAGTTGAATATGCTAGATCTATCGAAGATAAGGTAGGAAAGAAGTTCTCATTTACTATGACAACAAACTGCATACTTCTATCTGATGATAAAATTGAGTGGTTAAACAAGGAAATGAACAACATAGTTCTTTCTATTGATGGTAGAAAAGAAATACACGATGAGGTAAGAAAAACTATCTCAGGAAAGAGCGCATTTGATGTAATTATAAACAACGCTTTAAAACTAAGAAAGGTTAGAGGCGACAAGACATATTATGTACGTGGTACATATACAGCAAAGAATTTAGACTTTGCAAAAGATGTTATGTATCTAAATGATATTGGCTTTGATCAAATCTCAATGGAGCCAGTTGTAACAAATATTGATTCTTTGAAGATTACAAAAGAAATGTTACCACGTATTCTAAAAGAATACGAAACATTAGCTGAAGAGTATATTGATAGAAGAAAAACTGACAAGTGGTTTAATTTCTTCCACTTCATGATAGATATAGAATCAGGTCCATGCGTTGTAAAGAGATTGACAGGTTGTGGAGCAGGCTGTGAATATTTAGCAGTAACTCCAACAGGGGATATTTTCCCATGTCACCAATTTGCTGAAAACAAAGATTACTATATGGGTAACGTTTTCGACAAAGAAATTAACATGGATATTTCTAAAGAATTCGCAAAGAATATAGTTACTCAAAAGCCAGCATGTGATAAGTGCCCAGCTAAGTATTATTGCTCAGGTGGATGCACAGCAAACAACATAAATTATGCTGGTTCTATGAATACTCCATATGAGATTACATGTGCGCTAGAAAGAAAGAGAATGGATTTATCTTTAGCTATTAAAGCTATTGAAGAGTCTGCTCAATCTTAAAACAAAAATAATATTTATTGACTTTACGATGGTCTATAAATATAATTATATTATTATAATATTTTAAAATAGGAGTTTAGGAGGCAAAATAAGGTGAAAAAGTACAAATCAATTACGATTTTGACTATCCTTGGAATAATACTAATTTTAGGAACCGTATTTGCTTTTGTTTCACTAGATAAAGGTGAACTTGGTTTATATAACTACAAAGCATTCCCTAAAGCAATTAGTTTAGGCCTTGACCTTAGCGGTGGTGTATACGCCGTTTATGATATCGATACAGAGCAAGAAAGCTATGCAGAGATGACACAAGACGAGAAGACAGCAGCCATCGAAGGTACACGTGCAGCTATGGAAACCTTGTTGTTCAACAAAGGTTATACAGAAGCATTAGTAACAGTTAGTGGGGAGACTATTCGTGTAGAAATCCCAGACGTTGACGATCCAGAAAAAGTTTTCGAATTAATCGGTGACCCAGCAGAACTTGAATTCAAGGAATATGTTGATGGTAAAAACGATAAATCATTAGACGACCAAACTGGTTCAGTTAAATTAAGCGGCAAATTAACAGGTGATGACGTAGCAAAAGCTGGCGTTCAATACGACACAGATTCTCAATACTATGTTGTTGCTCTAGAATTTACTGCAGATGGTACAAAGAAGTTTGCAACAGCTACTCAAGCTTTAACAGGCAAGCAATTAGCAATCTACATCAATGATTCATTAGTAATTGCTCCAACAGTAAATGAAGCAATCACTACAGGTAGAGCATCTATCTCAGGAAATTATACATATGATGATGCATATGCTTTAGCAGTAAAGATTACAGCAGGTTCATTCCCATTAAGATTGAAGATGTCTCAATGTTCTACAATTTCTGCAACACTTGGTGTTAATGCAATTAAAGCCGGTGTTATCGCTGGTATCGCTGGTGTTTTACTAATCATGGCATACTTAATCGTGCTATATAGATTACTAGGTGTTGGTGCAGCTATTTCATTATGGTGGTACACATTAACATTCTTGTTCTTCTTAGCAGTATTCCCATGGGTACAATTAACCCTATCTGGTATTGCCGGCGTATTGTTAGCTATAGGTATGGCGGTAGACGCTAACGTAATTATCTTCGAAAGAATTAAAGAAGAATATGCTATGGGTAAGACAATAAGAACAGCAACATCTACAGGTTTTAGAAGATCATTAGGAGCTATTATCGATGGTAACGTAACAACAATCATCGGTGCGGTAGTTCTTATCATATTAGGTACTTCAACTCTAAAGAGTTTTGGTATCACATTATTAATCGGTATCGTAATGTCTTTGATTTCATCACTACTTATGACAAGATTAACAGTTGCTTGTATACAAGCATTTACAAGAGAAGAGAACGCACCTCTATACAATTTGTTTAGAGAAGAAGGCGTTGCAAGAGTAGACGTAGAAGAAGTAAGCGAAAAGGAGGGTGATTAATCATGGCTAAGAAGTTTAAAGTTGAAGATTTAATTAAATTCCCAATCGCAAAAAATATTAAGTACTGGATTATAGCTCCACTTGCTATCATTATCCTTGCAGGTATTATGTTCGGCGTATACGCTGGCGTATATAAAGATGCTGGTAAGGGTATGAACATCGGTATTGACTTTGCTGGTGGTTCTCTAGCAACGGTCGCTTTAGGTGATTCTGTATTAACAGATGCTACATATTCTGAATATGAATCATTAATTAGAGATGCTATTGAATCTAATGAAAATGCAGAAAAGGTTGCAGCTTATGCTGTATCTGATGAATATGCAGCTTTATACGGCAAGAAACTAGAAGGTATTACAGCAACTATTGCTAAAGCTCATATTACATATTCTCAAACATCAGGAAGCGGTGAAGAATACGCAATCGTATTTAAGTATGATAACGTATCTAAATCATACGATTCAGATAACACATTATCTACATATAGAAACGAAGTTATTAAGCAATCTATAGCAAATGCGTTAAAGGAAAAATTCCCAGACACAGATATTGACGAATTACAATCAATGATAACATATGAAAACATTGGTGCTACAGCTTCAGCTGAATTAATTAAGACCGCTCTTATCTGTTTAGCAGTATCACTTGCATTGATTTTGGTTTACATCATTATAAGATTCGAAATTTGGTCAGGTCTTGCTGCTGTTATAGCATTGATTCACGACGTTGCGATTTTGATTGCTATGACAATAATTTGTCATATCCAAGTAAATAGTGCATTCGTTGCTGCTATTATCACAATCGTATCTTACTCAATCAACAACACAATCGTTATCTTCGATAGAGTAAGAGAAAATCTAAGAAATGAAAGAAAGCTAAATGCTAAATTCGATACAGCTGTTATTTTAGATAATTCTGTAAAGCACACACTTTTAAGATCTATCAACTCAACAGTTACAACAATGATTCCAATTGTAATCTTTGCAATCTTCGGATCATCTACTGTTAACGAATTTGCATTACCAGTTATCTTCGGTTTAATTGCAGGTTTCTATTCATCTATGTTTATTTCTCCATCACTATACTATGTGATGAGCCAAGCTTGGGAAAAGCATAAGGCAAATAAGACAAAGATCAAAACAGAAGCCGCTGCAAAGCCTAAGTATGTAGGCGCTAAACAATAAAATTATAGGGCTGTGTAAAAAGCAGCCCTTAATTCATTTATATGGAATATAATCAAGCATTATTAGAACAAATCATTAAGGAATTAAAAGTTGAAAAAATCACAGCTAAGTGTTTGCTTAACTGCGGTTTTTCTTCAATAGAAGAATGTAGAGAATTTTTAAATCCATCAATTGAAAAAATTACACCGATATCTCAATATGAAGGATTAGAGGATGTAGCACAAAGAATTGAGAAGGCTATTGAAAATAATGAAAGAGTTTTAATATATGGCGATTATGATGCTGATGGTATTTGTTCAACCGTAATGCTAAAGACATTCTTGGAATCAAAAGGACTTGAAGAAGTTAATTATTTTATTCCAAATAGACGTGAAGATGGATACGGAATGAATGAAGAGTCAATTGATGAAATTACAGAGCAATATGACCCAGATTTATTCATAACTGTCGATTGTGGTATAACGAACGTCAACGAAGTTGATTATATTTATAACGATATAGGTCGCGACATAGTTGTAACAGATCACCACCAACCACAAGATACACTTCCAAATTGCAAAATATTCAATCCTCATTTAACTAAAAATGGTGCATTTGAAGATTTGTGTGGAGCGGGGGTAGTTTTAAGATTAATCGAAAGATTATCTTCATTTGAAGAAAGTAAAGAGTATTACGATTTAGCAGCTATTGCAACAATTACTGATTTAGTAAAACTAGAAAAAGATAATAGAGCAATCGTAAAATACGGATTATCTGTTTTAAACCACACAAAAAGATTGGGTCTTCATGATTTAATTAGAACTTTTTCAAAAGATCAATTAACATCACAAGATATTGGCTTTAAATTAGGGCCAAGAATTAATGCAGCGGGAAGAATATCTAATGCAGATTCAATTGTAGAATTATTTACAGAACAAGACCCATACGTAGTTCAAAGCCTAGTTGAAGAAATTGAAGAATATCATATGCAACGCCAAGCGTTAACTAAAAAGACGGCTCAAAGCGTTGAAGAAGAATTGGTGCACTATGATTTTAATAAATATCCAATCATAGTTTTGTATAACAAAGATTGGGATGAGGGAATTGTAGGGATATCTGCCGCAAAAGTTACAAAAGATTATAATAGACCAGTTATATTATTAACCGAAGCTGCAGATGGCCAAATTAAGGGCTCAGGACGTTCAATTCCAGCCGTTAACATATTTGAATTAGTAAGCGCGGCATCTTCGAAATTGACCAAATTTGGGGGCCACAGCCAAGCTTGCGGCTTATCACTTAATGCAAACGACCTTGAAGATTTTAGAAAAGAGCTAAATGATGCATTTAAAGCTAATTATTCAAATGATGTTTTCTTTGAAGATAAGAAGGCGTTTGATTTCCACGAAATCACAAACTTGATGAAAGTTACAAAAGAACTTGAGATGTTAGAACCATTTGGCCAAGGAAATGAAAGACCGTTATTTGAAGTAGTTATAAACGACAAGAAGTTTATAAAGATGAAAGAAGGCTTAGAGCATATCGTTTATAAAAGTGGCAACTTCTCAATGGTTGGGTTTAATCTTTTGGATAAGCTAGATATGTTAAACAGTGCCGTAGATAAGAAAATAACATTTAGACTAGGGCTTAATGTATTTAACGGAAGAGAATCTATTCAAGCAATAATAGATTCGGTTCAATGCGTATCTTTTTCTGATGTAAACATTGGAAATTATGTGTTGACATCTCTATATGAAGATAAATCAATCTTTCATCCAAAGCAAATTTCTTTAGAAGAATCGATTGAGCTTATCAAAGATAAGGATTATAGAACAGCTTATCTTTGCTTTGCAAAATCAACGTTTGATGAATTTGTACAAAAGTGTGAAAAACAGATAGTGAAGAATGCTTATTTTATAGCTAATCCATGTCCTAATAATGCAATTTATTTTGATCTAGATATAAATGCAGATTTAACAAAATACGAAAATGTAGTATTTTTAGATAGACCTATTTCTTTAGGCTATATTGATATGTTGAAATTGGATAAAGATTGCAATGTATTTTATGTAGAAAATGGGAATGGGTTAAAACTTTTAAGAACTAATATGATTCCATATGACATGCTAGGGAAAATATATGTAGAAATAGCCAAAAAGACTACATTAAATCCTAATATGCGCGTGTATGATTTATATATCGATATTGAAAATTTGTTAAATGTAAACTATAATAATTTTATGGTTGCGATATGTATTTTTATGGATTTAGGCGTAATCACAAAAGAGGGCAAAACTCTTAAAGTTCAAAAGAACGTCAAGAACCCAATAAAAAACTCTCGTCTCTATAATCTAATTATGGAAGGATAGAAAAACTTGGATATCGATATTGAAACAGAGTTTCTAAACAAGATAGCCGATACTTACCTTGAAGATACTGCGTTGAAAATACGCAGAGCTTATTTCTTTGCAAAAACAGCCCATAAAGGACAAAAGAGACAATCTGGAGAGGATTACATTATTCACCCACTTGGCGTTGCTACAATCCTTGTAGACTTAGGCATGGATGCAGATACGATTATTGCAGCGCTATTACATGACGTTATTGAAGACACACAAATTACAGATACAGAAATTTCTGAAGAATTTGGACAAGAAGTTTTATCGCTTGTTCAAGGCGTTACAAAGTTAAGTAAACTTAACTTCAAAACAAAAGAAGAAGAACAAGCAGAGAACTTAAGAAGAATGTTCCTTGCGATGTTCAATGATATCCGTGTTATTATCATAAAACTTGCAGATAGATTGAATAACATGAGAACTCTTGCTTTTAAAGATGAAGCAGCTCAAAAGAGAATCGCAAAAGAAACTCTTGAAATCTATGCGCCAATTGCAGCAAGATTGGGAATCGCTAGCATTAAAGGTGAATTGGAAGACCTTTGTTTAAGATATTTATATCCAGAAGATTATTTCTATATTGCTGAAAAGGTTGCTCAATCTAGAACTGAAAGACAAGCTTTCGTTGAAAGTATCACAAAAGATATAAAAGGCATTTTAAAAGAACTTGGAATTAAAGGTGAGGTAAATGGAAGACCTAAGCATTTCTATAGTATTTACAGAAAATTAAAGAGAGGAAAAACATTTGAACAAATCTATGATTTGATTGCTATGAGAATCATCGTAGATGATGTAAAACAATGTTATGCGGTTTTAGGTGCTGTCCATGCTAAATGGAAGCCACTTCCTGGGCGCTTTAAGGACTATATTTCAGTTCCTAAAGGAAATTTATATCAATCGCTACATACAACCGTAATTGCCTCATATGGCTCTCCATTTGAGATTCAGATTAGAACAAAAGAAATGCATCGTATAGCTGAATACGGTATCGCGGCTCATTGGAAATATAAACAAGGGCTTGCTAGTTCGACTCAATCTTTGGATGATAAAAAGCTTGCTTGGATTAGAGGCGTTATGGAATTACAAAATGATGCCGCTAATACAAAAGAATATCTAGATAACGTTAAAGTAGACTTGTATTCTGATGAAGTATTCGTATTTACTCCAAAGGGCGATGTATTCAATTTGCCAGCAGGATCAACAGGTATTGACTTTGCATATAATGTTCACACGGAAGTTGGTAATCACTGTGTAGGAATTAAGATAAACGAAAAGATGGTGCCAGTTTCTACGAAACTGGAAAATGGCGACGTTGTAGAGGTAATTACATCTAATGCTTCAAAAGGTCCATCAAGAGATTGGTTAAACGTTGTTATAACTCCATCTGCAAAATCTAAGATTAAGCAATTCTTTAAGAAGGAACAACGCGAAGACAACGTAAAGATTGGTCGCGAAATGTTGGAGCGTGCTTGTCATCAACGTGGTTATGATATGCAAGCATTATTAAAGCTTCCATCTTGGAAAGAATATATTAAGACAAAATATAAGTTAAATGATAACGATGATGTATTCGCTATGGTTGGCTATGGCGAATTCTCAGCGCAACAAATATTATCTAGATTGTTAGAATGTAAGGCTAAAGATATTGGAGTAACTGCAATGCCTGAAAATATCATAGCAAAACCAGTAAGACCAAGAAAAACTCAAGATAGCGGAATCTTAGTAAATGGTATGCCAGGTATGAAAGTTAGATTCTCTCAATGCTGTACAGCATTGCCAGGCGATGATATCGTCGGCTACATTTCAAGATCTAGAGGTGTTATAATCCATAGAAAGGATTGTCCAAATGTTGCGGCGTTTGAGCCAGAAAGATTGGTTCAAGTTGAATGGCCAAGCGATTCAACTGGTAAGTTCGATGTATATATCGACATCTTTGCCGATGATAGATCTGGACTTGTCGTAGATATTGCTCAAGCAATCAATGAAATGAAATATCCATTGGTATCATTAGATTTAAGAAAACAAGACGACAATGTGGCTGTTGCCAAGGTTTGTATTGAAATTCCAAACGCTAGCGCAATTGACCACTTAATTAATAAATTCTCGGCTATTAAAGGCGTTAACAGCGTAAAGCGTGCAAAAGGTAAATCATGAGAGCTGTAATTCAAAGAATTAATCATGCGAAATTAACTGTAAATGATGAGTTAGTTTCAGAATGTGGGGCTGGCTTTTTAGTCCTAATTGGCTTTACTAAAGGCGATGATAAAAAGATTGTAGACTATGTTGTAGATAGAGTCTGCAAAATGCGTCTATTTAGAGACGAAAATGGTAAAACAAATAAAACATTAAAAGATGTAGATGGACACGTAATGGTGGTTTCTAATTTCACCTTATATGCAAATACAGCTACAAATCGTCGTCCAGATTTTTCAAGAGCTTTGCATTATGATGAAGCAAAACCATTATATGATTATGCTTTGAGCGTATTTAACGACTTAATGGGCGAAAAAGTTCCAACTGGTGTATTTGGCGAACATATGCATATAGAAACATCTCTAGATGGTCCAGTTATGATAATTGTCGAGAAAAACAATCAAGAAATACAATGAAGATAAAAAGATTAATAGGCGGAGCGATAGAAACTTGTACATATTTTGTTATAAATGAAGTAACAAAAGAATGTATTGTAATTGACCCACATGAAGATATTAAGTCAATTTCTGGCTATTTATCTCAAGAAGGATTAACTCCAAAAGCAGTGCTTCTAACTCATGGCCACTTTGATCATATTGGTGGTGTAAGCTTCCTAAAAAGCATGGGAGCTAAGGTATATATGAGTAAAGCAGATGAATGGCATATTACCAATCCTGAACAAATGGCGGCTTATTTGGGGGTCAAAATTGAACCTTTTAAAGTGGATTATTTTGTAAAAGAGCCTGATTTGTTAGAAATTTTAGGATTTAAAATTAAAGTTTTAGATACTCCAGGACACACGAAAGGTGGAGTATGTTATGTTTTAGACGAATACATTTTTACTGGAGATACAATATTTAGAGAAAGTTATGGAAGAACAGATTTTGAAGATTCAGATTTTCAGAGTCTTAAATCGTCCATATTAAAAATACTATCTCTTGAGGGCGAATATACGCTTCTTCCAGGACATGGACTTGAAACATATTTATCTTTTGAGAAGATGTATAATCCAATAATGCAAGACTAGTGTAGGGAATTATGGATAGAATTAAAGTTAAATTCAAGACTAATATGACAGAATATGAAAATGACTATTTAGATATAGTTAGAGCTTTCTATCCATATATTGTAATAAGTGAAGATGAAGACGCTAAATTAATCGAATTGAACCTTTATGAAGGTGAAGATTTAAGATTTACGACAAAAGTCGATTTAGACATAAATTGTCTTGAGCATTATGAAAATCACTTTAATTTAGAAGTAAATAATCCCCTTTTAGTCAATAATTCGCTAAAAAAGAGGTATTCGAAGGCTTTTCTTTACAAAGTCATCTCAGACAAATTGGGTGTGAAATTGCCATATGGATCGCTAACTGGCATCCGTCCAACAAAGCTTTATCATGATATTTCAGGGCGCATGAATGCAGATCAATATTTTAAAGATGCGTTATATTGCTCACAAGAAAAACTTGATTTAATTAAGCTTATTTGTAAAAACCAAGAAGGGATATATACGAAGGATGAATCATACGTTGATGTCTTTGTAAACATTCCAATTTGCGTTACAAGATGTTCGTACTGTTCATTCTTGGCAGCAGAGCTAAAGCATGTAAAATCCCTAATTTGTCCATATACTCAACAAGTGCTTGATGAGCTTGAAGTAACAAAAGAAATAATAAAAGCTAAGAATTTGAAGGTTAAATCTGTTTATATTGGTGGAGGAACGCCTACATCAATTGACGATGAAAACTTTGAAAAAATAGCTCTAGCTTCTAATTTTGAAGAATTTGGGGCAAAAGAATATACAATTGAAGCAGGAAGGCCAGATACTATTTCTCAAACAAAATTAGATATTATGCGCAAAGCGCATGTAACAAGAATTTCTATAAATCCACAGTCTTTTAATCAAAAGACACTAGATTTAATTGGAAGATCTCACTCAATTGAGGAAGTTTACAAGGTATTTGAGATGGCTAGAAATTATCCATTTGATATAAACATGGATTTAATTGCTATGCTTCCTGGGGAATCATTTGAAGATTTTAAGTATTCTGTAGATGAAGCCATAAGGTTATCTCCAGAAAATATTACTGTGCACACGCTTGCGCTAAAGCGTGGTTCAAAACTTCATGAAGAAAATTATGATAACTCATCTCAAGATTTACCATCTAAGATGGTAGATTATGCAAGAGAAGCAATAATGAAAGCTGGATATATGCCATATTACATGTACAAGCAAAAGCACGTATCTGGGAATTTAGAAAATGTAGGTTATTGTAAAGAAAATAAAGCGTGCATATATAACGTGGACATTATGGAAGAAACTACATCAATTATTGCAAATGGTGCAGGAGCCATTTCTAAGCGTCTATATGTGGATGAGAATAGATTAGAAAGATTGCCAGAGCCTAAGGGAATACAGGATTATTTAAAAAGATCTGAGGAAATTCTATCTAAAAAGCGCGCATTTTTCTCTTAAGTAATATTATTTATATATTTTTAGTTGCGAAACCAAAAAAAATAGTGTTATTATACTTGTGCTTACCTATGCTAGGTTTAACAAAAACTCCGATGTTTTGCGTAGTGTATGGTGAATTATTTTTCCAAAGAAGGAGGTAAAAAAATGGAAGAATTAACAAAAAAGGAAATTATAGCAACTTACGGAAAGGATGAAAACGACACAGGTTCAGCTGAAGTACAAATCGCTTTGCTTACAGCAAGAATCCAACACTTGACAGAGCACTTAAAGCTTAACAAGCAAGATTTACATTCTAGACGTGGATTAAGCAAAATGGTAGGACAAAGAAAGAGCTTACTAAAGTACTTAAAATCTACAGATATCAACAGATATCGTGCTATAGTTGAAAAGCTAGGATTAAGAAACTAATTACAACAAGGGGCGAGTTAAATACTTGCCCCTTTTGTAAATCTTAATTCTTTAGAATTAGTCACTTAATTAATTAATTTATATAAAAACTAATATTGGAGGATTAGTACATGGAAAAGAAGATTTTCAAGACTACAATAGGTGGTAGAGAAGTATCTGTAGAAACAGGTGCATATTGTGGTCAAGCTAACGGAAGTTGTATCGTAAGATGCGGTGATACTGCAGTTATGGTTAACGTATGTATGGCTAAAGAACAAAGAGAAGGCGTAGATTTCTTCCCATTATCTTGCGATTTTGAAGAAAAGATGTATGCTGTTGGTAAAATACCAGGGGGCTTTAAGAAGAGAGAAGGAAAGGCTTCTGATAAGGCTATTTTAACATCAAGATTAATTGATAGACCTTTAAGGCCTTTATTCCCAAAATTTTTCTACAATGATGTAACAGTTATTGCTACATGTTTATCTGTAGATACAAATATTCCACCTGAAATATATGCTATGATCGGTTCAAGCGTAGCTTTATCTATTTCAGATATCCCATTTGCAGGACCTACAGGTTCAGTAGTTGTTGGATATGTTGATGGTAAATTTGTTATCAACCCAGATTCAGCTCAAAGAGAAAAGAGCACACTTGCTTTGAACCTTTCAGGTACAAAGGATGCTATCTTAATGGTAGAAGCTGGTGCTAATGAACTTTCTGAAGATGAGATGGTAGATGCTATCTTATTCGGACATGAAGAAATTAAGAAGATCGTTGCTTGGATTGAATCAATCCAAAAGGAAATCGGTAAAGAAAAGATCGTTCCAAATCTATATCATCCAGCTCCTGAAATCGAAGCTGATGTTAAGGAATACTGCGATGCTAAGATGGATGAAGTGTTAACACACTTCGATAGACATGAAAGAGAAGTTGCTGAAGAAGCACTTGACGCTGATGTTTATGAACACTTTGCTGAAAAGTATCCAGATGGAAAGAGAGATATTTACGAAACAATGTATGCCATGAAGAAGGCAAAGGTAAGAAAGAAGATCCTTGAAGATGGTGTTAGACCAGACGGCAGAGGATTAAAAGAAATCAGACCAATTTGGTGTGAAACAGGCATTCTTCCAAGAGTTCATGGTAGTGCGGTATTCACAAGAGGTCAAACTCAAGCTTTAACAACTTGTACATTAGGAAGCATTTCTGAAGTTCAAAAGTTAGAAGGTTTAGATGAAGATCTATGCAAGAGATATATGCACCAATACAACATGCCAGGATATACAACTGGAGAGGCAAAGCCTCTAAAGAGCCCAGGTAGAAGAGAAATCGGACACGGCGCATTAGCTGAAAGAGCTCTAGAACCAGTTATCCCATCAGTTGAAGAATTCCCATATGCTATTAGAATGGTATCAGATATTTTATCATCTAACGGTTCTACATCAATGGCATCTACATGTGGTTCAACACTTGCTTTAATGGATGCAGGCGTTCCAATTAAGAAGCCAGTTGCTGGTGTTGCTATGGGTCTTATCTCTAACGAAGATAAATCAAAAGTTGCTGTTATGACAGATATCCAAGGTCTAGAAGACTTCCTAGGCGATATGGACTTCAAGGTAACAGGTACAAAAGATGGTATCACAGCTATCCAAATGGATATTAAGATTAAGGGTATCAACGAACAAATCTTACGTACAGCTTTAGCTCAAGCTAAAGAGGGCAGATTATATATCTTAGGTAAGATGCTTGAAGCTATCCCAGAACCAAGAAAGACCCTATCTAAGTGGGCTCCAAAGATTGTTAAGTTCACAATCGATACAAATAAGATTAAGGACGTTATCGGTTCAGGTGGTAAGACAATTACAAAGATTATCGAAGATACAGGTGTTAAGATTGATATCAACGACTTTGGTGATGTATTCATCTCAGCTATTGATGAAGAAGCTATCGCTAAGGCTAAAAAGACAATCGAACTTATCTGCAACGATCCAGAAGTTGGTGAAGAGTTAACAGGAACAGTTGTAAGAATTATGCCATTTGGCGCATTCGTAGAAATCGCTCCTGGAAAGGACGCAATGATCCACATCTCTAAGCTAAAGAAGGAAAGAGTAGAGAAAGTTGAAGACGTTCTACAACTTGGCGACAAGGTTAAAGTTAAGGTTATCGATATCACAGATAAGGGTATCGGTCTAAGACTAGAAGAAGTTCTATAATCTTAAATCAACGAATAATTTATGCGCTTGGAATTGTGAACTGGTCCCTGTCAAGTGGACGGATTAAAAAATAAAAAATAAAATTATGCATGGCTTCGGAATTCAACCGGAGT
>SVHF01000039.1 GCA_015055975.1 Clostridiales bacterium | reverse complement strand
GCACGCTCTTTTGCGTGTTTTTAACTATTTTAAAAAGATCTTTGTAAAACTACTTGATTTTTATATAGTTAGTCTCTAATTGTTTTTGTTTTCGCTTATTTTGCATTCAAATCTGTTTTTAGCTGTTTGAACTGGTTCATATGTTGGATAGTTACCATCAAAGCAAGCTACGCAGAAATCGTCTGGATTGCCACCTGCTAATTGCTTTGCTTGATCAATTGTTAAATATCCTAGAGAATCTACACCGATAATCTTAGCGATTTCATCAACTGAATGATGAACGGCGATTAAGTGTTCTCTTGAATCGATATCTGTACCGTACCAGCAAGGATTTAAGAATGCTGGAGCTGCAGATAACATATGAACTTCTTTAGCACCTGCATCACGTAATAACTTAACGATTCTTGCAGATGTTGTTCCACGAACTATTGAGTCATCAACTAAAACAACTCTCTTACCTTTAACTACTGATTGAATTACGTTCAACTTAATTCTTACCAAATCTTCTCTATGCTTTTGATTTGGAGCAATGAAAGTTCTACCTATATATTTGTTTTTAATAAATCCTATTTCATAAGGAATTCCTGATGCTTCAGAAAAACCGATAGCTGCATCAAGACCTGAATCTGGAACACCGATTACAACATCGGCAATGATTCTATTGTTTTCTGCTAAGAATCTACCAGCCTTCTTTCTTGCTTCGTGAACATAACATCCATCGATTTCTGAATCTGGTCTAGCAAAATATAGATATTCAAATACACAGAAAGACTTCTTGCACTTTTGCTTTGTTTCGTAGCACTTTACACCATATTGTGAAAATACAATAACTTCACCTGGCTTTACTTCTCTAATCTTTGTAGCGCCAACTGCATCAAGTGCGCAAGACTCAGATGCTACAACATATGTACCATCTTCCTTTTGGCCATAGCAAAGTGGTCTAAATCCATGCTTATCTCTAGCTGCGATTAATTTTGATGGTGACATAATAACAAGTGAATATGCACCTTCTAATTTATCCATAGCAGATAAAACTGCTTCTTCAATAGAATCAGTCTTAATACGCTCTTTGATAATCATATAAGAAATAACTTCTGTATCTGATGTTGTATGGAAGATACTTCCTTCGCCTTCCAATATATCTCTAAGTTCAGCAGAATTTACCAAGTTACCATTATGAGCAATAGCGATATTTCCTTTTAAGTGGTTAACAACAAGTGGTTGAGCGTTTTCTCTTCCACATGTTCCTGTTGTTGCGTATCTAACGTGACCAACAGCAATATTACCTTCGCCAAGTCTAGATAGATTGTCTTGTGTAAATACTGAGCTAACTAATCCAACATCTTTATATGACTTGAATACGCCATCGTCATTAACAACGATACCTGCAGATTCTTGTCCTCTATGTTGAAGAGCAAATAACCCATAATATGTAGTTGAGGCTACATCATCCTTCTTTGGTGAAAAGATACCAAAAATTCCACATTCTTCATGAATTGAATCAAACATATTTATTATTCTCCGAATACTCTTTTCATCATTTCTTTGTATGCATCTTCTACGTTGCCTAAATCTCTACGGAAACGATCTTTATCTAATTTTTCATTTGTCTTTGCATCCCAGAAACGACATGTATCTGGAGATATTTCATCGGCAAGAACGATTGTACCATCCTTTAATCTACCGAACTCTAATTTAAAATCTACTAACTTAACACCAATTTTAATGAAATAAGCCTTTAATACTTCATTAATCTTGAATGCCATTGACTTAATTAATTCGATTTCATCTTTTGTAGCAAGCTTTAAAGCAATTGCATGATAGTCATTGATTAGTGGATCGTGAAGATCGTCATTTTTGTAAGAAAATTCAATTGTTGGTTCGTCGAAAACGATTCCTTCTTCTACGCCATAACGCTTAGCAAATGAACCAGCAGAAATGTTTCTGATGATAACTTCTAGTGGAACGATTGAAACCTTTTTAACAACTGTTTCTCTATCTGATAATTCTTCAACAAAGTGAGTCTTAATTCCTTCTTTTTCAAGAACTTGCATTAAGTAGTTGCTCATCTTGTTGTTAACAACTCCTTTGCCCACAATTGTACCTTTTTTCAATCCATCAAATGCTGTTGCATCATCTTTGTAAGATACGATTACATAATCTTCATTTTCTGTTGCGTAAACTTTTTTTGCTTTGCCTTCATAAAGTTGAACTGTCTTTTGCATAGTTAGCTTTCTCCTATTTATTAAACTCTGCCTCAATCTTGGCATTTTTTTCTAATACTTGTTTTGCTCCATCACATCTTAGAGCATCTAATTTTTGAGCAAGGGCTTCATCACCAACCGCTAAAATCTCAGCTGCAAGTAATGCTGCATTCTTGGCTCCATCTATAGCTACTGTAGCGACCGGTATTCCAGATGGCATTTGAACTGTAGATAATAACGCATCAAGTCCATCTAAGTTTGTACTCTTACATGGGATACCAATTACTGGCAATGTAGTGTTAGCTGCAATAGCTCCAGCTAAATGTGCTGCCATTCCAGCTGCTGCAATAATTGCACCAAATCCGTTCTTTCTAGCATTTTTTGAAAACTCAGCAGCTTCTACTGGTGTTCTATGAGCAGAAAAAATGTGCACCTCGCAAGGTATGCAAAGTGCACTTAGTGTGTCGATAGCTTTCTTTACTACTGGAAGATCTGAATCACTTCCCATGATGATTCCAATTTTTTTCATCGTAAACCTCCAAAAACTAAAAAACAAAACAAACAGGGCGCACTCATCTTTTATGTGATGTGTGCGCCCAGACGGTCGGCTGAAAGTTAATCTTTCTAATTGTATTTTCCTGCTCCCATGTGGTGCCCCACTAAATCCGTCAGTCACAGGAAGTCTTGTTTTTACATTAAAGAGTATACCTTATAGGTATTTTATTGTCAAAAGAAAAAATAAATTTTTTTGTATACTATTTGTAAAACTTAATTATCTTATCCATTAAAAAACCTCCAAAGCTTTTACTTTTTCAAGTGTCCACTTTGGAGGTATTATATCATTCGAGCTAAGCTTTAATATGTCTCATTAATTAAGTATTTCTTCCCTTTTGTTTTCTTTCCATTCGTCTTTACTACACCCATTGTTATCAATAGATTAATATATTTAACTATTGTAGGCGCAGATACATCGAAACGATTCATTAACTCTTCTTGCGATACACCATCCTTGTGTTGCGCAATAAAGCCTATTATGTCTTGCGATGTGATTTTTGACGATAATTCTTCAAAATATCCTTGTGTAAATAACATATCTACTTCTACTTCTTGTGGATTATTATTTTCTTCAATATTTGGCGATGCCAATTTATATTTATCGAAAATGGTCAATATATTTTTAACACCATAGCCACTTCTTTCTGAGTATCTCAACAACCTAAAGAATCTAATAATTTCCTTGTTTCTCGGATTAGTAACGCCTCCTTGCTTCATTAAATCAATCCCTATTAAGCTATTACCAGAATTGATGCAAGTAATTTTTGCAGGTGTTTTAATTATGCGGACGTTTCCCCCGCTTATGAAATCTGCATTTGACATCGCATTAACAATCATTTCCTTGATTGCATCTTGCAAACTTAATCCACTCACGTCACTTACGCCTTCTTTCTCATATTTATTTGGAATATTCTTTACGACCCTTTCAAATACCGTTAGGAAATAATCAAATAAGTTGCCTGTCCAATTGTAATCTATTGAACACAATCTATAATCCCATCTTGTTTCACCTGACATTTTTTCTTGATAGTCTAAAAAATAATTGGGGTATATTGTTTGAATTTTTATCGCTTTTGTGAAGAAAAGTACAGCTGCATTTGTTAACAACTCATTGCCATTTTTATCCTTTGCAATAAAGCCTAATTCTTTGCAGAATTTCACATCGTCATAAGACTCAAAGATATTGCCTTTGTTTTGCGAATTAAATACGTTTCTAAATGCAGTTAATGTTGATTGTTCGATGTCGTCAAAAGTATATCCTCTATCGTTAACCTCGGAATCCTTTGTTGTATTGTATCTATCATTCATAAAAGATACTAATTCTTCACTTGTGATTAAATAATCATTTTCTCCGTTTCTCTTATATGCTTTCGTTATTTGTTTATCTAAATATATTGGTTTTTTGCCACGATCTTGCTCTTTTACATAAACATCTAACACATAATTCCCATTTTCTAATTTCCACTCTTTAATATCTCCATCCGTAATTATGTTTTCGCTAACTTTTTCTTTGTTGTTTAACGAATTGAACATAATCTTAACATATTCTTTTGCGTTGTCTAATGAAAGACCTGGTATTGAAATTACTTTCCCGTCTTTTTCTTCGATACCTAAGTAAATGTGTCCTCCACATGTATTTGCAAAAGCCGAATATGTTTCATAAAACGATTTTGGGAACCCCTTTTCTGCTTTCTTAAATTCTACATCTATTCCTTCTTTTAAACTATAAAAATCCATAGTAGCCTCCTAATTCTACTAATATAATACCGTATTCTCTAAAAAATGTCAATTATTCTCTAAAAAATAAGAAATATTCTCTAAACTTTTTTAATTATTCTCTAAAAAATATAGAGCAATCTCCAAAAAATATCAAGCATTCTTGTATAATTGGCATATCGTTTCTCTTCAATTGTGCCATTTTGGCATATTTACCAAAACGAGATATGCCATACTTTAGCAAAAAAGAAAGCCCTTTCTCAGAGCTTTCTTGCGTATGCTTAATAAATTAGATATTATTTAATATCGCCCATCTTGTTCTTTTGGATAACGTCGTGAGCTCCACCTTCAACAATAGATGTAGCAGAAACAAGTGTTAATACTGCCTTTTCTTGCAACTCTGGAATAGATAATGCACCACAGTTACACATAGTAGATCTAACCTTGCTTAGAGTCTTTGCTACGTTATCTTTTAAGCCACCTGCATATGGAACATATGAATCAACACCTTCTTCGAAAGATAATTTCTTATCTCCGCCAAGGTCATATCTTTGCCAGTTTCTAGCTCTATTAGAACCTTCGCCCCAGTATTCTTTATAGTAGTTACCGCCGATGTTAATCTTTTCTGTAGGGCTTTCATCGAATCTTGCAAAATATCTACCAAGCATCATGAAATCTGCGCCCATAGCTAAAGCTAAAGTGATGTGGTGATCAAATACGATACCACCATCTGAACATACTGGAACATAGATGCCTGTTTCTTTGAAATATTCATCTCTTGCTTTGCAAACATCAATTAAAGCAGATGCTTGACCACGGCCAATACCCTTTGTTTCACGTGTGATACAAATAGAACCACCGCCGATACCAACTTTAACAAAGTCTGCACCAGCTTCAGCTAAGAATCTAAATCCTTCAGCTGATACAACATTACCTGCACCAACCTTAACTGAATCGCCATATGTTTTTCTAATCCAATCGATAGTAATCTTTTGCCATTCTGTAAAGCCTTCTGATGAGTCAATACATAAAACATCAGCACCAGCTTCAACTAACGCTGGAACACGGTCTGCAAAGTCTCTTGTGTTGATACCTGCACCAACCATATATCTCTTTGAAGAATCTAGAAGTTCGTTTGGATTTTGCTTATGGCTGTCATAATCCTTTCTAAATACCATATAGCAAAGCTTTTGATCTTTTGTGATGATTGGAAGTGAATTTAATTTATTATCCCAAATGATATCGTTTGCTTCCTTTAGACTAACACCTTCGTAAGCATAAACTAATTTTTCAAATGGAGTCATGAATTCAGAAACTTTAGTGTCTAAACTCATTCTAGATAATCTATAATCTCTACTTGTAACGATACCAACTAATTTCCCTTGTTTTGTACCGTCGTCTGTTACTGCGACAGTTGAGTGTCCTGTCTTTTCTTTAAGCTCTACGATATCTTTTAGAGTTTGATCAGGTCTTATATTTGAATCGCTTTCAACAAAGCCTGCCTTATAGCCTTTAACACGTCTAACCATGTTTGCTTCATTCTCAATTGTTTGAGCGCCATAGATGAAAGAAATACCGCCTTCTGCTGCAAGAGCTATGGCAAGTCTATCGCCAGATACTGATTGCATGATTGCTGAAACCATTGGAATGTTCAATGAAATTGCTGGTTGCTCGCCTTTTCTATACTTAACAAGTGGAGTTTTTAAACTTACGTTTGCAGGGATACAGTCTTTTGATGAATATCCAGGAATCAACAAATACTCGTTAAATGTATGAGCTGGCTCGTTAATAAATGTTGCCATAACAAATGTTCTCGTATAATACATTTGGATTTAACTAGATCATTTAATCTAAGTTAGATGCATTATATCCTTAATTTCCTTAATT
>SVHF01000011.1 GCA_015055975.1 Clostridiales bacterium | reverse complement strand
TCTGAGGTTAATATTAATAAAATCTTAGCGAAGAGAAAACAAGGAACAAACGAAAAAGTAAAAAGAACACATAAATATAAGAGATTCCGAAAACGTCCATAAAATTTATTTCTTAACAACAAGTTGTTAAGTTTTAAAAAATCGACTGTAAAAAAAAGAGCTGCTAAGATTTATTTCTTAACAGCCCCTTAGTTTTATATGTTCTTTTCTAGAAGTTCAATTGAGAATCTCAATCTTCTTAATGTTTCTTCCTTCCCTAAAAGCTCTGCCATTTCGGTTGCGCCACCTGGAGTTGAAGCTGCGGCTGTTATTGCCAATCTTAATGGCAAGAAAATTTGTCCTGTTTTAATTCCCATTTCTTGAGCGGTTACTGTTAACAATTCTTTTAGATTATCGTTTGTCCAGTTTTCTACCTTTGGTAGAATTTCTTCACATTTCTTTAGAGCCGTTAATGCGATTTCTTTTGTAATCTTCATCTTCTTGTGCTCAAACATCTCAACATCAAATTCGCCAAATTCTTCTAAGAAGTTAATCTTTTCTGGAATATCGCTAAAGATTTCTGTTCTTGGAATTAACAATTCTGCAAGTTTTCTATAATCATACTTGCCAGCTACTTTGCTTGCATCAAAATATGGTGTTGCATATTTTAAGAATTCATCAACAGATAATTCCTTAATATATTCTCCGTTTAACCAACGCATCTTTGCTTCGTCAAAAATACTTGGAGAGTGAGAAATACCATCTACATCAAATTGCTCTAGCATTTCTTGCATTGTCATCTTTTCTTGGTTAGACTTTGGTGCCCATCCTAAAAGAGCAATGTAGTTTACAATAGCTTCTGCTAAATATCCCTTTGCAATAAAATCTTCGAAGTTTGCATCTCCATATCTTTTAGATAGCTTTCTTTGAGCGTCTTTCATAATTGGAGATAAGTGCATATAGTGAGGTCTTTCCCATCCAAATGCATCATACATTAAATTATATTTTGGAGTTGAAGATAAGTACTCTACACCTCTTATAACGTAGTTAATCTTCATTAAGTGATCATCAACAACGTTTGCAAAGTTGTATGTTGGCATGCCGTCTGTCTTAATTAAAATTTCGTCTTCCATATCCTTATTTGGAACAGAGATGTGTCCAAATACCATATCATCATATTCAGATACGCCTTCTTCTGGAATGTTTTGTCTAATAACATATGGTTCACCAGCTGCAAGCTTTGCTTCTACTTCTTCTTTTGTAAGTTTTAAACAGTGCTTGTCATATTTGCCAATTCCGTTTTCGTCTTTTAGTGTTGCTAATCTTTCTTTTGTACAGAAGCAATAATAAGCCCCACCTTTTTCAACAAGTTCTTTTGCGTATTTCAAATAAAGATCTTTTCTTTCGCTTTGGATATATGGTCCATACCCTCCATCTTTATCTGGGCCTTCGTCGTGCTCGATTCCTGCTTTTTTAAGTGTGCTATATATAACGTCTACTGCACCTTCAACATATCTTTCTTGGTCTGTATCTTCAATTCTTAATACAAATGTTCCGTTATGTTTCTTTGCCCATAAATATGCATATAGACATGTTCTTAAGTTTCCTATGTGCATAAATCCTGTTGGGCTTGGTGCAAATCTTGTTCTTACTGTTTCCATCTTGTACTTCCTTCAAATATTAATTGTCTAATTAAGCATACCATATTTAATTATATTTGTGTATAATTAAAGCGATGATTAATTATTTAAATAACGTTTTAAATGATACTCTAAAATTAGTTGCTATCGATAGTGTTCAAGCAGAGCCTACCGAACTATCTCCTTTTGGGGATGGTGTTGGCAAATGTATAAACGAAGTTTTAAACATCGCAAAATCTTTAGGCTTTGAAACAAGAAACGAAAAAGGATACTACGGAACGGCCACCATAGGCGATGGCGAAGAATTCGGCATTTTAGGCCATATGGATACTGTTCCATATAAGAATCAGACTTGGACTAAAAAACCTCTTGGAGAGGTCATTGATGGCGTGTTATATGGCCGTGGTGTTTTAGACGACAAAGGTCCATGTGTTTGTTGTCTATATGCTGTTTATAAATTAATCCAAGAAGGCTATACTCCAAAGAAGAAAATAAAATTCATTTTCGGTGGTAATGAAGAAAGCGGCTGGAAGTGCATGGAAAGATATAAGCAAGTTGAGAAAATGCCAAAAGATGGATTCTCCCCTGATGCAGACTTCCCAGTTATTTATTCTGAAAAAGGAATCCTTCATATAAAAGTATCTATAGATAAACCAGAAGAATTGCTATCTATCCAAGCAGGCGAGAGACCAAATATGGTAATAGATATGTGCCTTGCCAAAATTAATAAAGAACTTCCAAAGCCAACAGATATAAACGTATGTGCTCGCATAGAAGATGGAAAAACTTCTATAAAGACTTATGGCATGGGCGCACATGGATCTACGCCAGAAAAAGGCGATAACGCCTTTATTCACACACTTCAATATTTTAGCGATACTATGGGTGGAGTTTATACAAAACTTTTCAATCTTTTATATTCTATAAAAGGCGAAGGTTTATGGATTAACTGCGAAGATGAAAAATCTGGAATGTTAACACTAAATGTCGGCATTGCCGAAATTAAAGATGGTAAGCTAAATATCTATCTAGATGTTCGCTACCCCGTATCTTTTAATCATGAAGATATAGTAAATAGAGTTACGAGAGCTTTTGATTTTGCATCTGTTGAACTTATAAGCCATCAACCACCTTTATATGTAAATAAAAATGACGAACTTGTTCAATCTCTTTTAGGAGCATATAACAAAGTTATGAACACTTCCCTTGAGCCTATAGCAATAGGTGGTGGCACATATGCTAGAGCTATGGAACATGGCGTGGGTTTTGGTCCAGTTTTCCCTGGCAAGACATCAACGGCTCATGAAGCTGATGAGCATTTTTCTGTTGCCGATTTTGAAAAAGCTTTTGATATTTATTATGAAGCTATAAAAGAGCTTTGTTTTTAGTTTGACAAACTCGCTTTGGATTTAATATATTTAGAATGCAGGATGCAGTTGGCTTCGGGCCAACATTTTACCGAAAGTATATTCGGCGGCTAATAACAGCTGGGCTGGAGCGCGGGTTATTACGTGGATCTCTTGGCACTTCCTGCTTATTTTTTTTGCAAAAAACGAGACCCTTTCGGATCTCGTTGTTGAGCTTAATTATCGACTATATAATATTTGTTCCATGTTCAAGATTATATCTTTGAATATCTCTTTGTCTGATTTCTGTTCTTCTGATCTTACCATTGAATGTCTTTGGTAATTCTGTAACATACTCTACGACTCTTGGATACTTATATGGAGCAGTATTATGTTTTACATAATCTTGTAATTCTTTTGTTAATGCTTCAGATGGAGCATATCCTGGCTTTAGAACGATTGTTGCTTTTACATTGAAGCCTCTAACTGGATCTGGGATACCAGTTACGGCTACTTCTAATACAGCATCATGCTCTAATAGTACAGATTCAACTTCAAAAGGTCCAATTCTGTATCCAGAAGACTTAATAACGTCATCGGTTCTTCCTACGTATCTAACGCGCTTAAATTCGTCGATATAAGCTTTATCGCCTGTATGATAGAATCCGTCTCTCCAAGCTTCAGCTGTTGCTTCTTCGTTCTTGTAATATCCTCTAAAGATTCCACAAGGTTTATGATCAATTGTACCTCTGATACAAATTTCACCAACTTCACCTGGCATACAAGGATTTCCATCTTCATTTAGAATTTGAACATCAAATCCAGGTGTAGCCTTTCCGATGAATCCACATTCTGGAGTTTCATATCCTTTTAATGTTGCCAAAACGCAAGTTGTTTCTGTTTGTCCAAAGCCTTCGTGAATCTCAAGCCCTGTTGCTGCCTTCCAAGTATTAAAGATTTCTGGATTTAGCGCTTCGCCTGCTGCGTTACAATGAACTAAACTCTTTAGATTGTATTTTGATACATCTTCTTGTAGAAGAAGTCTGTACATTGTAGGTGGTACACAGAATGTTGTAACTTTATAGTGTTCTAGTTTAGATAAAATATCTGCTGCATGGAACTTTTCAAAGTCGTAAACAAGTACTGCACTTTCTCCGAACCATTGTCCGTAGAATTTACCCCACAAAGCCTTCAACCAACCAGTATCTGAAATTGTGAAGTGTAATCCGCCATCAATAACTCTATGCCAAAATACACCTGTTATGATGTGTCCTAATGGGTAAGTAAAGTCATGAATAACCATCTTTGGATATCCGTTAGTTCCAGACGTGAATGCTAAAAGCATTGTATCTGTAGCTTTAGTATCTATTCTTTCCCATTCGTCGCTAGCTTTATCTAGCCCTTCTTCGAAGTTTAACCATCCATTTGCGCGCTTTTGTTTTGTTGTAATCTTAATTCTAACTGTAGGGCAGGCATCGGCGCCTTCGTCAAATCTTTCTACGACGTCGCTGTCGCCCGTAATAATGACTGCATTAATCTCGGCTGCTTGGCATCTATACACATAATCTTTTGCCATTAACATGTGTGTAGCTTGAATACCTATTGCGCCTATCTTGTGTAGACCTAATAGTGCTATCCAGAATAGATAGCTTCTCTTCAATACCAATAACACTCTATCCCCTTTACCAATGCCTATAGATGTAAAGTAGTTAGCTGCTCTGTTAGATAAAAGTTTCATATCTCTGAATGTGAATCTCTTTTCTTCACCTTCATTTGAAACCCAGATCATAGCTAACTTGTTAGGTTTTGTTGTTCCTAACTCATCAATAACATCATATGCAAAGTTAAAGTTATCAGGATACGAGATTTTGTAATTCTCTTGTGCGTCCTTTAAACTCTCGAAAGAATCTCTGGTTCTTCCGATGTACTTTTCATAAATCGTCATTATTACGTTCTCCTATGTTTTTTATTTATTATTGTTTTCGATTACAATTGCTAAAAATCTAGCCGCTTTCCCGTTCATTGGCTCTTCCTTATGAGGAATAGAAGAATCGAAGTATACGCTATCTCCTGCTTCTAACTCATAAGACATATCGCCAAAAGTGAATTTAATCATTCCCTCTACAACATAGTTGAATTCTTGCCCATCATGAGAGTGCAACACTAAGTCGCTTTGGTTTGGCAGAACAGTTACCATAAATGGATCAGCTAATTTATCTTTAAAAGTAAAAGCTAAATGACGATAGTCATATTGATTATCTTTGATGATCTTAAACCCTTGTCCTTTTCTAGCAAGTGCGCATCCTGTTAGTTGAGGAGTTGTGTCACCGTTCAACAAAGTTACAACGTCAACGTTGAAGATTTTTGCAACGTTATACATTGTACTGAATGAGAAGTCTTGTTCTCCCTTTTCGTATGCAAGATACTCTTCTTCTGAAATTCCAAGTCTTTCTGCAACTTCAACAGCTGTGTATCCCATAACTTCACGAAGGTCAGCCATTCTCATACCCATTTCTTTTAATTGATCTGTCATTGTTAAATTCTCCTTATCAATTGTTTGATTAGAAATTATATCCTAGGTCTAATGCCTTGATATTCTTTTCTAATTTGTCAGCATGTTTTGCTGAAACTACTTTCTTTAAGCCTTCCATAATTAAATCATATGAAACAGCTCCGCTTTCCTTAACCATCTTTCCTAACATTATCATGTTAGCAAGTCCAGCTACTCCGTTATCGTTAGCCATTTGTGTTGCTGGGATTGGGAATACCTTAACGTCTTTTCTTGTTACTTCTTCATCGATTAAAGAACTATCATAGAAAACGAAAGCATCCTTTTCTGCAACGTCGATGTACTTATCTAGAGATGGTCTATTCATTGCGATTACTACGTTTGGAACAGAGATAATTGGTGAGCCAATTGGTGTATCTGAAATGATAACGCTACAATTTGCTGTACCTCCTCTCATTTCTGGTCCATAAGATGGCAACCAGCTTATTTCTTTATCTTCGATTAATCCAGCTGTTGCTAATACTTTTCCTGAGAAAAGAATTCCTTGTCCACCGAATCCGGCAAAAATAACACTACTAGTCATTCTTTGTTGCCTCCTTGTCTTTATATACTCCTAGTGGATAATATGTTGCCATATTTTCATCTAACCACTTGATTGCATCTGCTGGAGATTTACCCCAGTTTGTTGGACATGTAGATAATACTTCAATTAGAGAGAATCCTTTGCCATCGATTTGGTTTTGGAATGCTTTCTTAATTGCCTTCTTTGCCTTCATAATGTTTTTAACATTATTTACTGCAACTCTTTCTACATATGATGCGCCATCTACTTGAGATAACATTTCGCAAACCTTTACTGGGTAACCTACAACTGTTACATCTCTTCCATATGGAGATGTTTGTGTAACTTGATTTGGAAGAGTTGTTGGAGCCATTTGTCCACCAGTCATACCATAAATTGCATTGTTTACGAAGATGATTGTGATATTTTCGTTTCTTGCTGCAGAGTGAACTGTTTCAGCTGTACCAATAGCTGCTAAGTCGCCATCACCTTGATATGTGAAAACGATATCGTCTGGTCTAGCTCTCTTAATACCTGTAGCTACTGCTGGAGCACGTCCGTGAGCTGCTTGAACCATATCACAATTGAAATAGTTATATGTAAATACGCTACATCCTACTGATGCTACGCCAACTGTTCTGTCTAGAACTCCTAATTCTTCTAAGCATTCTGCTACTAATCTATGGATAATACCATGAGTACATCCTGGACAATAATGAAGTGGAGCGTCTGTTAAACCTTTAGTTTTCTTGAAATCCATATTTCTTACCTCCTACACCTTAGATGCTTCTTGAATCTTTGCAACGACTTCGTCTGGTGACATAATCATACCGCCTGTTCTGCTGCATAATAGAACTGGCTTTTTGCATTCGATTGCAAGTCTTACATCGTCTATCATTTGTCCCATAGATAATTCTACAGAAACGAATGCTTTGCACTTTTCAGCTGCTGCTTTTAGAACCTTATCTGGGAATGGCCATAGAGTAATAGGTCTAATCATACCAACCTTGATTCCTTGCTTTCTTGCTTCAACAATAGCATTCTTTGAAACTCTTGATGCAATACCAAAAGCTACGACACATACTTCAGCATCATCCATCATGAACTCTTCGTACATAACTTCTTTATCTTTAATAATTTCGTATCTTTCGTATCTTGCCTTGTTCCATTGCTCTAATTCTTCTGGCTTCAAACTTAAAGAGTTGATGATGTTTCTATGATCTCTGCCTCTTTGTCCGCATGCTGCCCATGGCTTATCAAATTGCTTAACTTCTACCGCATCTAAAGATACTGGTTCCATCATTTGTCCGATTGTACCATCAGTTAAAATCATTGTTGGAACTCTGTAGCTATCTGCAAGTTCAAAACCTTTAATTGTTAAACTATACATTTCTTGAACAGAAGCTGGAGCTAAAACGATTAAGTGGTAATCGCCGTGGCCGCCACCCTTTGTTGCTTGGAAATAGTCTGATTGAGATGGTTGAATACCACCTAAACCTGGACCGCCTCTTTCTACGTTTACGATAAGTGCTGGAACATCACATCCTGCCATGTAAGAAATTCCTTCACTCTTTAGAGAAATACCAGGGCTTGATGAACTTGTCATTGATCTTACACCAGCAGCTCCTGCACCTAATACCATGTTAATTGCAGCAACTTCGCTTTCTGCTTGTAAGAATGTACCACCAATCTTTGGCATTCTTTTAGCCATATATGCGGCTACTTCTGTTTGTGGAGTAATTGGATAACCGAAGTAGTGTCTGCATCCTGCTGTGATAGCAGCTTCTGCTAATGCTTCATTTCCTTTCATTAAAACCTTTTCTGCCATAATCACGCCTCCTACTTCATTTGAACTGTAATAACAGTATCTGGGCACATAATAGCGCAGCTAGCGCATCCAATACATGCTTCTTGATTAGTTATTTCAGCTGGATGATATCCTTTCGAATTCATTCTGTTAGATAGTTGAACTAACTTTTTTGGACATGCAGTAACACAAAGTCCACAACCTTTGCATCTGTCCTCGTTAAATGTAACTTTTGCCATTTCACATCTCCTCTACTTAGCACCAAACGCCGTAATGAATTACGTCAATTGGAACTAGATTATTTATCTTGTTTTTTAATTCGTCATAAAGCCCCCTCTCGACACAGGTGAACTTTATTGGCAATCCTGTTAGCTTAGATACTTCGTTTGCGAAATCTAAACTATTAAGTACTGTTTTTGCTGTTGTTTCTTTTCCTAGATTTGAATCATTTACAATGCCAGTAAATGGTATTCCACAAGCATACTCAATCTCTCTCATTATTTCTAATGTATCTTGAGCGTTTTGTGTTTCAAATCTGTACTTGTTTATAACAAGTAGCATATCGAAATTGCCTTCTTCTTTTAAAGCTTTTTCGAATCTGCCTAAAGCTAGAGCTCCTCTATCATCTCCGCCAACGTCAACTACTGCTAACTTTGATTTGTCATGTATCATTCTATATGCACCACTATTCATAGCTGGAACGTCAACGTTCGTATTTGCATAATCTGATACAACTAGAGGTATTCCATGTTTATCTAACATATCTTTTCCGTCTAGCGTTCTAAAATATGGGTTTACAATGTCCATGTCGTAGATTTCTACGTCTTCACCTTTTTCTTTTAGGTAAATTGCGTAGTTTAGAGCTACGTTTGTCTTACCAGAACCATAGTGTCCAGAAAAAAGTGTTACTCTCTTTGCGTCCATTATCTTAATCCTTGTATTCTAGCCTTTGCGTCTTCACGCATCTTGTACTTCAAAATCTTTCCGGCAACATTCATTGGGAATGACTTTGTGAATTCTATATATCTTGGAATCTTGTGCTTTGCAATTCTCTCGCCCATATATTCCTTGATTTCTTCAACTGTTGCTTCTTCGCCATCGTTTAAAATAACAAATGCATAAGCTTCTTCACCGTATTTTTCATCAGGAACACCAACTACTTGTACATCCTTAACTTTTGGGATTGTGTACATGAAATCTTCGATTTCCTTTGGATATAAGTTTTCACCACCACGAATAATCATATCCTTTAATCTACCAGTTATCTTGTAGTTGCCATCTTCTGTTCTCATAGAAAGGTCGCCTGTATGTAACCATCCATCAGCATCGATAACTTGGAATGTTTCTTGTGGTAATTTGTAGTAGCCTTTCATTACGTTGTATCCTCTTGCTACAAATTCACCAACTTCATTGTCGCCCAAGAATTCATTTGTTTCTGGGTTAACTATTCCACATTCAATATATGGCAATGGTCTTCCTACTGTTTCTACTCTTACTTCCATAGAATCGTCTGTTGAACTCATAGTACATCCTGGAGATGCTTCTGTTTGTCCATAAACGATAGTGATTTCTTTCATGTTCATCTTGTTCAAAACTTCTTTCATAACTGGAACTGGACATGGGCTTCCTGCCATGATACCTGTTCTCATATGAGAAAAGTCTGTTTTTGCAAAGTCTTCATGAGACAACATTCCGATAAACATTGTTGGAACGCCATGGAAACAAGTGATCTTTTTATCGTTAACACATTGAAGTGCATGATTTGGTCTATATACTGGAAGTGGATATAATGATACGCCGTGAGTCATAGCAGCTGTCATGGCAAGTACCATACCAAAGCAGTGGAACATAGGAACTTGGATCATCATTCTATCTTCTGTAGATAAATCCATTCTATCTCCGATGTTCTTACCATTATTAACTACGTTAAAGTGAGTTAACATAACACCTTTTGGGAATCCTGTTGTTCCAGATGTATATTGCATGTTACATACATCGTTTACATCGATGTTTGCTGCTCTTTTATATACTTCTTCGATATCTACGTTTTCAGCCAAGTTCATAGCTTCGTTGAAGTTGTAGCATCCTGGCATATCAAAATCGATTGTTATAACATTTCTCAAGAATGGTAATCTTTTTGCGTGTAAGTGTTCACCTTTTCTTGTTGATGCAAGTTCTGGACATAATTCGTTAATGATTCCAGCATAATCTGAATCTCTAAATCCCTTTACGATAACAACTGTATGAGTATCTGATTGCTTTAGAAGATATTCTGCCTCGTGGCTCTTATATGCTGTGTTCATAGCAACTAATACTGCACCAATCTTTATTGTTGCCCAGAAAGTTATATACCAAGCTGGAACGTTTGTAGCCCAAATAGCTACGTGATCACCTGGCTTTACTCCCATGTGGATTAAAGATCTTGCAAATGTATCAACATCGTTTCTAAATTCAACATATGTGCGCTTGTAATCATATAGAGTGTAATCAAAAGCAATTTGATCTGGGAATTCTTTGCACATTCTGTCCAATACTTGTGGGAATGTATAATTGATTAATTTTTCCTTTTCCCAAACATATTGTCCCTTGCCTCTCTTGCTCTTATATAATTCGCCATTATTTTCTGCAAAGTCTATTTGCTTTTTAACATCGAATTTTCTAATAAAGTCGATAGAAGAAGATAATAATCTCTTTCCGTTAACATTAAACAAACTATGTAACTTGATTTCTACAGATAAATAGTTTCTATAATCAATACAACGCAAAGCTTCAAATATTAATTTGAATGGCAATTCGCCTTCGCCCATTAATGAGTACTTGAATCTTCCTTCTTCTTTCTTAATATCTTTTATGTGTACGTGCTTTATGTATGCGCCTAAGTTACCAACTGTCTTTGCTGGTGTTTCTGCGCCAAAGTTTACTGTGTGAGATGGATCCCACAAAGCAGCAATGTGGTCGTTATTGAAATAAGCCAAGATTGCTCTTAATCTTTCAGTGTTTGAATAAACACCCATTGTTTCGATTAAAAGTGTTACGTTGTTTTCTTCAGCACATGCAATAACGTTATTTAAAAGTTCAATAACTTTTTCATCGACAGCGTCATCGATACCAAATTTAACTTTTAAAGCACGCAATCTAACAAATTGACATCCAAAACGATTCGCAAGCTTTACAGTAGATTTAATCTCTCTTATAGTTGCGTACATTTTTGAATCGTCAGCAATATTTCCAATAACATCAAAACAAGAAATTTTCAGAGAATGATCACCAAGTGTCTTTTGTGTCTTTTCTAAGTTCTCCTCAGCAAAAGGTTCTTCTTTCATAAAAGATTCTTGGTATGGATTGTGGATTTCAATTCCGTCTAAGCCATATTCGCTAGCTAAAGCGACTATTTCGCTAAACGACTCATCCCATCCGTTGTTTGAAAATGATAATTTCATGCGATTTCTCCTTGTTTTGATTTTGTTTTATATATTATTTACGCGTGTTTGTGCGTTTATAGTTATATATTTATTAGGCGCGTCATGTCAAACACTATTAGATAATAAAAAATCAGTTGCCTTAAATTTCTTTGGGCAACCGATTTAAATTAACTAATACATTGCGACAATGTTTATTAACTTAGCACCGTGCCCCTATTACTAATTATTAGCAGGTCTAGAGCGCGAATAAGGAGATCAGCAATAATGCTAATCTCGTTAATAATAATGCTAATGATTCTATTAAACATCTTATTCATTGTCGTCCTTTTTTTCTTCCTCTTTTGAAACTACCGTTACTGGTTCAATTGTTTCTTCAAAAGGATTATCTACTTCTTTTGTTTCCTCAACTACTGGTTGAGTTTCTTTTTTCTTATACTTTTCTTTAGAAGCTTCTCTATCGTCGATAGCTTTGATAACTTCTTCAGCGCTCTTTCCGTCGAATAACATATCTACATCATCTGTATAAATAGTTTCCTTCTCGAAAAGAACCTTGACCATATTATCTAATACTTTTCTATTCTTTGACAAGAGATTTTTAGCAATTTCATAGTTTTTGTCTATAATTCCCTTGATTTCAGTATCAATCTTTCCTGCCATTTCTTCAGAATAGTTATGTGCTGTTCCATAATCTTTTCCTAGGAAAACTTCCTTGTCTGCGCCTAAGAACATATTACCAATAACATCACTCATACCCCATTCAACAACCATTCTTCTTGCAATAGAGCTTGCGCGTTCAATATCATTAGATGCGCCTGTAGAAATATCTTTAATTACGATTTCTTCTGCAGCACGACCACCAAGCATCATAGCAATTGTATCGTTTAGCTTATTCTTTGTTACATGGCTATCGTCTGTTTCTGGGCGAGTTAGAGTATAACCGGCTGCTTGTCCACGAGGAATAATACTTACTTCTTGAACTTCATCACAATTTGGCAATAATCTTGCTACAATTGCGTGTCCTGATTCGTGGTATGCTGTTATACGCTTATCTGAATCTGTAACAACTCTGCTCTTCTTTTGAGGACCAGCAATAACTTTGTTAATACCTTCTAAGATATCTTCCATAACAATTACTGATCTATTGTTTCTTGCAGCTAAGATTGCAGCTTCATTTAATAAGTTTTCAAGATCGGCTCCTGAGAATCCTGTTGTCATTCTGGCAACTGTCTTGAATGTTACATCTGGAGCAAGTGGTTTTTGACGAGAATGAACCTTTAAGATTTCTTCTCTACCCTTAACATCTGGCATATGAACATAGATTTGTCTATCGAAACGACCTGGTCTTAATAAAGCTGGGTCTAAAACATCAGCTCTGTTTGTTGCTGCCATTACGATAATATCTGTACTTTCTTCAAAACCATCCATTTGTACAAGTAATTGGTTTAGTGTTTGCTCTCTTTCGTCGTTTCCACCGCCAAGGCCTGCGCCTCTTTGTCTTCCTACAGCATCAATTTCATCAATAAATACGATACATGGTTTGTTTTTTTGCGCTTGATCGAACAAATCTCTAACTCTCGCAGCACCTGTACCAACGAACATTTCAACGAAGTCTGAACCAGAAATTGAGAAGAAGTTTACATTACTTTCACCAGCTACAGCTTTAGCAAATAATGTCTTACCTGTTCCTGGAGGACCAACTAGCAATACGCCCTTTGGAACTCTAGCACCAAGCTTTTTAAACTTATCTGGAGATTTCAAGAATTCAACGATTTCTTGTAATTCTTCTTTTTCTTCTTCAGCACCAGCGACATCTGAGAATCTAACTTTTACATTTCTCGTTAATCTAGCACGAGTTTTACCAAATGCCATTGCTTGCTTATTTTGTCCACCTACAGACTTAAATAAGAAGAATGCCATTCCAACCATTACAAGTAATCCTAGAACTGGAACAATGTATGATGTCCACGATGTTGTGTTAGATGGATTATCATAAACAACAGTCTTTGTGTAGCCTGCTTCTTTCAATTCTTCATAAATTGAAGTTCTTGAAGGAACTTGCGCATAATTTTTAGCATATTGCGATGGATTTTTGTTAAATTTTGTTAAATCTGCATCTGTTGTGTAGTAAACGGTATAGCCGCCAGAAACATAAACTCCTGTTACTTCTCCATTTTTGATTTGAGAGATCATCGTATCGAAAGAAACCTCTTGTGGTTTGTTTTGGTTTCTATAGATGATCAACCACAACATAACAATCAAAACAATCGCAACTAGCGATATGATGATATATCTAAGTGCAGCTCTTTTGTTTTTATTATTCATAATAATTACCTCGATTAAGTCAATATCAATAATAAATAACATTTCTTAAAATGTCAATAAATAAAGAAAGCGCGCGTGACGGCAATTAAAGTGTGACAGGCAATTTATGTAGTTTTTATCGATATTATTCAAAAATCAAAAATAAGTGTGACAAGTGCTATTTTTTAGTGTGACAAGTATGTGTTGCACTCTATAAATGCGCAATTTTTGCGTTTTTTGCGCACTTTACACTTTCTTCAATCACGTTTATTTTATTATTGAATAATACTATATTTTGTTCTATAATATTTTTACACACAAAAATTTAAATATTTAAGAGGTGGATCATGTATCTTATCGGAATAGACGTAGGTGGTATGAGCATTAAGGGCGGAATCGTTGATAGCGAAAGCGGAAAGATTCTAGTTCAACATGCTATTCCTACAACAGCAAAATACACAAAAGAATACAGCATTAGTGAAGATATAGCTAAAGTTATCGATTATATCCTTAACGAAGCTAATATGAAGATTGACGATATTGTTGGTATTGGTATTGGTCAACCAGGTTCTATTGATTCAGAAAGAGGCGTTATTCGTTACAGTAACAATATTGCCTTAGAAAATGTTCCTGTTGTTGATGAACTACATAAAAAATATAATCTTCCAATATATATTTCAAACGACGCTAACTGCGCCGCTTTAGGAGAATATGTTTTCGGAGCTGGTAGAGGATACAAAGACATAGTCTTTATTACGCTTGGAACAGGTGTTGGTTCAGGTATCATTATTGATGGTAAATTGTTTGAAGGTAGAGCTGGCGCTGGCGCAGAAGCAGGACATATGGTAATCGTTGTTGATGGTGAAAAATGTAATTGCGGAAGTAGAGGCTGTTGGGAAACATATGCTTCAGCTACTGCCCTTATTAGACAAACAAAAGCCGCTATGGAATTACCAGAAAACAAAGATTCTTTAATGCATCAAATTGCTGCTGAAGAAGGAAAGGTTTCTGGAAAGACTGCATTCGTTGCTGCAAAGAAGGGAGACAAAGGTGGACAAGCAGTTGTTGATCAATATATTAAATATATTGGTGTAGGCTTACTAAACATGGCGAACATCTTTAGACCAGATGCAATCTTAATTGGCGGTGGCATTTCTAAAGAAAAAGATTATTTAACAAATCCACTTCAAAAAATGATAGATACAGAATCTTATGGTGGAAAGTTCAACCCAAGAGTTGTTGTAAAGACCGCATCTTTGCAAAATGATGCTGGAATTTTAGGAGCAGCTGCTCTAGTTATGAAAGAATAATTTAATTTATAAATAAATTAAGGGCGTTCAAACGAACGCCCTTTTTGCATGCTTTTAAAGCAATTACTCTTGTGGTGCTTCTGGAGCTACTTCGTCGCCCTCAACGTTTTCTTCTACAGAATCTTCTGTTTCATCAACGTGTGGTACTGTTGCTATAGCAGCAATCTTTTCGCCCTTTTCGTTCTTCTTAATAATTACACCTTGAGTATTTCTACCCATCTTAGAGATTTGATCAACCTTAACTCTCATTACAACGCCCTTATCTGTGATGATAATGATATCGTCGTTTTCTGGATCTACAAGCTTAACGTTTACAACGTTACCTGTCTTATCGTTTAGAACTCCGACCTTAACACCCTTTCCGTTTCTGCCTTGTAATGTGTATTCGCTCAAGTCTGAACGCTTACCAAATCCGTTCTCAGTAATTGTTAATACATCGTAGCCTTCCTTAACTAGAGTCATGTCTACAACCTTTTCTCCAGCTGATAAGCTAATTGACTTAACGCCTTGAGATGTTCTTCCTGTAGGTCTTACTGTTTCTTCTGAGAATCTAATACACTTACCACCAGAAGAAGCCATAATGATTTGATCTCCATCTGTTGCTAAATCTGCACCGATTAATTCATCGTCATCAACAAGTGTTATAGCAATCTTACCATTGTTTTGGATTCTTTCGAACTCAGCTAGGTCAGTCTTTTTGATTAAACCGTTCTTTGTAGCAAGGATGATGTATGCGTTCTTATCATCTGCCTTAGCAAATTCGTTAATGAACTTTTCTGGAACTGTTAAGAATGCTGTTATCTTTTCATCATTATTTGCATCAATGCTTAGAAGGTTAACAATAGCTCTTCCCTTTGATTGGTTAGTAGCAGCAGGAACTTGATATCCTCTTAATCTGTATACCTTACCTTTATTTGAGAAGAACATTAAGTCTTCGTGTGTATTTGTAATCATAACGCTTTGGATGAAATCATCTTCCTTAGTTCTATGACCTGTCTTACCAATTCCGCCCTTATTTTGCACTCTGTATTCACTTATTGGCATTCTCTTGATGTATCCTTGGTTAGTAATTGTAACCGCGATATCTTCTCTTGGAATCAAATCTTCATCTGTAATGTTAGATGAATCATAAGTGATTTCAGATAATCTTGGGCTTCCATATCTTGCTTTGATATCTGTTAAATCTGCTTTGATGATATCTACTACTCTTTGTGGCTTTGCAAGAATATCTCTATAATCTTCCATAGTCTTTAATAGTTCATCTAATTCATTTTGTAACTTATCTATAGCAAGGTGTGTTAAGCTTTGTAATCTCATATCCATGATAGCGTTAGCTTGCTTATCACTTAATTCAAACTTATCCATTAAGTTTTGAACACCGCTTTGTCTATCTTGAGAAGCTTTAATTGTCTTAATTACTTCATCAATATTATTTAATGCTTTCATTAAGCCTTCTAAGATATGAGCTCTTTCTCCTGCTTTTTCTAAATCATACTTTGTTCTTCTTTCAATTACTGACTTTTGATGCTTTACATATTCTTCAAGAATTTGCTTTAGATTCAAGATTCTTGGAGTTCCATCAACAAGTGCCAACATTATCATAGAGAATGTTGTTTGTAATTGTGTTTGCTTATATAAATGGTTTAGAACGACTTGTGGAACTGCATCTTTCTTGATATCGATAACAACTCTCATACCATCTCTGTCTGAGTGTTCTTTAATATCTGCAATACCTTCAATCTTCTTTTCTCTAACAAGATTAGCAATGCCTTCAACAAGTTGAGACTTAATAACTTGATATGGGATTTCTGTAATAATTAATGAGCTTCTACCGTTTTCATCTTCTTCGATGTCAACTTTAGATCTTATAATACAGCTTCCTTTACCTGTTCTATATGCATCTTCAACACCCTTGTTCTTTAGGATTAATGCTCCTGTTGGGAAATCTGGTCCCTTAATATATTGCATTAATTCATCAATTTCAATATCTGGGTTGTCTAATAAAGCAATAGTTCCGTCGATAACTTCATTTAGGTTGTGTGGTGGAATAGATGTTGCCATACCTACGGCAATACCATCTGAACCATTTACTAATAAGTTAGGGAATCTAGCTGGTAAAACTACTGGTTGTTGACGAGTATCGTCAAAGTTTGGATAGAACTCTACTGTGTTCTTATCAATATCTCTAACCATTTCATCTGCAATCTTACTCATTCTAGCTTCTGTATAACGGTAAGCAGCTGCGCCATCGCCGTCTACAGAACCGAAGTTTCCGTGTCCATCAATAAGTGGACATCTAATTGAGAAGTCTTGAGCAAGTCTTACCATTGCATCATATACTGAGCTGTCACCATGTGGGTGGTATTTACCTAAAACGTCACCGACAACGGCAGCACACTTTCTAAATGGCTTATCTGATGTTAAGCCTTGTTCTTGCATATCAAATAAGATTCTTCTATGAACTGGCTTTAAACCATCTCTTACATCTGGAATAGCTCTTGAAACATTTACCGCCATAGCATAGGCAATAAATGATTTTTTCATTTCGCCATCAAGTTCAATATCTACTATCTTAGAATTCTCAAGCATTTCTGCTACAGATTTCTTTGGTGTATCATCTCTCTTTTTCATTTTTTGCCTCCTACTATATATCTAAGTCTTTAACTAGAGTTGCGTTGTTTTCGATGAAGATTCTTCTAACTTCTGGATCATCACCCATCAACATCTCTACTGTTTCAGCTGCTTTTTCTGCATCTTGAACTGTAATTCTTAATAAAGTTCTTCTTTCTGGGTCCATTGTTGTTTCCCATAATTGTTCTTTATCCATTTCTCCAAGACCTTTGTATCTTTGAATTTCAGCTTTTCTATCAATGCTTACTAAATAATCCTCTAATTCTTGATCAGAATAGAAGTAATGTTCTTCTTTAGAACCCTTCTTTGTTGCCTTGTATAGAGGTGGTTGAGCAGCATATAAGTGACCTTCTTCAATAACTGGTCTCATGAACTTGAAAATAAATGTAATTAACAAGATTCTAATGTGGCTACCATCGACATCGGCATCGGTCATTGATATGATTTTGTCGTATTTTAGCTTAGATGTATCGCATTTTGATATAACTCTGCCGTTTTCGTCTACTTGATCAATACCGCATCCAAATGCTGTAATCATGTTCTTAATTTCTTCTGAAGATAAAGCTCTTGCAAGTGTAGCTTTTTGTACATTTAGGATCTTACCTCTTAATGGCATGATAGCTTGGAATCTTCTATCTCTACCAGTTTTAGCTGTTCCACCGGCTGAGTCACCCTCTACTAGATAGATTTCACATTCAGCAGCGTTCTTAGATGTACAATCTGCTAGCTTTCCTGGAAGTCCAGAGAAGTCATTTAAGATTTCCTTTCTCATTGTTTCTTGAACTTTCTCAGCGGCTTCTCTTCCCTTCTTTGCTAAAATGGCCTTTGTAACGATTGCCGTTCTTGCCTTAACGTTTTCCTCAAGGTATGAACCAAATTCTTCTTCTAGAGCCTTAGATACGACTTGTCTTATACCTGGAGTTCCTAGCTTTGTCTTTGTTTGTCCTTCAAATTGTGGACCTTCTAGTTTTACAGAAATAACGGCAACTAGACCTTCTCTTGTATCATCGCCCTTAATTTCTTCATTTTCTTTTAGGTATTTCATCTCATAAGCATAGTTTCTAATCATCTTTAATAATGAGAATTTGAAACCTTCTAAGTGTTGTCCACCTTCAACTGTATTTATGTTATTGGCAAATGTTAAAATCTTTTCTGAATATCCACCATTGTATTGAAGTGCTATTTCTACTTCGTACTTCTTTGTTGTGCCATGATCTGAGAATGTTCCAGACTTTGTGAAATAGAATGGTTTGTCCTCTGGGACGATTTTGCACTCATATTTATCGTCTGTTCCGTTCTTTTGTAATTCTTCTAAGCGCTTTGCTTCTTTTTCTTTTTCTGGCGCATTTAGAAGCTCTACGTACTCAACGATACCACCTTCATATTTGAAAGTTTCTTCTTGTTGCTTTAAATCTCTCTCATCTTTTAAGTGGAATTCCAATCCTTTATTTAAGAATGCTAATTCTTGAATTCTATGTCTTAGTGTTGAATAATCGAATTCTGTTGTTTCAAAAATTTCTGGATCTGGATAGAAAGTAATAGTTGTACCACGTCTTGTTGTAGAACTAATCTTTGTTAAATGGTTTTGAGCAATACCTCTTGAGAATGACATTTCCCAAAGTCCGCCATCTTGAGCTACTTGTACATCCATCTTTGAAGATAGAGCGTTAACACAAGATACACCTACACCATGTAGACCTCCGGAAATTTCATAACCGCCGCCACCGAATTTACCACCGGCATGTAGTTTAGTTAAAACTACTTCAACAGCGCTCACACCTTCTTCCTTCATTATTCCTACTGGAATACCACGGCCGTTGTCTATAACAGTACAAGCGCCATCTTTTTGTAAGATAACGTCGACTTTAGTACAATAGCCTGCCATTGCTTCATCTACGCAGTTATCAATAACTTCGTAAACACAGTGATGAAGTCCCCTTTCATCAGTAGATCCGATATACATACCAGGACGTAGTCTAACTGGCTCTAGTCCCTTAAGTACCCTGATCTGACCTGCACCATAATCATGTTCATTTGCCATTTTGTCTTTTCTCTCCTTACGTACGCGTAGTGCGCGTAATCTATAAATAGTAAGTCCATTATAAACTATTTTTTACCTAAATACAATAGTATTTAGCCAAAATAGGGCGTAAAAATAGGAAAAACTATGTTTTTCTTTAAGTTTTTCCTTCTTATTTCTTAAAATGGCCTATATTGGGCTTAAATCTTGTTTATTTGTTGACCGTTTTGAATTCTTATTTCGTTGTGTGCTAAATCCATATCAAAGTCTGTGCAAGTGATCATTGTTTGAAGCTCAGAAGATAGTTCCATTAGTTTTGTACGTCTAGTTGCGTCTAGCTCGCTTAGGACGTCGTCTAGTAGTAGAATAGGCTTTTCCTTTATCTCATCCTCAAAAAGCGAAATTTCGGCCAATTTTAAAGATAGAGCGCAAGTTCTTTGTTGTCCTTGAGATCCAAATTTTCTAATATCTATCTTATTTGCCACAATTGCTATATCATCTCTATGAGGGCCAACAGATGTATATTGAAGATTAATGTCTTTATCTACACTATCTTTCAATAATTTCTCTATTTTTTCTTGCATAATTTCGATTGGTTCATCTTTAACAATACTTTCGTATTCTAATTCTAAATCCTCTTTAGAATCTGTAAGATTTTTATGAGCTTCTTTGGCTGCTATAGATAGCTTGTTTACAAACTCGTATCTTTTCTTTATGACATAAGCTCCTTCTTTTGCAAGCTGAGAATCCCAAATAACCAACATCTCTTTAATGTTTTCATCTTTAAAGTTTTCTTTTAATAATTTGTTACGATTAGCAAGAATTTCATTATATTTATATAATGATGTTAGATAAGTTTTAGATTGTTGAGAAAGCGAAATGTTTATAAATTTTCTTCTTTCATCTGGTCCTTCTTTTATCATTTTTATCTCTTCAGGAGAGAAGAAAATAATATTCATATAACCAATTAAATCTTTTAGTTTTGAAAGAGGAACTCCATCTATTTTAATTCTTTTATTCTCTTTATTATCTACATAAAACTCAATAATATGATCTCTATATTTTCTCTCTAAAACAATCTTAATATACGCATTTGTTTTTCCCATCTTAATGAGTTCTTTATATTTTGTTGTTTTAGGACTTTTTCCAATGGCGCAGCAATAAATACTTTCAAGAAGGTTTGTTTTACCCATGGCGTTATTTCCAATGATTACATTTAACCCTTCTTGAAACTTAATAGTTTCATTTTCATAATTTCTAAAGTTTTTTAATGTTATTTCTTTAATATTCATTGCTTCTCTATTGTATTATTTTTATGTGGATAAATCAAGTTATCCACAATTTATCCACAATTTATCCACATAATTCCACATTAAATTTTGTCAATTTTATGTTGATAACTCTTGATATCTATTCTTCTTTATTCTATAATATTTGCATATGGAAGAATATACAAGAATTTGGAAACAAATCTTAGAAGAAATTTCTAAGAAAGTTGCAGCGGTTAGTTATGATATGTGGTTCTCTAAATTAGAGCCACTAGATATTTCTTTTGGTAAGATTATTCTAGTTACTAATTTAAATAGTATCAAAGATACTCTATCTAAGCCAATATATAGAGATAAAATTATGGAATCAATTAAAACAATTGATAATCCTATGGTTACAGACTTCACTATTATTAATGAAGATGAAAAGAAAGAATACTTATCTAAATTAAATACAAATACAGTTATAGAAGATTCATCTCAATATAATGCTCCAAAATTTAATGAAGCTTATACTTTTGATAATTTCGTTGTAGGATCTTCAAATAATACTGCTAAATCTGCTGCTTTTTCTGTAGCTCAAAACCCAGGTAATTCATTTAATCCATTATTTATTTATGGTGGTGTTGGACTTGGTAAAACTCATATTTTGCATGCTATTGGTAATTATGTATTATCTCAAAATAAGAATGCTAATATAATTTATGCAACAACTGAACAATTTGTTAATGACTTTATTGAAAGCATGAGAAACAATAAAGTTTCAGATAAAGTATTTAATTTTAGAGAAAAATATAGAAATGCAGATATATTAATGCTTGATGATGTTCAATTCTTAATTGGAAAAGAATCTTCACAAGAAGCATTATTCCATACTTTTAATGATTTATATCAAAATAAAAAACAAATTGTTTTAACATCAGATAGACATCCAAGAGATTTAGTATCTTTAGAAGAAAGATTAAGATCTAGATTTAATTCTGGATTAACTGTAGATATTTCTTCTCCTGATTTAGAAACAAGAATTGCTATTCTACAAAAGAAGGCTTATCAAAAGAACTTTAATATTTCTAAAAATATTATTTACTTCATTGCTGAAAAAATTACATCTAATATTAGAGAGATTGAAGGTGCTTTATCTAAAGTTATTTTCTACTGTCAATTACATAATAAAGATGAAGCTGATGATTTAAATTTAGTAATGGAAGCTTTAAAGGATGATTTAGATAGCCATTCTAATGTTTTATCTTTAGATACTATTACAGATGCAGTATGTGCTTATTACAATATTACTAAAGATGAAATAAAAGGTGCCAAAAAAACAAAAAATATAGCGGAAGCTAGGCAAATTGATATATACTTAATTAATGATATGATATCTTGTCCATTAATGACTATTGGTAATTATTTGGGAAATAGAGATCACTCAACAATTATCTACGCAAGAGATAAAGTTACTGATCAATTAAAGAACGATAATAGGATAAAATTAATCGTTAAAGATATCAGAAATATGATAGAAAAGAACTAACAAAAATTGTTCTTTGTTGATAACTATTTTTTATGTGTATAAAATGTGAAAAATCTTTACAACTTATCCACTTAAAAAGTTAGAAAAAATATAGTAATTATCGATATATTTTAAGTTATCAACACTATAAACATTACTTATTACTAATATTGTTATCAATAAATATAAATAACTAATAAATAATATATGATAGGAGTATAAAAAATGATATTTTCTTGTAACAGCTTAGATTTAGCAGATGCATTATCAAAAGTATCTCAAGCTTTACCTCAAAGAGCAACATCACCTATTCTTATGGGAATTAAAATTGAAGCAGAAGGAGATTTTATTAAACTTACTGCTACAGATTTAGAATTCACTATTGTTAAGAAAATTAAAGCTGATGTTAAAATGGGTGGAGAAGTTTTAGTATCAGGATCTGTATTTAGTGATTTTATTAAGAAGACAAAGAGTGGTACAGAAGTTGAAATTAGTGATGAAGATGGAATGTTATTAGTTAACTATATGGATAATAAAACTAATTTTGCTACTATTCCAGTTGAAGAATATCCTGTATTAAAAGAATATGAATATAAATATAAAATTACTATTCTTCAAAAAGACTTCAAAGAATTAGTTGAAAAAACAGCTTTTGCATCAAATTCAACAGATGATAACAGACCAATTTTAAAAGGTTGTTTATTAAAAGTTGAAAATGATGAAATTAAATCTGTTGCTTTAGATGGATTTAGAATGGCTATTTGTAAAAAACAATTAGTTGGAGAATACCCTACAACAGAAATTAATATTCCTTCTAAAGATTTAGTTAGAATTGCTAAATTATTAGAAAATGATGATGATGCAGTAGATTTATGTTTCTCTGAAAAGAAATTAATTCTTGAATTAGATGATTTAAAGATTATTTCTACTCCAATTGAAGGATTCGTAAATTATGAAGCATCTATTCCAAAGGATTTTGAAACAATCGTAACAATTAAAACTGATCTATTAAAAGATGCGCTTGAAAGAGTATCAGTTTTCTCTAAATATGAAAAATCAAATCTTGTTAAAATTGAAGTTAAAAACAATATAATAAATATTGTTTCTAATTCAGAAAATGGTTCATCTAGTGAAAATATTCCAGTACTTGCAAAAGGTAAAGATATTGTAGTTGGATATAACTATAAATTTATAGCAGATTGCTTAAAGAATATTGATGATGAATATATTTTAATAAAGATGAATTATTTAAATCCAAGTATTATTACTGGAGTAGAAAATTCAGATTATATTTATTTGATTTTACCTGTAAGATTTAGATAAGAAAATATCATATAACAATATAAATAAAGATAGGAGTTCAAAAGAGCTCCTATTTTAATGGATTCAATCTTGGTTTATTTCCACCTCTTGGATATTTTGGTGGAGTAGACTTTAATTTAATATATTCAATTAAACATCTATAATCGCCATTAGGAAGAGATAATTCATATTTATTATTAATCTTACAATTTAATATTTTTGACGCGTTTTCAGCCTCTAAAATCTCTTCATTAATATTACTTCCCTTATGAGATAATAAAATGCCATTAATTTTTAATATTGGCATTGTATATTCAAGTAATATATTTAATGGAGCTACTGCTCTAGCTAGTGCAATATCATATTTTTCTTTATTCTTAATAGCAAAGTCTTCTATTCTTGCATGTATACATTCACAATTAGTTAATCCCAAACTATTTATAACTTCATTTAAGAAATTAACTCTTTTATTTAAACTATCTATTAGTGTAAATCTACAATTTGGAAGTAATATTGCAAGTGGAATTGATGGAAAACCAGCTCCTGCTCCAATATCACAGATTAAAGAATTGTCTTTTATATAATCTAAAGCTGTTAAACTATCTATAAAATGTTTAATTTCAACTTCTTTTTTATCGGTAATTGCTGTTAAATTGAATTTATTATTCCATTCTATTAAAAGGTTATAATAAGTATTGAACTTATCTAAAATTGCTGGGTTGTATTCAATTTTTTTACTTTCTAAATAAGTTTTTAACTCTTCCATAATTACTTTTTAGATAGATAAACTAATAAAACAGTTATATCTGATGGAGATACACCACTGATTCTAGAAGCTTGAGCAAGATTTAATGGTTTAATCTTGTTTAATTTTTGTCTAGCTTCTAATCTTAATCCTAAAATTGTTGAATAATCTAGATCTTCAGGTAATACCTTATTTTCTAATTTCTTATTATTAGAGATAATATTTTCTTCTTTATTTAAATAACCTTCATATTTAACTTCTACAGCTACTTCTTCTATATATCTTGGATTGAATTTTTTGAAATCATCAAAATAATCTATTAAATCTTTAGCTTCAATATTAGATCTTTTTAACATAGCTTTATAAGTTAAACCATTAGATGGTATACTTTCACCTAATTTTTCAAACAATGGACCATAAATCTTTGGAGATATTGAAGTGTTTAACATTTCATATATATCTTTTGTTTGATTTACCTTCTCTAAATATTTATTCCATCTATCATCTTTAACTAATCCTGCTTTTCTTCCAATAGGAGTTAAACGAATATCTGCATTTTCTTGTCTTAGAAGAAGTCTATGCTCTGCTCTTGCTGTCATCATTCTATATGGTTCATTAGTTCCTTTTGTAACTAAATCATCTACAAGAACACCAATATAAGAATTTTCTCTAGTTAAAATAATAGGATCTTCACCTTTTAGATATTGAGAAGCATTAATTCCGGCATAAATACCTTGACCTGCAGCTTCTTCATATCCAGAAGAACCATTTAATTGACCAGCTAAGAATAATCCATCTATACCTTTAACCATTAATGATGGGTTTAAAGCAAGAGAATCTATACAATCATATTCAATAGCATATGCATATCTTAAGAATCTACAGTGTTCAAGACCAATTACTGAGTGATACATCTCAATTTGAACATCAAATGGCATAGAAGATGACATTCCTTGTACATACATTTCATTAGTAAATGAACTTTCTGGTTCAATAAAGATTTGATGACGCTCTTTATCTTGGAATCTCATAATCTTATCTTCAATAGATGGACAATATCTAGGTCCAATACTATGAATAGAGCCATTGTATAGAGGAGATCTATCTATATTTCTCAAAATAATTTCTTTTGTCTTTTCTGTTGTATATGTTAAATAGCAAGGTTGCTTGTTTTCAATAAAACCTTCTGTCATAAATGAGAATGGATATAACTTTTCATCCCCATTTTGGATTTCCATTTTAGAAAAATCAATTGAAGCTTTATCTATTCTTGCTGGAGTTCCTGTTTTAAAACGTCTAGTAGGGATTCCTAAATCAATTAATGATTTAGTAAGTTCAGTTGCTGCAGCAAAACCATTTGGTCCAACCTTTTGAGACCAATCACCAATGATGATATTTGCATTCAAATAAACACCAGTTGCTACAACAATAGATTTACAATAGAAAATTTGTCCTAAAGTAGTCTTTATACCTGTTACTTTTCCACCTTCTACTAAGATGTTAGAAACTTCACCTTGTAAAATAGTAAGATTTGGTTCTTCTTCAAGAACATGCTTCATATATAAATGGTATAGAGTTTTATCTGCTTGAGCACGAAGTGATTGAACAGCAGCTCCCTTACCACAATTTAACATTCTAATTTGAAGTGCGTTTTTATCTGTAGATAAACCCATTTGTCCGCCAAGAGCATCTATTTCTCTAACCAAGTGTCCTTTAGATGTTCCACCGATACATGGATTACATGGCATAAAAGAGATTGCATTTAACGATAAAGTAACAATTAATGTCTTATGGCCAATACGCGCTAAAGCAAGAGCTGCTTCTACTCCAGCATGCCCTGCACCAACAACTATTGCATCATAATTTTTATCGTAAATTTCACTCATAGCGCCATTATAACACTTAGTTATAAATATTGGCAAATAAACGGGCCCTATGGTATAATTTTAAGCATGAATACGATTGCTACAATATCTACACCACTAGGAAGTGGTGCCATCGGAATAATTAGAATGAGCGGCGATGAGGCGCTAGATATTGCTAGTAAAATTTTTTCAACAAAACTTTTAAAGACTTTCAAAGACGCAACTCCTAACATGATGTATTATGGTACTTTGACCACAAAAACAATCTCAGATACAGTGCTTGCAGTGTATTTTAAAGCGCCAAAAACCTATACAGGTGAGGATTTAGTAGAATTTCAATGCCATGGAGGCGTTAGAATCGTTGATGAAGTTTTAAAGGCTTGTTTAGACAATGGAGCTAAGATTGCGGACAAAGGAGAGTTTACAAAAAGAGCTTTTTTAAATGGTAAAATTACCCTATCTGATGCAGAAGGTATTATAGATATGATAAACGCAGAATCTATAGCAGCTATTAACGCTGGATATAGATTATCTAAGGGCGGAATATCAGATAAATTAGCAGGTATCCAGGATAAGATCCTATATTGCGTATCTCAATTAGAAGCATCGCTTGATTATCCAGAAGAAATGGAAGATGAAGCAAAGATAGATTGCAAAGCAGCTTTAAAGATTGAGAAAGAAGAGCTTAAAAAGCTTCTAAATACATCAAATGTTGGCGGATATATAAAGCAAGGTATAGCAGTTGCTATCGTTGGTATAGCAAATGTAGGTAAATCTTCCCTATTAAATACGCTTTTAGGTAGAGAAAGAGCTATTGTAACTTCGGTTGCTGGTACAACAAGAGATAGTATCGAAGAAAATATAGAAGTAAATGGCGTTTTATTAAAGCTTATGGATACCGCAGGTATCAGAGAAACAGAAGATGTCGTAGAATCTATAGGTGTAGAAAGATCTTTAGATGCCGCAAAGAGTGCCGATGTTGTTATATTTGTAACAGAAGCAGGAAGAGAATTAAACGCAGAAGAGAAAAATATCCTTGAAAAATTGAATAAAGAAAGCAAAAAGATCATTTTGGCATATAATAAGTGTGATAAATCTGCACTTTTAGATAATCAAAAAGAAGGATTCGCTATAAGCGCTAAGCAAAATATAGGAATTGATGCTCTAAAAGAAGCTATTGTAGATATGTTTATCACCAAAAACATCGATGCTTCATCAACAATCATTACAAATCAAAGACATGCTGAAGCAATAAAAGTTGCTATTGATGAGCTAGAAACAACTATAAAGCTTATAGATGTTGAGCCAATAGAGTGTGTATTGGTTAATTTAAGAAATGCATACTTCGCACTAGGCGAAATTACAGGAAACTGTGCAACCGAAGATATTATAACTAATATCTTTAGCAAATTCTGTTTAGGGAAATAATATGAATAAAGATTTAACAGTATTTGAAGTAGAAAACATTAAGACATACGACAAAAATGGCAATCTAAACGAAGGTATTAGAGAGATTGCTATTGAAGAAGTTATTCCAAACCCTGATCAACCTAGAAAAACATTTGATCCAGAGGCTATTAAGGAATTAAGTAAGACCGTTAAAAAGTATGGCTTAATTCAGCCAATTATAGCCACGCTAGATAGAGATAAGTATGTAATAGTTGCAGGAGAAAGAAGATATAGAGCTGCTCAAGTAGCAGGCTTAAAAACGGTTCCTGTTATAGTAAAGAATTTAACAAGAAAACAAATCGATGAAATTGCATTAATTGAAAATATTCAAAGACAAAACTTAAATCCTATAGAAGAAGCTAACGCTTATAAGAAATTTATTGACGATTATAAGCTAACACAAGAAGATTTAGCGAAAAACATAGGAAAATCAAGAGTTTATGTAACAAATACAATGAGACTTCTAGCTCTTCCAGAAGAAGTAAGAAAGATGGTCGAACTAGGAAGATTAAGTGGAACGCACGCAAGAGCAATTCTAGGCGTAGACGACGAAATGCTTCAAATTACATTAGCAAAAGCAGCTTGCGATAAGCAAATGAGCGTTCACCAACTTGAATTATTAATTCACAATAAGAAAAATCCTAACGATAAGAAGAAAGCAAAGCCAATTCAATCTCTAGAGCTTAGACAATTGGTAAGAACAATGGAAAGAGTCTTTGCTACACACGTTACACTTCAAGGAAACGAGCAAAAAGGACGATTCTATATAGATTATTACACGCCAGACGATTTAGAGCGAATTATAGATCTGATAGAAATATTAAGAAGAGAATCAAATTCATAAAAAATACGAGACCCAATAAGGTCTCGAATTTATTGTTATTGTTATTTCTTAGAAGTATCTTCTCTTCTCTCCACCAAAAGACTTCATCTTTCCTGCATATCTATTGATACCAGTAACAGTTGATGTGTTTTGTGGACGTTCTTGTCTTTCTACTCTTTGAGTAGAGCTTTTCTTAACTGGCTTAATAACAACATATCTATTTGGTTCTTCACCTTCAGATTCTGTTGTAACATACTTGTCGTTAGCTAAAGCTGAGTGAATGATTCTTCTTTCGAATGGATTCATTGGCTCTAGTTGCTTTGGTCTTCCTGATTTAGAAACTTGGAAAGCAAGGTTTTTAGCAAGCTTAGATAATGTTGCTTCTCTCTTTGCTCTATAGTTTTCTCCATCTATAACCAATCTCTTGTTGCTTTCGCCGTGTTTGTTAATTAATAACAAAGTTAGATATTGGATGCTGTCTAAAACATCTCCTCTATATCCAATTAAAACGTGAGCATCAGGTCCAGCAAGTGTAACCTTGAACTCTTCGTCTGTTTCTTCTATATTGGCTTCACATTGAAGGTTTAACTTTTCAATAATGCCGTCAATAAATTCTTTAATAACTTCTATCATAATATGACCTCTATCTTATAATCACTGGGTTTTGCGCTTCTTTACGTTTGTCGATCAATTTCATAACGCCATTAACAACTAACGTAGTTAGAGTTGCCATAACGTTACTCATGAAGTAGTAAATAGCGAATGCTGCACTATATAGCATTGCAAATACTGCAAGCATAATAGGCATCATGTATGACATCATCTTCATTTGCTTTTGTTGTTGTGCTTGTTGCTCTTGAGTTCCCATTGCGTTTGATGGGCCATTCTTTTGCATTATCCAAGTAGATAAGAAACTTGTTAATAATGACAATAAAGGCAAAATGAAGTAACCATTCCATTTCTTGAAATCCCATGTTCCTGTTTTGTTTAATTCAGAAGCAGCAGGATCTGTAAGATTTGTATATGTTGTATGCATTTGAGTATCTTCAAGAGCTGCACCAATACCACCAGCGCCCGATGATGTGTATGATTTTACATTAGGAACGACATCTGTTCCGGTATCAGATTTGAAGATGTTTTTAACCCATAGCCACTTGTCGCCTTCTAGGTGTGCTTTATACGTATTTGCCAATATGTTTCGCATTTCTGCGTATTTTTCTGGGTTTTCTGTAGCTAGTTCGCCATACTCTATAAAATCAATATTACGCAATGGATTTTCGCAGTATGGTTTTAATACATCCCATTTAATATATAATGGTTCAGCTGTTGGATTTGCTTCAATAGCTGCTGCATATAATTCATTAACTTCTGTTTTTTGAGCATCTGTTAGTTTTGATTCGTTATAATCTACAACATAACTTACATAAGCTTTATCTAGTTCTTCAACCATTAATTCGTTTTCGTATGTAACAAGAGCTCTAAAGCCTCCGAATACTACAAAGAAAACTACCATAGTAACAATTAGAGGCAAACAAGTAGCAAAAACATTAATCTTTGCTTCTCTTTGAACCTCATATTGCTTTTGTTTTAGTAAATCTGGGTTGTTTTTGTATTGCTTTTCTAGTTTTTCAAGCTTTGGCTTGATTGCTTCCATTTTCTTTTGTTGGTTTTTAGTTGAAACTCTTTGCCAAATATCTAATGGAGACAAGATAACTTTTAAAAGAATAGAGAAAACAACTACAGTCCAGCCGAAATTACCAATTGCGTTATATAGCAATTCTAGTAATTTACCAACCCAATTGGTTAGCGTGGCAGACATTATTAAATTCATAATAGCCATTTCGATTTTCCTCTAAAGTTGTCTTTAACTGGATCATAGCCGCCTTTTGCCCATGGATTACATCTTAGTATTCTCCAAAGACCACGAGGCACGCCCCTAAAATAACCGTATTTTTGAATGGCTTGTCCCATATATGCAGAACAAGACGGTGTGTAAATACATGTATCTGGTAAAAGCGGATTTATAAAGTTTTTATAGTAAGATAAAAACGCCTTTCCTATAATCATTTTATTCTTCCTCAAGCAAATTAGCCTTCTTTAGGACACCAGTTAAAGCTTGTTTGATTTCTAAGAAATCAAGCTCTTCAATTCCACTTCTTGCTATGATGATATAGTTTGTATAATCTTTAACATCGTCAATTATAGAACGAAAAGCTTCTTTTAATCTCCTTCTTGTTCTATTTCTAACTACTGCATTGCCGATCTTCTTGCTAACAATAAAACCAACATGCTTAGTATATTTAGAAGGAGCATAGATAAGTACTAGGGCTTTAGCTGGAACCGAGGTCCCTTTGTTTAATAAATAATTGAAGGTCTTGCGACCGCTAAGCCTGTACTTCTTTTGCATTCAATTAAGCAGTAAGTTGCTTTCTGCCCTTAGCACGACGTCTCTTTAGCACCTTTCTTCCGTTAGCTGATGCCATTCTTTTTCTGAATCCATGAACCTTGCTACGAGTTCTTTTCTTTGGTTGATAAGTTCTTTTCATTGTATATATCCTCTCTTTCGTTATTTCTTATTAATAATTATTATAATAATAATGCGAAATTAGTATATATAAATAAAACAACAAGTGTCAAGCGAAAAAATTAATCATTTAGTGTTAGATTTAAAATATCAACAGGAAAAGCTCCACAAAAAGCCTATTTTGTGACAGAAATTTAATGTGTTTTCGGTGCAATTTTTTAAGCAGTTTCTTGTGAAACAAAAAACCTGGCAAACAAGACAAAAAACGGCTATATAGAAGCAATATGTCTTGAATATAGCCAATTCGCGTCTTGCTATATGTATACGCACACGGCCATATAAAAAATATTTTTGCTATGTTTCACGCAAATTGTGAAACAAAACGAACGCTTGTTCAAAAAGGCTTAATTGTCCACAATTTATCCACAATTCTATCCACATATGCAGGCATGCTCGCGCGCGTACGAACGCGTAGGTGTGTGCATACACAATATTGATTAGTATCTAGAAATGAATATATAGATCTGCCAAGATAAAAGCTATAGATCAAGTTCTTATATATTTAAACGGTTTTCAAGGTCAATATATAACTTATATATACGCGATTTAAGGGGCATGCAGGCAAGAATGGCTATTAGATTGTTCTATGTATAGAAAGCATATTCTTTGTTTAAAATCTGGGCGTAAAAAAAGAATAAAATATGATCATATTAATCTTCAAAATTATGTATCAAAGTAATGAAAAAAGGAGCTAAATTTTCATTTGGCTCCTTTTTCCGAGTTAGTTCTACTTGATTTTTTATTGGGCATCTATTTGTTCAATTATAATATATCAAATTATATCTACTTTGTCAATAGAAATTTTAAAAATTTTTGCGTTATGTGTTGATTAATAAAAATTATGTCCTATTTTGTCCATAAAGGAAATTTTGCAAAAAATATGGATTATTTTGAAAAATTAATTTTTCTCAAAAATTTATATTTATCGATGTCTATATTTCAAGAGAGGAAACAAATATTCTTATAATTTGTGTCGCATGCAACATATTATTGAAAATAAAATAATAACCTTCTGTTTTAATAGGAAAATATATAATCTAAGTAAGAAATCAGATTAGTTTACTTTAACTGTTTTAAATTGTAGAAGATGCTGCTTGCGCAATATTTGATAACAAATAATAACCTTACGATCTTTGCGTTATAGCTGATAGTAATACATTTAATAAGTTTATATACAGATTCTATATTATCGAAAATACCAGATGATATTCTATGTTGTATATGCATAAAATTATTTATTTTTATAAATGCCCTTAAAAAAATAATATTCATTGGTTATGAATTGTTAATAAACAAAATAAAGTACTTAGAATGAGCGTTTAATTTTTACTGTATTATCAATTTGATGTAAGAATAGCAAAACAACAGAAAAGAGCTAAAAACATATAAAAAACCGCTCCGTGTAGGGATTTTCAAAATTTCAAAAAGGGCAAAAATCCATATACGTATGCTATTTTTCGGCAAAAGTACATTTTTGAATAGCCTATTTTTCAGTAATCTATGAGCATTTTTTAAAAAGTTTTGGATCATTAATTTTAATAGCCGAAATTATGCCCAGATATAGCCTGAAGCTTATTTAATGCAGTTAATAATTATCAAATCAATAGTTTATAAATATACATTTTATTGCATAAATATAGGACCGCCATATTTGGCGATCCAATACTTAAAAAGGGTTAATTATGAATTTTTGGTCAATTTAATTTTCGCCTAGACGAATCTAGGTCCTTATCATGTGCTCTATACTAGCACCAGAAGCTATAGAATAGAGCGATGCTAAATGTTTCAGCAAACTTTAATAAAAAATCTTTTTTCATTTTTATTACCTCTCTTTTCTTTTTTTATTTTCGCCAATAGTATATTATTAATATTGATAGTACGCATTTTATTATTGCGGAAAAACATCTCAAAAATTGCGATGATGGAGATTTTTTAAAAAATGATAGCAGAATATGAATTATCTAGAGAAGCTGATGAAAGATTATATGTTTCACTAAACCAAGATGGGGTTTGTCCTCTACACTTTCACAGGAAGATTGAACTCGTATATATCCAATCTGGACATAAAACAATTATTTCAGATAATAAAAAATATTTTTTAGAATCTGATCAAATTTACGTTGCAGACTCATATGTTATGCATTCTTACGAGAAAAGTAACGACAGTACACAAATAATAATTGTCCTTCCAAACCACATGTTAAGAGACTATTATTTGCTATATGGAGACAAGAAGTTAGCAACTTGTGTTATTAAAGATCAAGATATTGCTAGGGCAATGAAGCCATTTTTCCTAGCGTTAGCAAAGAAAAACCCTAATCCACTTATAAATCAAGGAAGAGTTGATCAGTTAATGGGCCATATTGTAGATACAATGGGATTAGTTGATAGAGAAGAATCTTTTGACCATAAATTCATAGAAGAAGTATTAGCATATATACAAGAAAACTATAAGGATGAAATAACTTTAGATAGTTTAGCAGACCATTTTAATTATTCTAAATATTATTTTTCTAGAATGTTTAATAATTATTTGCACACAAATATAACTAATTATTTAGCTATGATAAGACTTCAAGCCGCAATTGAAATGCTAAAGAGCGGACAAAAGAATGTATCTGATGCGGCGCTAGAATCTGGATTTGCAAGCATTCAAACATTCTATAGAGCAGCAAAAAAGCACTATAAATATGAAAAAATCAAAGATTTAGTGAATATTGGAAGCAAAATTACAGATATTGCGGACTTTACGGAAGAAACAGATCCAAATGTTATTAAAAAATTGAGCGCATTATCTGAAGATGGCGAATAAGTCACCTTTTATCTAATATAATTAGATTAAACATAATATAAATGATATAATCGTTTCGAGGTAGAATATGGAAAAGACAATAGATAAAGATCAAAATAAAAGATTATTTATAAACGCATATAAGGAATATGTTAAAAGACCAGGTTCAATTGAGCTTTTAAACTGGATCGAAAACAGTGATTTTTTTGAAGCTCCTGCATCTTCAAAATTCCATTTGGATGTAGCTGGTGGTCTTTGTGAACATTCTTTGAATGTTTGTAGAAATCTTAAAAAACTATATGAATTAGAAAAGCAAGCTCATCCAGAATTAACAATTGGAATGGATAAGATTGTTATTTGTGGACTTTTACATGATTTATGTAAGGCTAATTTCTATAAAACAGAAATGAGAAATGTTAAAAACGATGCTGGACAATGGGAAAAAGTTCCATATTATACAACAGATGAGCAAGATCCATGGGGACATGGCGAAAAGTCCGTAATGCTTATTATGAAATATATGAAACTAGAAGATGATGAAATCTGTGCTATTAATTGGCACATGGGTGGATTCGACGATAGAGTAAGAGGCGGGGCAAGTAAATCTATAAGCGTAGCTTATGAGAAATATCCACTAGCAGTTTTAACTCAAGCAGCAGATTTTATAGCAACATATATTGACGAGACAAGATAAGATGATAAAAGTAGTAGGACTAGGCTGCAAAGAAGATCAAATAACCTTAGCTGGCGCTAAAGCTATTCAAAGCGCTAGCAAAGTTTATATTAAAACAGCGCTAACAGAGACTTATAAATATTTTCAAGATAACAATATAGATGTTATCTCTTTTGATTATGTCTATGAAAAAGCAGAAGATTTTGCAAATCTAGATCAAGAAATAGTTGAAACTCTTCTAAAAGAAGAGAATGCATGTTTATGTGTAAACGGTAGCGGTTTTGAAGATAGAGCAGTAATTGAACTACAAAAAAGAACTAAAGTTGAGATAATTCCATCTGTATCATTAGGAGCTTTATATGAATCTCCTGCATTAAATAAGACAAGAATTAGCGCATATGAATTAACTACACAAAAAGGATTCAATTATGACACTAGAGGAACTCTTATTATTGTCGATATAGATAACGAATATATTGCATCAGATGTAAAGCTTGTTCTATCTAACATCTTAGGCGACGATCAAGATATTAGATTTAATGATAGAATCATTAAAGTATATGAAATAGATAGACAAAAAGAATATAACTATAAAACAACAATTATTGTTGATCCAATAGAGTTAACGAAAAAGCAAAGATTCAATTTCATGGATTTATACCAAATAATGGTCATTCTTCGTAGCGAAAATGGTTGCGAATGGGATAAAGCGCAAACTCATGAATCTATAAGAGCTAACATTATTGAAGAAGCATATGAACTTGTTGAAGCAATCAACAACCAAGATATAGATAACATGATAGAAGAAAGCGGAGATTTAATGCTTCAAAGTATATTCCACTGCATAATCGGAGAAGATTTAGGCGAATATAATGCAGAAGACGCACTATCTGCTGTTTGTTCAAAGTTAATCTTTAGACATCCACATATATTTGGAGATATAAAAGCAAATAATGTTGAAGAAGCTTTAGCTTCTTGGGATGCAGCGAAAGCAAAAGAAAAGCACTATACATCACTATCTTCTAAAATGGATAGCATAACAAAAGCTCTTCCAGCGCTAATTAAAGCAAATAAATTGTTGAGCGTTCTTAAAAAAGCAAACGTTAAATTCGAATCAAGCGATGAAGCTCTTCAATATTTCCAAGAAAAATTAGATGCTTTTAAATCAGATTGTGAAGAAAACGAGGCAGGGGATTTATTATTAGCTACAATATGGCTTTTAAAGACAAATAATCTTGATCCTGAAATCGTATTAGATAAGACTACTTCTAAAATTATAAATAATTTTAAAGAATTAGAAAGCAAAGATAAATTAAACTCTTTATCAAAAGAAGAAATCCTAAACCAATTGGAAGGAACAAATGAAGATTAAGAATCTTGAAATTCAAGGAGATGTTGCCCTAGCGCCAATCGCTGGATTCACAGATGTTGGCTTTAGAGCTATATGCGCAAAGCAAGGCGCCGGTATAACATATACCGAAATGGCTTCTGCTAAGGGTTTATATTACGATAAGTCTCATAAAACTCAAGAATTATTAAATGTTACTGACGATGAGAAGGTAAAAGCCGTTCAATTATTTGGATCTGAGCCATTTTTTATGTCATATGCAGTAAAACATGAGGCCATTCAAAAGTTTGATTTAATAGATATCAACATGGGATGTCCTGTTCCTAAGATTGTTAACAACGGAGAGGGCAGTGCGCTATTAAAAAACATTCCACTTGCTCAAGATTTAGTAAAAGCAGCAAAAGATAACACAGAAAAACCAGTAACTATTAAGATGAGAATAGGTTTTGAAAAAATAAATGCTGTCGAATTTGCTCTTGCAATGGAAAAAGCAGGTGCTGATGCTATAACAGTTCATGGTAGAACAAGAAAAGAAATGTATATGGGACATAGCCATTGGGATGTTATAAAAAATGTTGTTGATGCAGTAAAAATCCCCGTATTTGCTAATGGAGATGTCGAAACATATCAAGATTTTTTGGATATTAAGGCACAAACTGGGGCGCAAGGCGTAATGATTGCAAGAGGCGCATTAGGAAATCCTAATATATTTGCACAAATAACAGGTAAAGAAGAAAGACCATTAAAAGAAATGATCTTAGAGCATATAGAAATTATGAGAAAATTCCACAACGAACACTATATTCACGCAAACTTTAAGGCGCATATGGCGTATTATTGTAGAGGAAAACGTGGCGGAAAAGAAATAAAGATAAAAGCTTTCGCTACAAAGACACTTGATGAATTAATACAACTAATAAAGGACAGCGAATTATGATAAACATTATACTAGTAAATCCAGATATTCCAAATAACACAGGAAATATAATAAGAACTTGCGCCGTTTCTGGAGCAAAACTACACGTTATTGAGCCATGTGGCTTTTCATGGGACGATAAATACCTAAAAAGAAGCGGATTGGACTATTGGGAATTCGCAGTTTGTACAAGATATTCATCAATGGAAGATTTTCTTCAAAAGAATTTCGGCGAGAAGGCTGTTATCGTAGATAACACAGCAGATTCAGTAAGATTAACAAAAGAAAAATCTAAAGCACAATTTGTATTTGCATCATCAAAAGCACAACATAACCATGTTGAAGTGAAGTATGAAAAAGATACTTGGATATTCTTTGGATGCGAAACAAAAGGGCTTGATGAAGAACTTTTATTCAAAAATTATGAAGATTGCGCAAGAATACCAATGCTTGCAGATAGACGTTGTTTAAATTTAGCAAATAGTGTATGCGTATTTTTATATGAAGCACTACGTCAACATAACTTTGAAGGGTTAGAACAAATCGGACATCTAACGAAATACTAATTTATTTTAATTATAAAATAAGCTATAATATAGATACTATGTTGAGCATCGAAGTAGAACTACTAAAGAGTTTTAATAGGTTAGTTTTCGCTATAAGTGGGGGAAAGGATTCAATGGCCCTATTACATTTTGCCATTAATCATCTAGACCACGATAAATTCTACGTAATAACTGTTCACCACAATCTAAGAGGAAAAGAAGGCCAAAGAGATAGAGACTTTGTTGTCGATTATTGTAAAAGTAACGGCATTAAGTGCGAAGTATACGAAGAACAAATAAAAGAATTCTGCGAAGAAAATGGTTATACCATTGAACAAGGAGCAAGAATCAGAAGAAGAGAGATCTTCAAAGACATAGTTTTATCTAAAAAAGCAGATAGAGTAGTAACCGCCCATCAAAAAGATGACCAAATAGAGAGCATTTTAATGCATATCTTTAGAGGAAGCGGAATAAAAGGGCTTGTTGGCATGGAAAAAGATGATGGAATCATCATAAGACCAATGCTTAATGTATCAACTGAGGATATAAAGCAATATATCAAGGAAAACAAAGTGCCTTTCGTGCAAGATAGCACTAACTTTGAACTAGAATATTCTAGAAATAAGATTAGAAACGTAGTTTTAAAGGAAATAGAGAAGGTATATCCAAACGTTGGAGAGAACATTTTAAGATTAGCAGAGATTTCTCAAAAGACTCAAAGCTATATCGATGAGCACACTCCAAAGGCTCATAAGGAAGAAGATGGAGTATCTTTATATATTAAAGATATAGCATCTAAGGACATTACAGCTTCACAGGCAATAATAAATGCCGTAGATATGGTTTCCACAAGGGTTGATCTAGAAAAGGGCCATATTGAGAGTATATTTGACCTTATAGATAAAGAAAGCGGAAAACAAGTAGACTTGCCTTTTAATACTTGTGCAGTAAAAGAAGGTCAAAAGATAGTGTTTTTCAAAAAAGATCTAAAAGGATTTGAACCTATCCCGTTTACTTTGGGAACACATATTGTTGGAGAGTGGGTTATTAAGATATCTAAAGAAGATAATGGCGGTCTTAGAGCTGATCTAGATGTTATAAAAGACACAATAATTTGTACAAGAGAGCCTGGAATGACCTTTAAAAAGTATAAGGGAGGCACTAAGTCTTTAGGAGATTATTTAACAGACATTAAGGTGCCAAAGAGATTAAGAGATTACTTGCCAATAATAGCAAAAAACCAAGACGTGTATGCAGTTTTGCCATATGAAATAGCAGATATTGTGGCAATTACAGACAAAACAAAAGAAGTAGTATATATAAAGGCAGAGAGGGTTAAATGATAGACATCGCGAGTTTTATACCTGAAGAATTAAAAGAAATAGCAAAGCTTTTCCCAGAACAAGCCCCACTATATGTAGTAGGTGGGTTCGTTAGGGATGCTATTCAATACAACATTGCCTCTCAAGATATAGATGTGGCTAGTGCTTTGACTCCACCAGAGTTAGCATATGTGTTAAAAGGAAGCAAATATTCACTTAAAGCAGCTTCACTAAGACTTGGAACCATGATAATAAAGGGTGAAAGGTCATATGAATATACTGCATTTAGAGTAGATAGCTATCCAGATGGGGTAGGAAATCATTCTCCACAAGAAGTAATCTTTACAAGAAAGCTAGAAAAGGACGCAAGAAGAAGAGATTTTAAGTGCAATGCCGTTTATTATGACATAAGAGCAGATAAATTGGTAGATCCACTTGGTGGAATACAAGAAATCCAAAACAAAGTTTTGTCTACAACAATAGAACCAGATGTTGTATTAAGCCAAGATGGGTTAAGAATCATGAGATTGGCAAGAATGATATCTGTTCATGGATATACGGTTGAAGAAGGAACTAAAAAAGCGGCAAAAATCTTATCTTCAAGGTTAAGAGACATCTCAATTGAGAGAATAACAACAGAATTAGTTAAGATTTTGCTTGGAGATAACGTATACGCGGGACTTTCTTTTTTAAGAGAGATAGGCGCATGGCAGTTTATTATTCCAGAACTTGCTAATTGCGAAGGTGTAGAACAAAATCCTAAGTATCATAAATATGATGTTATGGAACATACCTTCAAAACAGTAGAGAATGCTCCTAAAAAGATAAGAATAGCGGCGCTTTTACATGATATAGCCAAGCCAGTTTGCCAAGAAAAGGATGGAAACATGTATAAACATGACATCATCGGGGCAGAAATGGCAAAGAAAATATTAAAGAGAATGAAATTCCCTAATCAAATCATTGATGATACAGCAGAATTAGTTGGAACACACATGTTTGATTTAACAAGAACTGCTAAAAAAGCAACAATAAGACGTTTCATTGCGGCTCATGCAGATAAAATACCAGCTATCGTTGCTCTTCAAAAGGCAGATGCTTTGGCAACAGGAATGGTAGATAAACCACAAGAAAGCAGGATTCAAGCAGAATTATTGGCTATGAAGGACGAAAATGTCCCACTTAACATTAAAGAAATGAAGTATGGAGGCACAGAACTCGCTAAAATAGGATTTAGAGGAAAAGAAATCGGAGCTGTTTTAGATGAGATGTTCGATAATGTTATTATCGGATGCATTAAAAACGACGAAGAAGTCTTGGACAAGTACGCAAAGAAGAAATGGGAGAAATTACATGGAAATAGCAATTCTAATAATTAGTGGGTTAGCTTTAGTAGCATTATGTGTTCTAATTTATTTGTCTCTTTCTAAGAAAGAGGGCAATACTTCAAATTCAGTTGAAGAGATTCAAGAAATATCAGATAGCGCACAAGAAGCCATACAAAAAGACATAAACGAAACAAAGATTGAGTTAAAGACAGCCGTAGATTATTCAACAAAGGCATATAATGAGGCAATTGGCCCATATATGGAAGGTTTTAATAAAAGACTAGAAAACCTAACAGAGAATAATCAACAAAGTTTAACTGCAATTAGAGATAGATTAGCATCAACATCAGCAGAGATCCAAAAGACAATTAACGAAGGAATGGAAAAGCTTGTTCAATCTAACGAGAAAAAGTTGGATGAAATGAGAACAACAGTTGATGAAAAGCTTCAAACAACTCTAGAGAAGAGAATAAATTCTGCGTTTGAACAAGTAACAACATCTCTAGCTGAAGTTCAAAAGAGATTTGGCGAAATGACTGAGCTTTCAAATCAAGTTTCTAATCTTAATAAATCGTTCATGAATGTTAAGACAAGAGGTACTTGGGGTGAGGTTGCTCTTGAGAACCTTTTATCTCAAATGTTAGCCCCTGAACAATACGAAAAACAATACATGTTATCGAAAAAATCAACAGAGCGTGTGGATTTTGTTGTTAAACTTCCAGGTAAATTAGATAAAGATACTGTGCTTTTACCAATAGATTCTAAGTTCCCAATAGAGGATTATAATAGATTGGTTGACGCTACAGAAAAGGGCACAATGGAAGATATGCAAGCTGCTCAAAAAGCATTGAAAAATAGCGTAAAAGAAATGGCAAAATCTATTTCAGATAAGTATATTCAAGTGCCTATAACAACAGATTTTGCTGTAATGTATCTTCCAACAGAAGGGCTATATTCAGAAATAGTAAAAGATCCAGATTTAACAAGCGAACTAAGAACTAAATTCAAGGTATTGCCTTGTGGACCAACGGTATTAGCAGCAATGCTTAACAGTTTCAATATGGGATTCCAAACACTAAAGATCCAAAAAAATAGTGGAGAAATCGCTAAAATCTTGATTCAATTCCAAAAAGACTTTGGAAAGTTTACAGAACTATTAACTAAAATGAAAAATAATGCTGAATCTGTGGTAAAATCTATAGATGCCGTGGATAAGAGACGCGGATTGATAGAAGATAGGTTGTCTAAAGTAGGCAAAATTGCTGGCGATGTATTAGAGAACCAAGATTCAGAAGGATTAGTATTAGGCGAGGTAGAAGCTTCAGATGACGAGCAAGTATGATTTACATATTCATAGCTCATTTAGCGATGGAACAGATTCTCCAAAAGAGATTTTAACTAAAGCTAAAGCATTGGGCATTGAAAATGTAGCAATCACCGATCATGACACAATACGTGGACTAAAAGAAGAAAAAGAAAATGCTAAAGCTCTTGGCATTAACTATGTTAATGGCGTTGAGTTATCTACTTTTTCTTTAATGGAAGTTCATATCTTGGGTTATGCATTTGATGCAGATGACGATAGATTAAACACAACGCTTAATGACTTTTCTGAACAAAGAAAAACAAGAGTTAGAAAGATTTTAGATTTGCTTGCAAAGCAAAAAATCTATATAGATGAGGAAGATTTAGTAGATTCAGACTCAATTGGAAGACTACACGTAGCTAACGCTTTAGTTAAAAAGGGCTATGTAGGCTCTATTCCAGAAGCATTTGATAGATATCTTGGAGCAAAAGGCTGCGCATATCTTCCATCAAAGAGAATTACTCCATTTGAAGGCGTAGAAATAATAAAAGCAGCAAAAGGCATTCCAGTTATTGCTCATCCACTACGTTTCCACCAAGCAAAAATCTTAAATGATTTGATTGAAGGACTTAAAGCTCATGGTCTTGGAGGCTTAGAAGTTTATTACAATACACACGATGAGCAAACAAGAAAAGAATTATATTCTTTAGCTCAAAAACATAAGCTTATAGCTACAGGTGGAACGGACTACCATGGCAAGAATAGAAACCTAGAACTAGGATCGGTTATATGGGAGCCAGATAAGTACACTAAAGCAAAATTACATTTAAATTAAGATAAAGCCTCATAAGGCTTTATTTTTTGATATAATTGTCTTGAGGGCAATTATGAATAAAGAAAAAGTTTTAGATAAAGATCACATTTCAACTAGCGAAAAGATTTGTTATGGTTTAGGCGGATTCATGGATGGTGGAGCCGTTGCCATGATGTCTTGCGTTATGTTGAAATACATGACAACAATGGGCGTTGCTATGGCTGTTGCTTCAACAATTATGATGGTAGCAAAGATATGGGACGCAATTACTGATCCACTTATGGGATTCATCAGTGATAATACAAGAGGGAAGTATGGTAGAAGAAAACCATATATATTCTTCGGTGGTATTTCCGTAATTATTGCAATTTTTCTAGTATTTTTACCTATTCGAAGTTGGGGCGTTTCTGCACAAGGGTTTGTTCCATACATTTTGATAATGTATTTGTTCTGGAATACCTGTTCAACGCTATCTCAAGTACCATATACTTCAATGTCTAGTGATATTTCTCCATCGTTTAGAGAAAGAAACAATGCAAATACGGTAAAATTGGTATTCGTTGCAATCGCTTCTGGCCTTGCATATGTGTTACCACTTGTTTTTGTAGAAGCTTTAATTAACGAAAATGGATATATGTTCATGTCTAACATCTCTCCAGAGAAATTCTGGTTGTTGATGAGTATAGTATTTGGTACATTGTTCGGCGGCGGATTGATTATTTGTGGATTATTTACAAAAGAAAGAGTTCATGACAATTCTCCAAAAGAGAAATTCAACTTTAAGAAATTCGTTCTTAGCTATGCTAAGCCATACAAAAACAAGTCATATAGATGGCATATCGTTATGTATGCATCTGCATTTATGTGTATGGATATGATAAGTGCCCTTGCCGTTTATTACGCAACAGATGTATGGCATGGATATAAAGCATTTGGAATGAATATGTCATCGCTACTTATTGTAGCGCCATTAATGGTGGCAGCATTTGTAATGTTCCCACTAGTTAGATATGTCATGGATAAAAAGAGTAAAGCGTTTGCTTTTAGAATGGGACTTCCTTTCTATATTTTAGGCGGGGTTCTACTTGCTATTATGGATCCAAGCTGGACTCCACCAGAATTAGTTCCAATTGTAGCTTTTGTAATGGGACTTGGTTTTGGTGGTGCACAAATGATGCCATGGATTATATTCCCAGATACTGTAGATGTTGAAGAATTAAAATCTGGAACACACCCAACTGGAACATATAGCGGTATGATGACACTTGCAAGAAAGATTGCAGGCGCACTAGGCGTTGGATTAGTTGGTTGGATCATTGGTCTTGCTGGCTATCAAGAAAATACAACAGGCGATGCTACTGCATATATAGAGCAAACTCCAGAAGCATTATTGTCTATTAAACTAACGCTAGGTATAGCTATTGTTGTATTTATGTCAATATCTCTATATGCTTCATTCAAATACACCGTAACAACAAAAAAATTGATACGTATTCGCTATTTTAATGACAAAACAAAGGCAGGAGAGCCATTAACAGAAGAAGAAATGTCAGAAAAAGAGACATTAATTGACGATTTATATGGAAGACCACAAAGAACAGATTTCAATAAAGATGAATTAACTGGATTAACAGGTGCTTTATGTGAAGTAATGGGAATTGAAGCTCCAAAACAAGCAGAAGGAGTAACAGAATCATTAGTTGAATATGTCAAAGAAAAGACTAATGGCGAAAAAATAGATAGGGTAGTCATGTATAATCCAGATGCCATTGGTGAATGGATATATGAGTTATATTATGACAAGTTCGAAAGCTTTAGAAACAATGCTCCATATGAGCAACATTTCAAGACGGTTCTACCACCAAAGACACCAGTATGCTTTGGATCTATGTATACAGGAGCATCTCCTTCTGTTCATGGTATTCAAAAATACGAAAAGCCAGTAATAAAGATCGATTCTATCTTTGATGCGCTAATTAGAGCAGGTAAAAAGCCATGTATTATAGCAGTTAAAGGTTCAAGCATGTCAAAAATCTTCAACGAAAGAGATATGGATTACTACTTTGAGGAATATGATAAAGAAGTTGTAGATAAAGCAATTGAAATTATCAAAGAAGATAAATATGACTTTATCTGTATATATAACCAAGAATACGACGATGCTATGCATCGTACTCATCCAAAGTCACTTTGGTCAAAAGCAGCAATTAGAAGATACAACGAAAGCTTTGAAAGAATAGGAGCTCAAGTTAGAGAATCTCTAAGCGCTCATAACACGCTTTTAGGCTGCGGACCAGACCATGGTGTACATAGAGAATGGTACCTTTTAGGGCAACACGGTAAAAATATTCCAAAAGACATGAATATTGTTCATTGGTACGGAGTTTATCCAAAGCAAAAATAGGCGTTTTATCAATATTGAAGCCTAAAATATATAATGATATAATATGATATGAAATTAAATCGACGAGGTGAAATTATGGACTATAAAGAAAGTTATTGTGAATGGTTAAAAAACGTTAACGATGATCAAAAGAAAGAATTAGAAGCAATCAAAGATAACGACAAAGAAATTAGAGAAAGATTCACAATTCCACTAGCATTTGGAACCGCTGGTATGAGAGGTATCATTTGCATGGGTATTTCAAACATGAACGAATATACTGTTGCTAGAGCAACAAAAGGTCTTGCTGACTATATTTCTTCATTAGGTGGCAACGAAAAGGAAAGAGGCGTTGCTATTTCTTACGATACAAGAAGAATGTCATTTGACTTTGCTTTGGTTACAGCTCAAATATTAGCTGCAAATGGAATCAATGTTTATATGTATGAAAACGTTAGACCAGTTCCAATGTGTTCATATGCCGTTCGTCACCTAAATTGTATTGCAGGTGTTATGATTACAGCATCTCACAATCCAAAAGAATATAACGGATACAAAGTATACGGCGAAGATGGAGCTCAAATGTCTCCAGAAGCAACAAAAGTCGTTGTAGATTTCATTGAAAAGACACCATATTTTGGGTTGGCAAAAGAAAACGTTGCTGTAAAGACGCAAAAAGATGTAGCAGGATTTGATAACAAGAAAATTAGCGATCATATTACTATCGTTGGAAAGAGCTTAGATGAAGATTATTTTGCAGAAATAGCAAAGCTATCTTTATCTCCAAAGGCAGTAAAAGAAGTTGCTTCAACAATCAAAATTGTTTACAGCCCAATTCATGGTTCTGGTTATATGCCAGTAACAACAATGTTAGGCAGAATGGGAATCCCAGTAAGCGTTGTAGAAGAGCAAAAGAATCCTGACACAGAATTCTCAACAGTTAAAATGCCAAACCCAGAACAGCCAGATGCCTTAGCATTAGGTATTAAGCTTGCTAACAAGCTTGGTTCAGATATCGTTATCGGAACAGATCCAGATTGCGATAGAATGGGTATCGCTATAAGAAATGATAAGAACGAGTTCGTTCTTCTAAATGGTAACCAAATCGGTGCTATGATGATGGATTATATCTTAATGCGTCATCAACAAGAAGGAACTCTTCCAAAGAACGCTGCCGTTGTTAAAACAATTGTTACAACAAAGTTTGCAGATAGAATTGCAAGAAGCTATGGAGTCGCTGTTTATGATGTTTTGACAGGATTTAAGTTCATTGGTGAAAAGATTAAAGAATGGGAACAAACAGGCGAACATACATATATGTTCGGATACGAAGAAAGCTATGGATCTTTGAGCGGAACACACGCAAGAGACAAGGACGCTGTAGTTGCATCAATGCTATTTGCAGAAATGGCTTGCTACTATAAGAGCATCAATATTTCTCTATATGATAAACTTCAAGAATTGTTCAAAAAGTTTGGATATTTCGTAGAAACTTCTAAAGCTTTCTCATTCCCAGGATTAGATGGAATGCAAAAGATGGCAGATATCATGAACAACTTTAAGAACACAACACTAAAAGAAATTGCTGGATTTAAAGTTGTATCAAAGATGGATTTGAACAAGGGAACAATAGAATTTGCCGATGGCAAAGTTGTAGATGCTGGCCTTCCAAAGACAAATGTTATCAAATACGATATGGGTAATGACGAATGGGTTTGCATTAGACCAAGTGGTACAGAACCAAAGGTTAAAATCTACGTTTCAACTTGCGAAAAGACACTAGAAGAATCTAAGGCAAAGAACGAATTACTACAAAAAACACTAGAAGCAATGATGTAATCGCGCATAATTAAGAATAAAATCGCTTGCAAATAAAGCAAGTGGTGTGTTATTATTGCAAAGCAACCATTAGAAATGGAGGAAAGACGATGAATTTAATGTATATGTTATCAGCAGCTTTAATCGAATATGAAGTAGCAAGAGTTCTTCGTATAGTAGATGTTAGCTTATTGTTAGTTTTAGCAATTGCGATGATAGCTGTAGTAATGATGCAAAAGCCAGTAACAGGAAATATCGGTACAATTGCCGGAGAGGACACACAAACATACGCAGGACAAAATAAAGGAAAATCTAAGGAACAAATTTTAAGATATATCACAATCGGACTAGCAGTAGCTATGGCAATCTTAGCAATTTTCTACTTTATAACATTCCTAGAAGTATAATAAGTGAGAAAAGCAATACAAAGTCCTTTTGCGGTAAGCGAAAGGACTTTTTTAATTGCATAGATGCACAAATATATAAAATAATATATAATAATAAAATATGAGCGATGGAATTAAAGTTATATGCGTAAATAGACAAGCTGGACATGAATACTTTTTTGAAGGATTCTATGAGGCTGGCATACAACTTGTAGGAAGCGAAGTTAAATCTGTAAGAGCAGGAAATATCAATTTAAAGGATTCTTTCTGCCAAGTTAAAGATAACGAGCTTTGGCTCATGAATGCCTACATTAAGCCATACGAAAAAGGCAGCTACTTCAATGTAGAAGGCAGAAGAACAAGAAAACTTCTTGTTCACAAAGAAGAAATCAACAAAATGCGTGGCTATGTAGAAAGAAAGGGATATACACTAATTCCTACAGAAGTATATCTAAAAGGTGGGCTCGTAAAAGTTAAAGTTGCTTTATCTAGAGGTAAAGAACTTCATGACAAAAGAGCAGTAGAACAAGAAAAACAACAAAAACGAAATATAGAAAGAGCTGTTAAAGAATACAACTCAAAAAGAGGTTAACAAGATGGAATTTGAATCAAAATGCGTACAAGGATCATATTCTCCAAAGAACGGAGAACCAAGAGTTTTGCCATTGGCACAATCAACAACATTCTTTTATGAGAATGCAGATAAAATGGCATATGTATTCGATTACCCAGAAACAGGGCACTTATACACAAGAATTTCAAACCCAACAATTGATGCGTTTGAAAAGAAAATTGCTATGCTAGAAGACGGTGTAGCTGCACTAGCTTGTTCATCAGGTATGGCAGCTGAAACATTAGCAATCCTAAACGCTTGTAGCGCAGGGGATAACATCATTTCTTCTTCAATGGTATATGGCGGAACATATAACTTATTCAATGTAACTTTAAGAAGATATGGCGTTGATGTTAGATTCTTTGACCCAGATGCAAAGGCAGAAGACATTGAAAAGTTAATTGACGATAAAACAAAGATTATTTATGGAGAAACAATCGCAAATCCAGCAATGACTATTCTAGATTTCGATAAATTCTCTAAGATAGCAAATAAATACGGTTTAATCTTTATGGTAGACAACACATTGGCAACACCATATCTATTAAAACCAAAAGATCATGGTGCACATGTAGTTCTACACTCAACAACAAAGTATTTAGATGGACATGCTAGCTGTGTTGGTGGAATTATCGTAGATTTGGGTAATTTCAAGTTCCAAGGAAACCCAAGATTTGAAGAATTGTTTAACCAACCAGACGAAAGCTACCATGGAAGAACATATAGCAAAGACTTTGGAAATGCTACATTTGCAGCAAAAGCTAGATGTCAAATGATGAGAGACTTTGGTTCACAAATGAGCCCATTCAATGCTTATTTAACAAACCTAAACTCAGAAACATTGCATTTAAGAATGCAAAGACATAGTGAAAACGCTCAAAAGATTGCTGAACTTCTAGAAAAGCATCCACAAGTTGAATGGGTTAAATATCCAGGATTAAAGAGTGATAAATACTATGATATTGCAAAGAAATACTATAGAGGAAACGGATTCGGCGGAATGTTAGTATTCGGAATTAAGGGCGGCAAAGAAGCTGCTGTTAAATTCCAAGACTCATTGAAGTTCTTATCAATAGTTACACATATTGCCGATTCAAGAAGTAGTGTTCTACACCCAGCTTCAACAACACATAGACAATTAACAGCAGAAGACTTAAAAGCTTGTGGTGTTCCAGAAAACCTAATAAGATTGTCTATAGGAATTGAAGACTACAAAGATATAGAAGCAGACATTTTACAAGCACTAGAAGCTTCTAAGAAATAAGGAGATGACAAGACATGCCAGTAGTTATACCAAAAACATTACCTGCATTTAAGATATTATCTAACGAGAATATCTTCGTAATGCCTAAATTGAGAGCTGAAACTCAAGATATTAGACCTTTGGAGATTGCTATCGTTAACCTAATGCCTACAAAAATTGAGACAGAAACTCAATTAATGCGTCTATTAGGTAATTCTTCTTTGCAAGTAAACGTTACATTGGTTGGCACTGAAACATATAAGGGCCATGTAACAGCTCAAGATCATATGGAAACATTCTATACAACTTTCTCTAAGATAAAAACAAAGAAGTTCGACGGAATGATTATAACAGGCGCTCCAGTAGAAAAAATCGAATTTAAAGATATTAAATACTGGAAAGAGCTAGAAGAAATAATGGATTGGGCAGAAACACATGTTACTTCAACAATATATATTTGTTGGGCTGCATATGCTGCATTGCATCACTACTATGGAATAGAAAGAGAAGTTTTAGATAAGAAAATGTTTGGAATCTATCCTGTAGATACATGTGATGAATATGAATTACTATTAAAGGGAATGGACGATACAATGTACGTCCCAATGTCTAGATACCTAACAGTTGATCCTCAAAAAATAGCGCAAAACAAGGACTTAAAGATTTTGGGTTATGGGGACGATTGTGGTGTTGCTATCATAAAATCATTGGATAATAAGAAATTCTTCTTAACCGGTCACCATGAATATGATAGAGAAACTCTAAAGACAGAATATCTAAGAGATATTAATAAAGGAATAGATATTGAAAAACCAGTAAACTATTTTGTTGGTGATGATATCAACAAGATTAATATGAAATGGAAGAGTACGGCAAATTTGTTATACTATAATTGGTTAAACTATTATGTATACCAAGTAACGCCATACGACTTAAAATAATCGCTTTTGCAAGGGGATGTTCTGGATTCGACAGGGAAACAGAGGACATTATAAGCATGCCGAAGGCTCGTCTTCGTAAAAACGGAAACCTAAATTTAAACGCAAACAAAAGCGAATTCGCTCTAGCTGCCTAAGCGCGCAGAGCCGTCTCGTAAAGAGCTCCACGACTTTATAGAGGCGTCAACAGTGGAACAGGGTTGTTAGTCTAGCCCGAGGCTAATAACAAGACTTAGGGCTTGCCAAAGAAAACTATCGTTAACGCAAGTTTTCGGAGGGACTAAGATGCGTTAACTAAGCATGTAGAAGGTAGTGTGCGAATTTTTTTGGACCGGAGTTCGATTCTCCGCATCTCCACCAGAAAAAAAATGGGGCTGTTAAAAAACTTAATAATTTTTAGCAGCTCCCCTTTTTACGAAATAATGCTGAAACTACTACATTTCAGCA
>SVHF01000010.1 GCA_015055975.1 Clostridiales bacterium | reverse complement strand
CATTATCTATATGATTTTGCCCAATTTTTTGCATAAAAGAAGGCTGCTAAGATTTTTTATTTCTTAACAGCCCCTTTAATGTCTTCTACTATGATTTTATTGTTTTGTGGTTTTTGCTCAACCTTTATGATTTCCGGAGGAGAAAATGTCTGTTTACTTAATTCTTCTTCCCTCTTTTTTGCCTTGAATTTATCCCAAGTTGCAAAGATTACGATAATAGCAATTAATGCGGCAGTTAGCAATGCTAAAATAACATAGAATTTAACATCTTCTAAAATACTTGGATCGAATGCTTGTGCTGCTAGTGTTATTATCATATTCATATTGCTATTATAACACACATATAGTTGATTTCAATATTGAATTATAATTAATAATTATATATAATAATTTTTGTGAGAGGTGAAACTATGAATATTACTAAAGAATCTAAAAAATCTGCCGTTAATTATATCACCAGCGAAATCGAACATATAATCAAGGAATATGAACCAAGAGTTCCTGGTTCTAAGGGTGAAAATCAAGCTCTTGATCACATGGTTGATGAACTTAAAGGTATGTGCGGCGAAAACAATGTTGTAAAGCAACCATTTAAAGTTGCACCACGTGCATTTTTCGGTTGGACTTTCTTCGTTACAATCTTCACTATTTTAGGAAATGCAATTTTCTATATGACACCAGTGTTCTCTATTTTGTGTTATGTAATTGCTATTGCTCCTATGTTTTTAGAATTCGTTTTCTATAAACCATTTATTGACCCACTATTTGAGCATGGCACATCTGGCAACGTTATAGGTATGCTAAAACCAAAGGGTGAAATTAAAAGAAGAATTGTATTCAATGGACACAGCGATGCGGTTTATGAATGGCACTGGCACTATGTTGGCGGATATAAACTATTCTTAACATCTATTATTGTTGTTGTTATCGGATTTGCTTATTCTCTAATCCTTTCAATCATTACAAGCATCGTAAGTGGACCAATTGGAACACCATCAGGTTGGACATTATATGCATCATTTGCTGGCTTAATCTTCATTCCTGCATATATTTGCTTTATGTGGTTCTGTGATTATAAAACAGTTGTTCCAGGTGCAAACGATAACTTAACCGCTTGCGAAATGGCCATTGCTGCAATTAAAGTTTTAAAAGACAATAACATTGAACTTGAAAACACAGAAGTTGTAGCTTTAATTACTGGTTCTGAAGAAGCTGGTCTACGTGGCGCTAAAGCCTTCTGTAAGACAAATCCAGAATTTGGTAAAGAAGAAGGCATCGAATCAATTTTCGTAACATTTGAAACTCTAAGAGAACTTGAGCACTTAGTTATCTACTCTAGAGATATGAATGGTATAACAAAGAACGATTTAGGGGTTTGCGAACTTGCTAAGGCTGCAGGAAAGAAGAATGGCTTAGATCTAAAATATGGTTCAGTATTTGCAGGAGCAACAGACGCTGCAGCATTCTCTCAATCTGGTCTAAAAGCTACATGCTTAGCTGCTATGGATCCAAACGTTCAACAATACTACCATACAAGATTAGATAATTACGACAATCTATCTGAAGAATGTTTATCTAAAGTTTTAGATATCACTATGGACATGATTGAAGACTTTGATAAGAACGGTTTACCAAACGTTTAATCAATAATTTAATGAAATATTTAATATGCACCTGCAAAATGGTGCATATTTTTATGCTTTGGCATATGAAGTATATTATTTGGCAATTCAAAATCACACTTACCCTTTACTTTTAATATCCATTTAATAAAACTTTTATACAATAAAAGTGTAAAAAGAAAACTTTTAGAAATCCTTAGGTGCTGGAGTAGTGCACCAGCGCCTAAGAAGTCTCCTTAGAAACAAGAAATTATGGGAAGTGGAAACACTTCCCTTTTTCATTGAATAGTTGGACGCAAAGCGTCCATTTTATGTTAAAGCAAAAAAGCAGCCCCTCAAGCTCGACAACTCAAGGGACTGCACATACAAATTATATAGGATTTGTATTATTTGCTTATATCGTCAATGATCTTTTCAAAATCTTCTTTTGTATAAGAATCATCAATAATTAAACTGTACCATGTATCTTTTTGCTTAGGGAAAGCAGATAGGTTAACTTGAGAATGCTTCTTTTTCAATTCATTTGCATACTTTGTGTTCATCTTTGCAAGAAGAATCATTGTTCCATCGATTTCGTATACATACGCAAAGCATACCTTTTTACCATCTTTTTCTACATAGTGTGTATCTGCTAGAGGAAGACCTGTTTTTGTGTAATTTTCTCTAGTATTTAATTCAACATCTTTTCTTCCCTTTAGATATTCACATACATAAGCTTTTGTAAACTTTTGCTCTGAAGCGTTTGCTTTAGCAAGCGCAATGCTTTCTTTTAGTGACACTCCAGAATCTTCTTTTACTTCGCCTATTAATTCGTCCAGGATCTCTTCAACATCTCCTTGTGTATATGTATCGTCAAGAATCAAGCTATACCAAGTATTCTTTTGTTTTGGGAATGCAGACTTATTAATTTGAGAATGTTTTTGTTTCAACTTCTCTGCATAGTCTTCATTCATCTTTGCAAGAAGAATAACTGAGCCTTCTGTTTCATATACATATGCAAAACACTTCTTACCGTCTTTACCATCTACGTAGTGTGTATCTGCTAGTGGTAATCCAGTCTTTGTATAATTCTCTCTTTCGTTTACTTCAACAATATCTTTTGTTCTTAGATAATTTGCAATAAACTTCTTTGAGAATTGATGAGAAGAGTTCGTTGATTTTGCTAGAACTAAACTATCTTTTAAAGTCAATGCTTCATGAGCCTTTTGTTTTGCTTCAATTGCCTCTATTGTTTCTTCTTTTCCTGAAGTAAGTTCCTTTTCAGCCTCTACTTCTGTCTTTTTAACATCCTTGTCTTCTTTTGTCTCTTTATCAACAATTTCAGCCATTGGGGCGTCTTTTGTTTCATTTTCAACCTTTGGTTGATCTTCAACTTTCTTAGCTTGATTATCTTTCTTGTTCATCAAAGCACTGCACTTGTTTTTAATGTCATCTAATGCTTTTTTTACATCTTCATACTTAATAATATTGAATTCAAGTAAGAAGTAACATAATACTGCTATGAACATTAGAAGCGCTAGGATGAATGCAATAATTGTTATTGCGCATTGATGTACACATAGTGCAACTAGCGCAAAGATAAACAATGCTGCAGTTACTCCTAAGCCAATAATAGATACTAGCTTTCTTCTTGTAACCATAAAGTTTGTCTTTGTCTTATCTAAGAACTTTTTGCATTTTTCATTATCTTTAGCAACTAAGATATTAGCAGCTACAATTAATCCGCCAAAGATTAGAACTAATAAATCGAAGATAAATACTATCCAACCAATGCAGAATCCATGCCCAGTCTTTTCAACTAATGCAAATTCAGATAAACTTGATACCTCAACAATTGCATTATCTCCATCAATTGTTACATCGTCAATTAGATCAATAGAGCCATCGCCATGGATATGCAATACTTTTAATCCCTCTGTTTTAACCCCTTCTGGAATAGCCATATGAATCTTAATCTTCATGCCTTCTTTAATATCTGAAGGTTGAATTTCTTTTTCAATGCCGCCTTCTGTTTGAATTAGCTTAACGTCATAAATCTTTGCAATCTTTTGAGACTTCTTTAACATTGCTTGAATTGCTTCTGGGCTTACGCCGCCTTCCCTTGGTGAAACTTGAGTCTTTACTTCAACTCTTAATTCAACGTTTCTTGGAACGCCTCTACCCTCTGTTTCAATGGCAACGCCATTGTCTTCGTCTTTCATATATGATCTTGTAGCATCTACATCCATTTGATCATAATCGCTGAATGCTTTTTCTAATTTATCTTTTAGATCTTGAGGCAACAAAGCTTTTTGCTCATCTGTCATTGCATCGTACGCAGCCATTGCTTCTTCAATCTTTCCTTTAGATGCTTCTGTGTATTGAACTTCTCCAATATCGTTAATCTTTTCTGTAACATCTTCTGTTACTAAATCGTTATATTGATTAACAGCGTCATCATATTTATCTAAAGTAGCTGCAGGAACAAGAGCTTTTGCTTCTTCTGACATATCATTATATGCTTCTATAGCCTTATTAATTTTTTCTCTTGATTCTTCGTCTAAAGAAACATCATTAATGTCATTAACTAAATTAACAAGTTCATCTGCCTTATAATGATCATCTGCATCTTTTAAGTCATCAAGATCACTTTGTGGGATTAAAGCTTTTTGCTTTGGAGTTAATTGATCTAATGCAGCTTTTGCAGCATCAATCTTTTCTTTATCACTTTCTGTATAGTGAACATCTTCTGGATTTCCGATAGCTTTAATTAAATCTGAAACTCCTTCAGCAGCATACTTGTCTTCTTCATCATTTAATTCTTCCAACTCTTGTGCTAAATGGCCTTTTTGTTCTTCTGTTAGATGATTATTAAACCAATCTTTAGCATCATTAATTGCCTTTTCGGTTGCAGGAGTATGCTTAATGTCTTCAATTGGCTTTAATGAGTTTACTATTGCTTTAAAATAATCTTCTTCTTTTTGAGCTAACTCATTTAGCTTATCTTGATCAAATGATGGCTTCAATTCTTCATCTAAATTGTTATATTCATCAATTGCATCTAAGATTGCTTGCTTTCCTGTTGGATAAGTTGGTGTCCCAATTAAATCAATTGCTTCTGCAACAATGTCTTTCTTTGTTGCATTTATCTTTTCGCTTAAACCTGTAACTGCTTGAGCTACTTGTTCTGCTGTTGCATCTGCATTATTTAAAACACTGCTTTCTATATTATTAATGTAACTTACAAAAGATGCCTTGCTTGATGTGTACTTTGATGGAATAGAATCCCTATATGCATACGCATTATTTAACGCATTTACAAGTGGTGTTTTATCACATGATGAGATTGTTACATCGAAATGTTTTTCGATTATTTCATAATTATTTGTATCAGTAGGTGTTACTCTATAATACACTGTATATGTGTCTTTTTCTGTTCCTTGTGGAGTTGCTTCGCTATATGTACCATAATAACCTATTTTATATTCAATTGTTGATTGAACATTTGGAGCTGCTGGAACATATCCAGGTACAATCAAATCTTGAGCTTCACCTGAATAAATTAATCCTGCTTTTGGAATAGGTGCAACATGATCTGGGATTCCTTTATATAATTCGAAACTATTATGCGTAACTATTCTATAATCATAATCTCCATATGGGAAAGCATCATCTCCATCTGGATGAGAATTATAAAAACTATATGATCCATAATTAGTGCTACCTTGATAATAATTAGAAGTAAGAGTAACTTTACTTTCTACCAAATCATACAAAGCCCCTTCGGTAAGATCATAATGAGAATAGATTACGCTATGTTTGTAATCTTCTGGTGCAGGATTAGGGTCATTATAATATATTTTATTAACTTCATAACCTTCATCTAGTTTGTATTCCAAACGACCCATAATATGAATTGGAGTTTCCCAAATCGCTATTGTATTATATTCTTCTTCATCATGTGCTGGATCGACTATTATATCTTCCATATGCTCATATGTTCCTTTTGCGATTGCATGATCACCTGTGTAATCATTCATTAAATACGTTGGATACTCGAATACTTGTGCTCTTGTTCTTGAACCATAATAACTTGTATCTTGTACTAGATCATATGGAATTCCTGAATATCCAAATCCTGAACATTCAGTCACAATCTTACCTATGACCGCATAACTATGCCCATAAGCAATAAATGCTTCTATACCATCTTTTATTGTTATTCCATCTACGGTATTAATGCCAACTTTTTCACAATTTGTCCAAGTATCATAAGCATCATCATAAGTTGAATTTGACATTATTTTCCCGCCATTCATCAATAAAGATTTTGCACGTATACCAGTACTTGTTCCTTCATCCTTTGCATTTCCTGCCGTAATATTTAGATATCCTCTCTCAAGAACAATATTGCCTTCGCAGTAAATACCATATGAATTCTTTGCTGTACCATCGCTTGATACAATTTTTACGCCGTTACGATCGTTATCAGTTAATGTAGTAAATGTTAAATTACCTGTAGAATAAATGCCATATCTTGTTAATTCTTCTCCTGAATTTTTATTATCTATAGAAGCTTTCCAACACATTCTAATATTTAAGTCGGCTAATTCTGAACGAATTCCTGCATCCCAAGAAGGAGCCTCTATTATAAAGAATACGTCATCATATCCAGTAGAATTGTTTAATATTAAAGTATTAGTTTGTCTATCATATTGATATCCGCGATTTGCTCTAGTAACAGAAGTGCTTCCGACTGCAACAATATGTCCAGCAATATACAAGCTTAATTCTGGTAAATATGTTGGATAATTTGCATTGTCTTTTATTTCCCAATCGTTTGCGAAATCAAAATTTGTGAAATTGCTTGCCACTTTAAACCAGGCTGCATTGTGACCATCTGCTTTTGTATCAGTAGCAGAGCCTGAAATTGTTAAATAATGACAATCATTAAAAGAACGATCTGTACCATGTTCACTTAGATTGCCAACTATTGCTCCTAACTGTGTCGAAGATGTATGTGTTACACTTTTATAATTAAAGCACTTTTTTACATACACACGAGATGAAACTTCTCCAATTATTCCACCTGCCGTGCTTGCTTCTATATTACCATCGTTGTAGCAATTCTCTATCTGTACTGGACATGGTGTGCTTTGTTCTCCCTTTTGTGATCCCGAAGCATATCCTACGATTCCACCAGTTAAAGATCCGCCTTGAATTGTAGCATGATTGCTACAATACAATATTTGAGCTTTGCCAGCTACAGTACCTACGATGCCTCCTATAGAATAAGTGGCAGTGATTGGCACATAATTGTGACAATTAATAATTTTAACGAAATAATTTGGAGTTGTTGGTGGCCCTCCATCAACATTTGCTGCTATTCCGCCAACATAATAATTAGCAGTAATTCCAGATCCTTTTATTGTTACGTTTTTTATTTCAGTTCCTTTTGAACTCCCCGTAACATATCCGAACAATCCAAAATGGCTTTTTGTTGAATCATTAACACTTAAACCATTTATCGTATGACAATTTCCATCAAACGTTCCTGCAAATGGATTTTCATCATCTACACCAATTGGAGTCCAAGTGCCCGCTAGATCCGTTAGATTTATATCATTATTTAATACAGCATGTTTTTCAGCACCACCTGCCGCATTAACAATATCCCTAAAGTCTCCTAGCTCTTTTGCGGTAGTAATTAAATAAGGATCCGTTTCTGTACCCGAACCTTTCCAAGTTGTATCCGCATAAACTACTTCATCGCTTGATGATTTGCTTATTGTAGTAATTATCGTAAAACTACATGCAATTATTGCAATAGTTAAGATAATTCCCAATAACACGTTTCTAGTTTCTGAATTCGTCATGATTTTTTCTCCTATATAATTGTGTTTGCGCGTAGTAAACTATACTATACTACTTTAATCTTACGATTATGCGCGCAACACAACTGCAACAAAAAAGGGCGCTTTTAAAAGAAATTTTCGGTGCCTTGCCAAATATTATTTAAATGTTGCCAAGTACAAAAAACCTCCAAAGTTTTACGCCTTGGAGGTTAATTTTAAATATTGATTAATTATTTATTATTATCTTATAATATCGTTTTCGTATAGAGGATATTTCTTGCAAAGGTTTTGAACCTTAATTGTACATTCAGCAACAGCCTCTTCACCACGATTGATAATATCTGCAATACAATCAGCAATAACTAGCATGTCTTCTTCTTTCATCCCTCTTGAAGTTACGGCTGGAGTTCCTAATCTTATACCACTTGTAATGAATGGTGTTTGAGGATCAAATGGGATAGCATTCTTGTTTGCTGTGATATGAGTCTTATCTAAAAGCGCTTCGATTTCTTTACCTGTCTTGCCCTTCTTTGTTAAATCGATAAGCATTAAGTGGTTATCTGTACCGCCAGATACAAGATCAATTCCCTTTGACATTAATGCATCAGCAAGAACTTTAGCGTTCTTAACAATTTGTTGTTGATATACCTTGAAATCTTCAGATAAAGCTTCTTTTAAAGCTACAGCTTTTGCAGCAATAATGTGCATTAAAGGACCACCTTGTGTTCCTGGGAATATTGCCTTATTTATCTTTAGATAAAGTTCTTCATCATTTGTTAAGATTAAACCGCCTCTTGGACCACGTAGAGTCTTGTGAGTTGTTGTTGTAACAACGTCAGCAATTCCAACTGGTGTTGGGTGACATCCTGCAGCAACAAGTCCTGCGATGTGAGCCATATCTACCATCAAATATGCGCCTACTTTATCTGCGATTGCTCTGAATCTTGCAAAGTCAATTATTCTTGGGTATGCAGAAGCACCAGCTAAGATTAGCTTTGGCTTGTTTTCTATAGCCAATCTTTCTACTTCATCATAGTTGATTGTGCATGTATCTTTATCTACACCGTATGGAACGATGTTGAAATATTTACCAGAAATATTAACTGGGCTACCATGAGATAAGTGTCCACCATGGGCAAGTGACATACTTAATACTGTGTCGCCTGGTTGTAATAAAGCGAAGAATACTGCTAAGTTTGCATTTGCACCTGAGTGAGGTTGAACGTTAGCAAATTTTGCACCAAACAATTCGCATGCTCTTTGTCTTGCAAGTTCTTCTGCGATATCTACGAATTGACATCCGCCATAATATCTCTTGCCTGGATATCCTTCAGCATACTTGTTTGTAAGATGGCTGCCCATAGCTGCCATAACAGCTGGTGAAACGATGTTTTCACTGGCAATAAGCTCAATGTTGTCTTGTTGTCTTTTTAACTCTTTTTCTAAAGCATCTACTAACTCTGGGTCAGTTTCGCTAATAACTTTAAAATCTATCATAGGTAGTCTCCTTCCACTATTTTCTTTCTATGTTTTATACTATAACACAAGCGTAAATAATAACGCCAATAAATAACATAAGATTTTAATATTATTAAAAATCTTTTTTGCTTATAAGCTTATTTATTACATATGAGGCCATTTTAGCCCCTTCTAGCGCTGGAACATAACTCATCGAGCCAACTGTTCCCTCTTGCTTAATTGGCGCTAATTTAGCGCAACATACATCAAGCTTTTTAATGCCTCTTTTCTTTAGTTCATGACGAACCTTTTTTGCAAGTCCATCATTTGCTGTTTTATAGATGTCAATAATCTCAAAATCCGAACCTTCAATCCTTGATCCGGCGCCCATTGCGCTAAGAATTGGGATTGCTTCATTTTGAGCATCTAAAATTAGTTCTATTTTGTCTTTGACTGAATCAATACAATCTACTATAAAATCAAAATCAGCAAAGTCTATTTTGTTATCGGCTGTATAAAATTCTGGACAAGCTTCAATTATACAATTTGGATTTATATCCAAAATCCTATCTTTGAAGGCCTCTACTTTATACATTCCAAGCGTTTTTTGAGTTGCGATTATTTGTCTATTTATGTTAGAGGCTTCAACTTTATCTCCATCGACAATTTTTAGTTTGCCAATGCCTGCTCTAACTAACGCTTCGACAACATAACCTCCAACTCCGCCAACACCGATAACAGCTACTTTGCTGCTTTGTAATTTTTTAAAATTATCCTCGCCTATTAGTCCTATTTCTCTTGAGAACATTCTATCTTTAGATCTTTTAGTTGTTGTGGATCTACTTCAGATGGAGCATCACTCATAAGACATGATGCATTTTGAACCTTAGGGAATGCAATAACATCTTTGATGTTATCGTTTTGAGAAACAAGCATTACCATTCTATCTAATCCAAATGCTAAACCACCATGAGGAGGTGCACCATATTTGAATGCATCAACAAAGAATCCAAACTTAGATTTAATTTGTTCTTGTGTTAATCCAATTAGTTTAAATATCTTCTTTTGTAATTCTGGATTATGAATTCTTATAGAACCACCACCAGCTTCTTGACCATTAATTACCATATCATATGCATTTGATCTAGCGTTGATTGGGTCTTTATCTAATAAATCAAAATCTTCTACCATTGGAGACGTGAATGGGTGATGCATTGCAACTAAACGTTGTTCTTCTTCACTCCACTCGAACATTGGGAATTCTGTAACCCATAGGAAGTCATATTGTGATTTATCGTATAATTCGTATTTATTTGCAAGTTCACATCTTAAAGCACCAAGTGCATCAAATGTAACTTTCTTTTTATCTGAAGCAACAAAGAATAATACGTCGCCAACTTGAGCGTCTAGCTTCTTTAAGATGGCATCTTTTTCTTCCTCAGATAGGAATTTAAAGAATGAAGATGTAATACCTTCTTCTTTAACCATTGCCCAAGCAAGTCCTTTAGCACCATAAGATTTTACGAATTCGCCACAAGCATCCATATCCTTTCTTGTCATCTTTGGAGCTAAGCCTTTTGCGTTAATTGCTCTAACGGCTCCGTTTGCTTGAACTGCATTTGCAAATACTGAAAATGCGCTATTTTTTACAAGATCAGATATATCATTTAATTCAAGGCCAAATCTTGTATCTGGCTTATCTGATCCCCATCTTTCCATAGCTTCTTTCCATGTAATTCTTCTAAACTTTCCGTCAAACTTAATACCCTTGCATTCGCTAAAGATAGCTTTAACTAATCCTTCAGCTACTTCCATAACGTCTTCGCAAGATTCAACATAACTCATTTCCATATCGATTTGAGTAAATTCTGGTTGACGGTTAGCACGTAAATCTTCGTCTCTAAAGCACTTAGCAATTTGGTAATATCTATCCATACCAGCAATCATCAACAATTGCTTATACAATTGTGGAGATTGAGGAAGCGCATAGAATTCACCTGGATGAACTCTTGATGGAACTAAATAGTCACGAGCGCCTTCTGGAGTTGATTTTCCAAGATATGGAGTTTCAATATCCAAAAATCCATGATCTGCTAAATAGTTTCTTGTAATTCTTGTAATTTTATCTCTTAAAACTAGGATTTGTTGAAGAACTGGTCTTCTCAAATCTAGGTATCTGTATTGCAATCTTAGAGTTTCCGAAGCCTTTACATCATCTTTAATTTCAAATGGAGTTGTCTCAGCTTCTGCAAGAATTTTTAATTCTGTTGCAAGAATTTCGATTTCTCCTGTTGGCAAATTCTTATTGATGTTTGCGCCTCTAGATCTAACCTTACCTGTAATTGCTACAACATATTCTGTACGAAGTGTTGTTGCCTTTTCAAAAACCTTCTTGTCTACTTGGTCATCGAAAGATACTTGAACAAGTCCAGATATATCTCTTACGTCAATAAATAAAAGATTACCAAGGTTTCTATACTTTGAAACAAAGCCCATGACAGTAACTATTTTGTCGATGTCTGTTCCTCTTAATTCGCCACACTTATGTGTTCTTTTTGTTGATCCTAATAAATCTACCATTTTATGCCTCTATTCTAAAGAATTTTAATATCTCATTTAATTTAATTGGAGTTTCTTCTCCGCTTGCCATATCTTTAATCTTTGCTTCGTTTGTTTGAAGTTCATCATCGCCTAAAACTAACAAATATTTAGCGCCAATCTTGTTTGCATATTTCATTTGTCCTTTAAATGCTCTATCCATCAAATCTATTTCAACAGATATTCCGTTTTGTCTTAGATTCATAGCAAATGGCATTATCATATCCTTTGCCTTTTCAGATAGTGATGCAATATATAAAGTTGGAACTTCTTCTTCACCAACACTTAATCCAAGAGATTCAAGTGTTAAAATCAATCTTTCAAGTCCCATACCAAATCCAACTGCTGGGCATGGCTTTCCTCCAACTTGTTCTACAAGGTTATTGTATCTACCACCGCCGCATACAGTTCCTTGAGCGCCAATTGATGTTGAAACGAATTCAAATACTGTTCTTGTGTAATAATCCAACCCTCTTACGATATGTGGATTTACAACATATTTGATATTCAACTTATCTAGCTCTTTTAAAACGTTTTCGTGGTGAAGCTTACAATCATCGCAAAGATAATCTAAAATAATTGGAGCTTTAGCTGTAATTGCTTTGCAGCCTTCTTCTTTACAATCCAAAATACGTAATGGATTTTTCTCATATCTTTCTTTGCATGTTGAGCAAAGCTTATCAAAATTATCTTTTAGATATGCCTTTAAAGCTTCGTTATATTTCTTTCTACATTCTGGACATCCAATTGAGTTAATGTTTAGTTCCAAGTCTTTAACGCCCAATCTATCAAAGATAGTTTTAGCAACGCACATAACTTCAACGTCTGCCATATATGATTCAGAACCATAATATTCAATTCCAAATTGGTGGTGTTCACGTAATCTTCCAGCTTGAGGACGTTCATATCTAAATACAGGTGTAATGTAATACATCTTTGTTGGCTGAGTGTTTGCATATAAAGAATTCTCGATGAATGCTCTTGCAACACCTGCTGTTCCTTCTGGCTTTAGAGTCATTGATCTATCGCCCTTGTCATTGAATGTATACATTTCCTTATTAACGATATCTGTTGTATCGCCAACGCCTCTTAAGAACAATTCTGTGTGCTCAAATGTTGGTGTTCTGATTTCCTTAATATTGAAATCTAGAGCAACCTTTCTTACTGTGTTTTCAACATAGTGCCACTTATATGATTCTTGTGGTAATACGTCTTTTGTACCCTTTGGTATGTTTATCATATCTGCCTCTTTATTTTTCACTTAGCATCTTATCTATAAGTTCTAAAGAACGAATTGTATAAGCTGCCTTTCTTTCTTTTTTATCTTTAGGTGGGTTTTGCAATTCTGGTAAGATACCAAAATTTGCATTCATTGGTTGATAATCACACGATTCATCAACTAAATGTCTTTGAAGAGCCCCAATTATGCTCTCCTTTGGAAAGATTAGTATATCCTCACCTTTTAGCCATCTATCCATATTTATAGCTGCAATCATCCCGCTCATCATAGATTCTACATAACCTTCAACGCCACTCATTTGTCCTGCGATAAAAATGTTCCTATGTGCTTTTAATTGGAAAGCTTCATTTAGAACTTTAGGCGCATTTATATATGTATTTCTATGCATAACCCCATATCTTAATATCTCGACATTCTCAAGTCCTGGAATTAGGGAGAAAACTCTCTTTTGTTCTGGGAACTTCAAGTTTGTTTGGAATCCTACTATGTTATAAGCTGTTCCTTCTTTGTTTTCTTTTCTCAATTGAACAACTGCGTAGAATCTTTCATCAGAGCCTGGTCTTCTTATGCCCTTTGGACGAAGTGGTCCAAAACGCATTGTATCTTCGCCACGTGCTGCCATAACTTCAATTGGCATACAATGTTCAAATACCTTCAAATCAAAGTCGTGCAACGTTGCCTTTTCGGCGTTTACAAGCTCTCTATAGAATGTTAGATATTCTTCCTTATTCATTGGGCAATTAATATAGTCATCGCCACCTTTATCATATCTTGCTGCAAAAAATGCTTTTGAAAAATCAATTGATTTTTCATCAACGATAGGAGCTACTGCATCATAAAAGTTTAAATTCTCTTGACCAAGAATCTTATCTATCTCTTTAGATAAAGCTTCGGATGTTAATGGTCCTGAAGCAATAATCGTTGGGATTGATTCATCGATAGATGTTACTTCTTCTCTTATGATTTTCAAGTTCTCAAATTCTTGAAGTTTTGTTTCTACTTCCTTTGAGAAAAGCTCTCTATCTACAGCAAGCGCGCCACCTGCTGGCACTGCGCACTTATAGGCGCAATCCAATAAAAGCGAGCCTATCTTGCCCATCTCTAGTTTTAAAAGTCCATGACCGGTATCATTTGCGATACTTTTTAGTGAGTTTGAACAAACTAGTTCTGCTAGATTTTGAGTCTTGTGTGCTGGCGTAGATTTTGTGCCATCACGCATCTCATATAGTTCAACCTCATATCCACATTTTAGAAGTTGGTAAGCAGCTTCACATCCAGCAAGGCCACCTCCAATTACTCTAATTTTCATCTGGCACCACTACAGTTTTGCATGCATTGTTTGTACATACATAACTCTTCTTGCCTTCTTTATCTTCTACAATCTTCATTGGTCCTTTGCATTTTGGACACAATATTGGAGCTGGCAAATCCCAAGCGATGAACTTACATTCTGGATAGCCTGAACATGTATAGTATGGCTTACCCTTCTTTGAAGTTCTTTGATAAACTGGTCTTCCACATTGTGGACACTTTGCAACAGGTTCTTCAAATGGCTTTGTATTTTGACATCTTGGGAAGTTTGGACAAGCTAAGAACTTTCCAAATTTTCCTTGCTTTATAATCATACGAGCGCCACACTTGTCACAGATGACATCGCTTTCTTGCGCTGGATCTTTCTTACCAAAGAATCTAACATTTAGAACTTGCTTATGGAAATCTGGATAGAAGTCTTTCAAGACTTTATACCACTTTTCCTTTCCTTCAGCGATTTCATCTAGTTTATCTTCCATTGCTGCGGTGAACTTTGTATCCATAATTGTTGGGAAACCTTCAACTAGCTTTTCAACAACCTTTTCACCAAGTTCAGTTGGAACCAATTCCATCTTCTTGTTTTCTGGGTTTTTAACCTTTTCTACATACTTTCTTAAAACTAATACAGATACAGTTTTTTCATATGTAGATGGACGTCCAATGCCATTATCTTCCATTGCCTTAATAACCGTTCCATCAGTAAATCTTGGAGATGGTTTTGTGAACTTTTGCTCGCCAGTTACATCTTGGCAAACTAATTGCTCGCCTACTTCATAATTTGGAAGTTCTTTAGCACTATCTTTTTCATCTGATGCATAGGCTGCTGTAAAGCCTTTGAATGCACAAGTTTTACCCTTTAACTTATAGCCATATGCTGTATCGTTATATTTTGATGTGATTGAAACATCTAAAGTATCATAGATTGCTGGTGCCATTTGAGATGCTAAGAATCTATTGTAGATTAAGTTATATAATCTCCAATCATCTCTTGGCATTTTATCTTTGATAGACTCTGGAGTAAGTTCTACGTTAATTGGACGAATTGCTTCGTGCGCATCTTGAGCATCTTGCTTTGTTGCAAAGAAGTTTGGCTTTGCTGGAACATAATCGTTTCCAAACTTTTCACCAATGAATGCTAACGCTTCTTTTTGAGCTTCAGAAGAAACTCTAACAGAGTCTGTTCTTATGTATGTAACAAGCGCTATTTGTCCCATTCCTTGGATTTCTACACCTTCATATAGAGCTTGAGCACATTTTGTAACTTGAGCTGCTGAGAAATTCAATTTTGAAATAGCTTCTTGTTGCATTGTTGATGTTGTAAATGGAGCTGGAGCTTTTGAATAAGACTTAGCGCGTTTTACATCATCAACCATAAAAGTTCCCATCTTAGATTCGGCAATAACTTTATCTGCCATTTCTTTGTTGGTAACTTTTGCCTTCTTGCCATTAATTGTTGTCAATTCACATTTTTGTGTCTTTGCTTTATCTTGTTTAGATAAATGAGCAATAATTGGCCAATACTCTTCTGGCTTGAAATTTCTAATTTCTTTTTCTCTATCTACTATCATCTTTAAAGCTACTGATTGAACACGACCAGCAGATAATCCTGGTTGAATAAGCTTTGAGATAATAGGAGATAATTCGTATCCTACAAGTCTATCCAAAACACGTCTTGCTTGTTGAGCATCTACTAAGTCCATATTGATTTCTCTTGGCTCAGCGATAGCTTTTTCAACGGCACGTTTTGAAATTTCGTTAAATTCGATACGAATGTTCTTTCCTTTAATTCCACATACTTCAGCGATGTGCCAAGATATAGCTTCTCCTTCTCTATCAGGGTCGCCTGCAAGATAAACTTTATCTGCTTTAGCAACTTCTGTTTTTATCATCTTAATTACAGCTTCTTTATCTGGATTGATGATATATTCTGGAGCGAAGTTATTGTCTATATCTACAGCAGTTCTATTGGTTGGAAGATCTCTTACGTGTCCTTTTGACGCAATAACCTTATAACCTCTACCTAAATACTTAGAGATAGTAACTGCTTTATGTGGAGATTCTACAATAATTAATTCCATGTCTGTCCTTATTTACGATTTTTAACATCCTTTGATTTAACAAAGATGTTCTTTATTTGCTTTATAAAACCACCATCTAGTGGCGCAATCTCGTTTGCTTGATTGAAGTATGTTACATCGATAGATACATAAATCAAATAGAAGAATGCAAGTACTGTTAAAATACTAAACACAATCAAGAATGCACTGTTATGTAAAAATGGTGTATATGTAGCACCTGTGATATTTGCGATAAATCCACTTTGTGATGCTAGTTGTGCAATGTTCAAGAATGATAATGTTGCTAAAGCTCCAAAGCTTGCAAACAATCTTGTTTCTGGAACGATTGCGATATATAGCATTAATAACACAAGACCAATTGGTAGGATAACTACTGTTGATCCAGCACCAATTAGCGCATATGCTATGAACATTAATCCCATATTTAAAATCAAATCTAATCTATTTCTATTCTTGTAATATACAAAGATTGGCCAAGCTGACATAGCAGCCACAAATAACCAATTTAGAACTTCAATTAGAGTTGTTCTTGTCTTAGAATTTGCTGCACCAAATATTGCATACATGTTGAATGAGTCTGTAGATAAGAATTTGTTGTTTTCAAATGAATCATAGATTCTTGCAAAATATTCGAATCCTTGACCTGCTTTTACACTGTTGAATGTCATTATGAATCCAAACATGTAGAACACTACAACACAAATAGCAACAGATGCGATATTGTACCACATTGTTTGCTTATCTTGAATTACACCAATTACTTGATATGCTAAAACTACTGGGAAGATTATTAGCACGTAATTGCTAAATAATAATGCACACATATATAGAAGTGGTGGCAAGATGTAATCTTTCTTTAACATTGCAAGAGCCATGCCAACTAAGAACATAATAGCTATGCTCTCTATAGCGCCATAGAAACTTGTAAAGAAGAAGAATATTGGCATGAATGCATAGAATGCTGAATAGATAGCTGCATTCTTTTGATCCTTATTTGTAGCTACAAATGTATAGATCATGTATGTAACTATGATATCTGCAAGAATTTGTGGAAGACGCATTAAAATTGCGTATCCAAGCGATGCACTCTTTATCTTTAACCAAGATGCGATGTTTGCCAAAACTGTATATGTTACAACTCCTCCAATTGGGGTTGTTGCTGATTCGTTTATAGAATAGAAAGATAATAATCCTGTAGATTTACCTAATTCACCTAAAGACTCAAGTGCTGCAATATTTGATGTCATACCAAATGTGCATACAGCAACTATAAATCTAATAATTAATGAACCAAATAAGATGTACACAAAAAATGCAAAGTCTGACATCAATGCACTCTTTACTTTTTCAAGATCTATCTTTTCGTTAATTTTCTTGTATAAATTAGAATGTTCTTTTGGTGCCTCAACAACATTTGTCTTTGGCTTTAGAGATTTAGCAATTAAGAAATATACAAGGCCAGCTATACATAAGCTAACTAGTGACATTAAAACTACAAAAGTAATTGAACCGCCATTAGATAAACTATATTTTTTTGTATATTTTAAAACTTCAATTGTATTTGCATCTAAATATGCTTGAGGAATTTCATCTACACGAGCAAGCACAATATTATCTGCATAAGCTACTGCTGATGCTGATGTGCTTGGGCTTCCTACACCGATTGTGAATTTGGCATCTACATTTTCGCTTGATGTGAAATAATATGTAATTGTTGTCCATTCATCATCTGTTGTTGTAATTCTGTTGAATCCTTTAAACTCTTCATCTTCTGTTTCAAAACCAATTCTAAAACCGATTTCTCCTGTTGGAGTAACTGAAGATACTTTGATATATGCAGTAACCATATATTGAGCATTCTTCTTTAAAGATACAGTTTGAGTTACGTATTGATACGCCCCTGCTACGTTGAACTTAACATAATAATTGCCAAGCTTTGGATCGTATGAGTCATCATGTGTGTTATAAACGAAAGAAACAGTTGAAGCATCTGAAACTATCCAATTTGTTTCTTTTCCTGATGAACTTAAATCTTCGAAGTTTGGATTTGATAAAATGTTAACGCCTATATCATCGTTTTTTGAACAGCCCATAAATGCGAACATAGAAACTGCCACAACGATTAATGTTAACAATATTAAAACTTTTTTATTCATAGTTGGCCACCTAAATAATCAATTTATAATAATCATATACAAAAGCGTATTTATTTTCAAGTATTATAATTATATTTTATTATTTATATTTAAATAAAAAGAAGTGTGCTCTCAAGATTTCTCTTGAGAGCACTTAATTATCTTTATTTTTATGATTAGTCAGTAATTTCTGATAATCTAGCTGCCTTACCTACTCTATCTCTTAAGTAGTATAACTTAGCTCTTCTTGATCTACCATGTCTGATAATGTTGATATGGTCGATTTTTGGTGAATGTAGTGGGAATGTTCTTTCTACTCCAACACCATAAGATAATTTTCTTACTGTGAATGTTTCACGAATGCTACCATGCTTGAAAGCGATTACGATACCTTCGAAAGCTTGTAGTCTTTCCTTGTTACCTTCCTTAATCTTAACGAATACCTTAACTGTATCACCAATATTCATTTCTGGTAGATCTGTTCTTAAAGCTTCCTTTTCGATTACATCAATAATGTTGCTCATTTGACTTACCTCCATTTCTTTTACGAAGCATTCTTATCTATTGTCGTTTTTATAGAAAGCGGACTACTCCGAAGCCATTTGCCTAATAATACTAACAAAAATATTTATATATATGCAACTAAAATATGCCACTTTTTTAGCGATTTTTACTAAATGAAATTTTTGATGAAAGTGCGCCTGTGAATCTCGCATGGACCAATGGTTTTTATGGCATCAATATGCTTTTTAGAACCATAGCCTTTGTTTGAAGCAAAATCGTACCCTGGATACTTTTTGTCCATCTCCACCATCATTCTATCTCTTGTAACCTTAGCAAGTATTGATGCACAAGCAATTGAATATGACTTTGCATCCCCTTTTATGATAGGTTCAATTGGCACATTTGTTTCTATGTTTACAGCATCAATTAAAACTATATCTAGTTTTACTTTTTGAGAAATATCCTCAATTGCCTTTGCCATACACCACTTTGTAGCGGCCAAAATATTCATCTCATCAATTGCCTTTTCATCAAGCATTTCTATCTGATAAGCAATAGCTTTTTCTTTGATTTTTTCGTATAGGATTTCTCTATTTTTTTCACTAACTTTTTTAGAATCATTTACACCTTGAATGATATCTTCATCTTTAAGTGGCATAACACAACAAGCAACAACAACTGGACCTGCAAGTGGCCCTCTTCCAACTTCATCAATACCACCTATTAATTGCTTACCTTCAGCTAGCAATTTGTGTTCATATTCTAACATCGTCATTGTGTCGTGTTTCATGTTTAATCCTTTGGGAAGTCTAACATTACCTTCCCTAATTTTTGCTTTCTAAAATCGTCTAAAACGGCCTTATATACCCTATCGTAATCGTAGTTGTTCTTATTTAATAAGAAACCTCTTGATTTTGCGATATTATCTAGAACCTCAACATTGTCGTTTGAAAAGTCTTGAAGTTTATATCTTTCCATGAAGATTTGAGGATTATTTTCTCTGTAATATTTGATAAGTTCAATTGTTAAATCATCAAGTGATACAACGTCATCTTTAATTGAACCAATGAAAGCTAGATGTACTGCTCTTTCTTGATCTTCATACGCTGGAGCTAACGTTCCTGGTGTATCTAATAAATCTACGCCTTCGGCTAAAGATACCCATTGTTTTCCACGAGTAACACCTGGTCTATTTCCTGTTATTGCTCTTTTTTGCTTACAAAGCGAGTTTATAAGCGTTGATTTTCCAGTATTTGGCACGCCTACAACCATAGCTCTAACAGACTTTATTGCGCCTTTATTTGCGTATTTTTCAATGATCTTTTTGTTAAGCTCTTTAAGCTTTGAAATAATAATGTCTTTTTGTCTTCCAGATATAGAATCTGCAATGACATAATCCATATTATTTTTTGCAAAATATTGTTGCCAAGATTGTAAATCTTGTCTTTCAACTAAATCTTGCTTATTTATGATATATAAAACGGGTTTGTTTTGAAGAAGTTTATCAAACTTTGGATTCATGCAAGAATCAATTGCGCGAGCATCCAATACATAGATTACGCAATCTACTTGTTTAATACTATCCTCCATCATTCTTAGGGCTTTTGTCATGTGCCCTGGAAACCATTGAATATTTACCATCTTATATAAACTTCATGAATCCTTTTGAATTCATCTTATATCCATTTTTAATATAGAACGCGTGTGCATCAGATCTAAAGTCTTCAGACAAAAGACAAATCATGCCACAGTTATTCTCTTTTGCAATATCTTCTGCTTTTTGTAAAAGCTTTGTTGCTATTCCTTGGCGTCTATAAGCATCATCGGTACATACCCACCAAATTGTCATAAATGGTTGATCACCATCAAACAAATTATATGACATTGAACACGATGTATAACCAACGACTTTATCGCCATCTTTAGCAACTAAAAACCTATAGGTTTTTGTATCTTTAGAAATTTTGTTATAAAGCTCTTTAATTTTTGCCAAATCATATGATTCATTGAACACTTTTTTAGTCAATGAATATACTGCATCAATTTCATCAAAAGCTAAATCTTTAATTTCTATTGCCATTAAGAATCTTCTTGTTCCTTTTCTTCCATTAGCTTATCGTATACTTCAAATACTTCGCTAATAACATTTACATCATCTACAAGCTCAATTGTTCCCTTCTTTTCGTTAATTAGGAATACTTCGCCTGCTTCATCATATCTTTCTTGTTTAATCATTTCTACATCAACAAGGATTGCATATAATTTATCATCATATGGGATTACGGCTTCTTGTTCGTATTCATATTTATTTCCCTTTTCATCTTCAAGGAAAATAGGATCTAAACAATTGTCATCTAAAATTGAATCAATAATATTGTCGTATTTCATAATCTTATTTTAACAAATCTGGACGTCTTTCTTTAGTTATCTTGATTTGTTCTTCATGCCTCCACTTTGCTATGTTTTGATGATTTCCACTAAGTAGGACTTCTGGAACTTCCAACCCTTCAAACACTTGAGGGTGAGTATATTGAGGATACTCTAAAAGTCCATCTGAAAAGCTTTCTTCGTTTGTAGATTCACTATTCCCTAATACTCCATCGATATATCTAGATACAGCGTTTATTGTGACCATTGCAGCCATTTCGCCACCTGTTAAGACATAATCGCCAATAGATAATTCTTTATCTATATCTAGATCTATAACTCTTTGGTCTATTCCTTCATAGTTTCCACATACAAACATTATGTTTTCTTCTTTAGCTAGTTCTTTTACAAGGTTTTGAGAAAGTGTTTCTCCTTTTGGAGAAAGATATATTCTTAAGCACTTATGATCTTTATCTACAGCATTTATAGCATCGTGAAGTGGTTGTGGTGTCATAACCATCCCCGCACCGCCTCCAAATGGCGTATCATCGACCTTTTTATGCTTATCTAAAGAATAATCTCGAATGTTTGTAACATTAAGCTCAAATAGCTTATTTTGTTGGGCCTTTTTCAAGATTCCAACATTTAATGCTTCAAACATTTCCGGAAATAGTGTTAATACTTCAATCTTCATAAACAACGACTTCTTCAAAAACCTTTTTGTCAAGATACATCTTTTTGTTTTCAGTATCTACATTTAATAGAAGTTTCTTTAGTGCTGGAACCATACATTCTTTATCTTTAGACTTTATTACATAAACATCTGCTGCTCCGTTTTGTAGAACTTCATCAATAATTCCTATTGACTTATCTTCTACAAAAACTTCACAACCAACAATATCTACAATAAAGTATCTGCCTTCTTGTAATTTAACAGCATCTGCCTTTTCAACTTGAACTTCTTTATTTCTAAATAATTCAGCTTGGTTTCTATCTGTTAACCCATCGAGCGTTAGTATTACCTCATTTGGAGATATTTGAGCGTTTAGAACTTTATACATCTTGTTATCGATGTACACTTTTTCTAAAGATTTAAAACGAGCCACATCATCAGTCATTGGCCCAACTTTAATTGCGCCTCTAACACCATGTGGCTTTAATATGATTCCGATTGTGTATCTATTCATTATTTTTCAATAATTTCTACTGATACCTTAGCCTTTTCCTTATTGGCTCCTGCTCTAACTATAGTACGAATGGCCTTAGCTATTCTGCCTTGCTTACCAATGATTTTGCCGATTTGTTCTTTTTCAGCAATAACATTGATAACCAAAACTCCATCTTGTTCTTCAGATTCAATAGTAACGCCGCTTATATCGTCTACTAGCTTTTCAACTATAAATCTTACTAACTCTTCCATTATTTAATGATACCTTGCTTCTTTAATAATGATTTAACAGTGTCTGTAGGTTGAGCACCGTTGTTTAACCACTTTTGAACCTTTTCTGCATCGATCTTGATTTCTTCTGGGTTAGCAACTGGGTTGTATGTACCAACGCATTCTAAGTATTCAGCATCTCTAGCTGCTCTTGAGTCGATTGCAACAATTCTGTAGAATGGTGCATGAATCTTACCTTTTCTTGTTAATCTTAACTTTACCATTTTTAAATTCTCCTTTTATTTATATAATTTTTATTATTTCATTCTTAGAATGGGAATCTGCCGCCCATAAAGCCGCGCTTTCCCATGTTTTGTATCTTGTTCATCATGTCTCTCATTTGAGCAAATTGCTTTAATAGTTGATTTACATCTTGGATTTGTGTACCGCTTCCTGCTGCAATTCTCTTTTTATTTGAAGACTTGATTTCATCTGGATGTTCTCTTTCATATTTTGTCATAGAAAGAATGATTGCCTTAGTTCTATCTAATTGCTTTTCGTCGATTTGAATATCTCCCTTAACACGTTGAGCAAGTCCTGGAACCATTTGAATCATTTGTTGCATACTGCCCATAGACTTCATCTTTTCAAATTGAACTAGATAATCATCCAAAGTGAATGTGTTTTCCTTGAACTTCTTTTGCATCTCTAAAGCTTCTTTTTCAGTATATGCGTTTTGTGCTTTTTCAATAATTGTTAAAACATCGCCCATACCTAAGATTCTTGATGCCATTCTATCTGGGTAGAATATTTCTAAATCTGATATCTTTTCGCCAATACCACAGAACTTAATAGGCTTTCCTGTAACTGCTCTTATAGAAAGCGCCGCACCGCCTCTTGTATCACCATCTAGCTTTGTTAGAACAACGCCAGTTACATCCATAACTTCGTTGAACTTTTGAGCTACATTTACTGCGTCTTGACCTGTCATTGAATCTACAACAAGTAATATTTCATTTGGATTAAATGTCTTCTTTAAGCCTGCGATTTCATCCATCAACTTTTCGTCGATTTGTAATCTTCCTGCTGTATCTACAATAACTATATCGTTTTGATTTTTCTCTGCTTCTTTTAAAGCTTCTTTAACTATCTTTTGTGGATCTATTTGTCCCATTTCAAATACAGGAACCCCAGCATTTGAACCAACTATTTGCAATTGCTTAATAGCCGCTGGTCTATAGATATCACAAGCAACTAAAAGTGGTTTTTTACCTTGCTTTTTTAACATGAAGCCAAGCTTTCCACACATAGTTGTCTTACCGCTACCTTGAAGACCACACATTAAAATAATTGTTGGTGGCTTTGGAGCAATTTCAATCTTTGAATTAGTTCCACCCATTAAAGCTGTTAATTCTTCGTTAACAATCTTAATTACTTGTTGAGTTGGATTTAATCCAGATAAGATTTCTTCGCCTGATGCCTTTTCAGAAACAGTGTTGATGAACTTTTTAACAACATCAAAGTTAACGTCAGCTTCCAAAAGCGCAATTCTGATTTCTCTCATTGCTTGCTTTACTTCTAAATCTGTTAACTTGCCTTTGTTTTTCATCTTTGAAAAGACATGTGATAATTTCTCAGATAAACTACTAAATGCTCCCATTATTAATTCTCCAAAAGCTCAATTGCCTTATTTATTTCTTCTTTATCGCTATCTGAAACCTTGTCTTTAAGATTTTCTAATAGCTCTTTTATTGCTTCGCTCTTTTTTACTAAGTGAAGCTTTGCTTCTAACTCTTCAAGTGTCTTTTCTGCTCTCTTTAAAGCATCTCTTACTCCTTGAGGAGAAATACTTAATCTATCTGCCATTTCTAAAAGGGATAAGTCCTCGTCATAATACATGCTAATCAACTGAGATTGATATTCAGTTAAAAGACCTGAATAATAGTCATTGTATATACTCATATAAAGCTTATCTTTCTTTTCCATGGTTAAAGTATTTTTGCTTGTTAAAGTATTTTCCCTTTAATACTATATAAAAAATCGGGTCTTGTCAAATGTTTAATAATATATAAATATTAGAATAATCCGTCTACGAAATCCTTAGGATCAAATTTAATTAAGTCGTCAACGCCTTCGCCAACGCCACAGAAAATAACAGGAAGTTCACGTTCAGCTGAGATCGCAAATACAACTCCGCCCCTTGCTGTTCCATCTAATTTATTTAAAATAATGCCATCCATATCGATAATTTCGTCAAAAGCCTCTACTTGAGAGATTGCATTTTGCCCAGTTGTAGCATCTAAAACTATATATGTTCTATAATCTGCCTCTGGGCATTCTTTTTCAACAACTCTATTTATCTTTGCAAGTTCGTTCATAAGATTCTTTTTATTTTGCAATCTTCCAGCAGTATCTATTAAAACGACATCTGTTCCTTTTGCTTTTGCTGAAGCAAGTGCATCAAATACAACTGCTGCCGCATCAGAGCCTTCTTCGTGCTTAATTAATCTTATGTCCGATCTATCTGCCCAAACTTGTAGTTGTTCAGCTGCTGCTGCTCTAAATGTATCTGCAGCTGCCATTACAACGCTCTTTCCTTGGTTTTTAAAATATCTTGCAAGTTTACCAATTGCTGTAGTTTTACCTACACCATTAACACCTGCTACTAAAATAATTAATGGATAAGAATATGGTTCAATTTCATAGTCAATACTTTCAACCATGATTTGCTTTAATAGTTCTTTCGCATCTTCTGGATGTTTAATTCTCTTTTCAAAACACTTTTCTTTAAAATTCTCAATAATTTGAGAAGTAGCCTCTGCTCCTAAATCTGCTGAAATTAAAGCGTATTCTAAATCTTCATAGAATTCATCATCCAATTCCTTTGCAGTAAATACTGTATAAATTGTCTTTGAAAATGCTTCTTTAATCTTACTAAAAAATCCCATTATTCTTCTTCCTCTAGTTTTTGAGGTCCAGTCTTACTATGTACTACAGCTTCCTCTAAACTTACTTGAACTATCTTAGATACACCACGTTCTTGCATTGTTACACCGAACAATACATCTGATTTTTCCATTGTTGGCTTTCTGTGGGTAATAACGATAAATTGAGTCTCGTTAGAGAACTTCTTTAAATATTTTGCGTATACACCAACGTTACCTTCATCTAACGCTGCTTCAACTTCGTCTAGGATAACAAATGGAAGTGGTCTTAATCTCAAAATTGAGAATAGAACAGCCATTGATGTCAACGCTTGTTCACCACCAGAAAGTAGAGTCATTTCATGAACTGTCTTTCCAGGAGGTTGAGCATAAATCTCGATACCTGCATCTAATGGATCTTGTCCTTCTTCTGGTTCCATTATTGCTAATCTTCCAGAACCACCAGCAAATAGTTCTTTGAATATTGATTGGAAGTTTTCTTGCATCTTAGTAAATTCTGCATTGAACTTTTCTAATATTTCTTTTGATAAATCATCAATAATCTTTCTTAAATCTTCTTCTGCTTTTAGAAGGTCTTGATATTCAACATTCTTAGCATCATATCTTTCTTTTTCAACTTTGTATCCTTCAATTGCATTTACATCTACAAAGCCTAAAGCGCCCTTTGAAGCCTTTAGAGATCTAATTCTATCTTGTGCTGGTTCATATTCAAATGCTTCATCTCTTAGCTCTAAAGCAGAATTATAATCAAGTTGATAATCTTCCATAATTCTAGCTTCTAAGGCTATCATTCTTTCGCCAATAGATACTAATCTCTTTTCGTTTTGGCTCTTTTTATTGGTAGCATCTAATACCTTTTGAGAAATATCTGCCTTTTCTTCAGAAACTTTCTTTGCTCTTTCGATTAAGACTTTCTTCTTATCTTGATATTGGCCGATAACGATTTCTATATCGCGAAGACGTTTCTTTTCTTCTTCTGACATAAATGTTGTCTTAATCTTTGAATCAACACTAGATAATTGAGATTCATTATCTGACAAGATGCCTTTACAATCGGCGATATTCTTCTTTGTTATTTCCTTTTCGCCATCAAGTCTTACAAGTTCTTCAGAATACTTTTCGATTTGGTCTAATACTGTTTGTAACTTAATGCTTAATTCAGAAACCTTTCTATCGATAGTTTCTTTTTCTTTCTTCTTGTTGTTGAAGGCTTCTCTTCCTTCTTTTGCATCTTTATCTATGTCGCTCTTGCTATCTTTAATAGCTTGATTTTCTTTATCTACTTTAGCAAGTGCGTCAACAAATAATTCATATTGCTTTTCGGCTTGCTCTTTCTTTGTTTTATCCGTATTAAGTCTTTGTGTTAAATCGATAATTACGTTTACGATAGCTTCAAATCTTGAATTTTCTGCAATGTATTTTTCATTAACTTCATCTGCTTCTTTTTCGTATTCTTTGATTTGATCTTCTAAATCTTCGTATTCGTCTTTATCTTCTTTATATTTCAATTTAATATCGTTGAATTCTTTTTCGTTTTCCTTAATCTTATCTTTTATTTCTTGAAGTCTAGATTCTTGAGTTAATAGTCCCATGCCCTTTGTTTGAGCACCACCACTCATAGAACCTGTAGTATTAAACAATTCACCATCTAATGTAACAATTCTTACTTGGTTATAATATTTTCTTGAAATTTCAATACCCGTATCTACGTTATCGCAAATAACGGTATTTCCTAAAAGTCCAGAGAAAATGTTATTGTATTTAGAATCATATTGGATAAGCTTTGACGCAACACCTAAACATCCTTTTTCATTTACGATGTTTCTACATTGTGGTTCAAGTTCTCTTGGTCTATAACTAGATAGTGGTAAGAATGTAATTCTTCCAATACCATTTTGCTTTTGGAAGTTAATTAAATCTCTTGCATCATATTCGTTATCTACAACAATATTTTGAATAGAATTACCAAGTGCAACTTCTATTGCATATTGGATATTCTTTGGAACTTTCATTAAATCTGCAACTACACCTAAAATCTTAGATTTTATTGATGGGTTTTCATCAGCGGCTCTCATCAATTTTTGAACAGGAACGCCTAATCCTTCTCTAGATTTTACGATTTGCTCATACATATCTCTTTGAGCAATTAAAGAATTTTGTTGAGAATTTAATTCAGCAACTCTTTCTCTTGCTTTTTCGATACTCTCTTCTAATTCTGCATATCTATTGTTTAAATTTTCTACTGTTTGGTCTAATCTATCTTTTTGCGCCTTTAGTTTTGTAACGCTTTCTTCAAATCCTGATCTTATTGCTTCGTTATCATTTATTTGATTTTGCAAATCTGCAATAGATTCGTTATATTCACCAATTCTATCTAAAACAGCTTGTTTTTGAGCCTCAATCTTTCCGATGTTTGCTTTAATGTCTCCAATAGATTCTAAGAACTTATTAATTTCTGAGTTTTTATTTTCAAGAGCTGTTTCTCTATTTAAAATATCTTGAGTTAATTCGTTTTGTCTTTCAACGGCTTCGTTGTAATCTTTTTGCAAATCGCCCTTGTCTTCTTCTGCCATTTGCTTTTTAGCAAATGTTTCACGATATTTTGCATTTAATTCATCTAAATGCTCTTCTAATTTTGTTAATCTATCTGAATAGTCTTGTTTTGTTGTTAACAAGCCTTCTTTTCTTGCAGAATAAGTATTTCCTCTACCTAAGATATTTTCTTGCTTTACGGCAAGTTCTGTTTGCTCTTTTTGAATCTCATTTAATTGATCATCTACGTCAGTTTGTTCTTGCATTAATTTTTCAAACTCAACGCTCTTTGCTTCGAAATCTTCATCAAGCTTTTTGATTTCTTCTTCGAGACCATCAATTAAGCCTTTTAATCTTGATTCTTGAGCAGCTTGGTTTTCTTTTTGGAATATATATGAATTCGCTTCTAATTTTTTTAGTTCTTCAGTAATTTCTAACCACTTTTTAGCAGCTTCTGCTTTCTTTTCTAAAGTGTTTACATTTCTTTCGATTTCTGCAAGTAATGTCTCTAATTGTTGCTTATTAATCTCATAATCTTCAAGATTCTTCATAGCAACCTTTCTTGCATTTTTGCTTCCTAAAACGCCTGCAGCATCTTCAAAGATGGCACGTCTATCTTCTGGCTTTGCATTTACGATTTTTGCAATTTGGTTTTGTCCAACAATTGAATAACCTTCTCTGCCTAAACCAGTTTCTCTTACAATTGCTGCAATATCTGAAAGTTTTGCTTGTGTGCCATTTATATAATATTCGCTATTTCCGCTTCTATACATCTTACGAGAAACAACTACTTCATCAAATTCTAAAGTTTTGAATATTCTATCTGGGCCTTCGTTATTGAAATATAGGTTAACTTCAGCATAAGACATAGCCTTACGTCTTTCAGTACCATTGAATATTACGTCTTGAGATTTCTTACCACGAAGGATCTTTAAACTTCTTTCACCTAAAACCCATCTTACAGCATCAACAACGTTACTCTTTCCGCAACCGTTTGGTCCTACAATAGCAGTAATACCATCATTGAAATTCAATGATGATTTGTCTGCAAATGATTTAAACCCGTATGCTTCAATGCGCTTTAGTTTCATTAATCTAGTGCCTTTGAATTAATATCCTTTATTTTCTTCTTTATAGATCTTGGCAATTCATCTGTATCTGTAAATGCCTTATCTTTTATATCTTTTATAGTAATTGGCAAATTAATTTGCTTTAATGCAGAACATCTTCCAAATGCATAATAATCTATTGTTGTTAGACCATTTTTCATATCTACAGTTGATAAAGCCTTACATGAATAAAATGCGCTTTGTCCAATTCTTGCTAATGTTGATGGAAGTTTTACATATGTTAAAGCTTTGCATAAATAAAAAGCTTCATCTTTAATAACCTTTACGCCCTCTTGAAGAACAATTGAACGAATGGCTGTATTGTTATAGAAAGCTTTTTCTCCAATAACTTCAACATCTGGTGGAACAACTACATCTCCACCATTTCCAATATATGAAGTTAATACTCCATTTTCGATTACAAAATCTGACTTTGGAGATACTTCAAAATCTTTAGATAATACTTTTCTTTCTTGTAATAGATTATCTATCTTAAATAGAGTTTTATGAGCAGCTTGCGATCTTGCTTCACTCTTTACAGTATCCATGGTTTTGTAAAGAGAATCAATTAGCGCATAAATTTGCTCATCTATTTCTTTTGCTAATTTACTATTTAATTCAGGAGCGTGTTCAAATCTAGAACGAGTGTTTTCAATATCTGTAAACAAGTCCTCATCAGATGATGCCATCTCAGTTATTAAGAAAAAACGTCTTAAATATTTATTTCTTAATGTTTGATTCTTATCTTCTTTTTTAAACTTATCGAATAATCCCACATTAACTCCTTTCAACCTATACTATACTATCATAGTATAGATAATGTTTTCAAATATTATTTTTCTTGCACATAAATGCGTGCATGTTGTTTTTCTAAATAATGCTTTGCACAAAGTTGCTCAGCAGACTTCAAATCACTAGCTTTTGCCGTCTCTACTGCCTTACCATCAATTCTCAATTCTACATAATGTAAAGGCTCATTATCTTTACCTTCTTTCTTGATTGGAACAAATGCAATTCTTGATTCACCATATTTTTCATATAGTTGAGATTTTGGATCCTTTTGAAGTTTATTTTCTTCATGAATAACATCTGCCTCAAACAAAGATATTATAAAGTGTCTTGCTGCAATATAACCTGCTGCAAAATCTTTTTCTTCAGAAGCATCTGCATATATTGCGGCCGCTATTGATTCAATTAAGTCAGATAAAATTGCATCAGAAGGATTTTTAACTAAACTTCTAAAGCATTTATCTAATCCTGTTTCTTTAACCTTTTCTGCAAGTGGAGTTTTAGATGTGAATTTTTGTCTAAGTATTGTTAAATTGCCTTCAGTCATATCTTTATATATAAGAACCAATCTTTCAGCAATAACAAGGTTTAAGATACTATCTCCCAAGAATTCTAATCTTTCATAACTTTCTTGCTTTGTCGTATTTAATTTTGCATCGTTTGCGAATGAAGAGTGAGTAAGTGCTTTTTCTAGTAAAGATATATCTTTAAATTCATAATCGCATACGCTTTTAACTATCTTTGCTGCATCGAAAACTCTTTTGTCTACAACTTGCATTATTTCATTCCCTTTGCGATAATTCCGCACACATCATCATTTGCTAATTTAGCTGCTTGTAAAATTGCAACTTTAAATGGAATTTCTGTACTAGAGCCGTGAGTTTTAACAACTACTTTTTGAATTCCAAGAAGAGCTGCTCCACCAACTTCATCTGTACTCATCTTTTTCTTAACACCACGAAGAGTGTCTTTTAATAACAAAGCGCCGATTTTGGCCTTTAGGCCACCTTTTTTAACACCAGCCTTAATAAGTGTCATAAAGTTCTTTGCCATGCCCTCAACGGCCTTAATTGCGATATTTCCATCAAAACCATCACAAACAATAACATCAGCAATACCAGATACCATATCTGTTGCTTCAATATTTCCAATAAAGTTAAGACCTGATTGTTTTAAAAGCTCATGAGCTTCTTTAGTTAAGGCATTTCCTTTTTCTTCTTCAGCACCATTAGATAGAAGTCCAATCTTTGGATTTTCTACTCCAAATGCACTTCTCATATATACATCGCCCATAATTGCGAATTCTTTTAACATACTTGGCTTACAATCTACATTTGCACCTACATCACAAACAATTGTATATTTACCTTCAATTACTGTTGGGATGATTGGAACAAGTGAAGCTCTTTGAACTCCATCTACAAGTCTTACAATTAATGTAGCTCCAGTTAATAAAGCTCCTGTGTTTCCTGTTGAAACAAGACCATCATAGTCTCCTTCATGTAATTTATTTAAAGCAACAACCATTGATGAATCTTTTTTACGACGAATTGCCATAATTGGATTATCATCATTAGTTATTACATCTTTTGCATCTATAATTTCTAATTGATCTTTATTGTAAGATAATTGAGCTAAAAGTCCTTCAATAGTTGCTTTATCGCCAACTAAAGAAACAAATAAATCTTTCTTTTCGTTTATTGCTAGTACGGCACCTTCAACTGCTGCTTTTGGACAATTATCTCCACCAAAACAATCTACTAGGATTTTCATTTTTGCACCTCTTAATTCACTATAAAAATATTATATCACAAAATATATTATAAATAATATATTGATTTGAAAAATCGCAAAAAAAATATGCTTCTCAAATTGAGAAGCATACCGGTTGTTGTCTTAAACTTAATTAGTTAGCTTTCTTTTGCTTTTGTTCAACTACTTGAACTCCATCATAGTAACCACAATTTGGGCATACTTCATGATTCTTCTTTAGTTCGTGACAATGTGGACACTCAACTAGAGCTGGCTTTGTTAACTTCCAGTTAGCTGCTCTTGTGTGCTTTCTTTGTTTTGATACTTTTCTCTTAGGTACTGCCATTTAAAGTCACCTCCATCGATAATTCTCGGTTTAACGCCATTGAATTATATATTATTTATTAAATTTATGTCAAACAAAAAAATAAAGAATTTATTTGTTTTCTACGATTTCTTTTGTTTGTCTTGCAATTACAAGTTCTTCGTTAGTTGGAATAACCAAAATTCTAACTTTTGAACTATCTTTTGCGATATCTACGAATTGACCTCTAGAGCCCCAGTTTTTATCGTGATCAAGCTCGATTCCTAAGAATTCCATATTCTCCATGATTGATTCTCTAGATTCGAATGCGTTTTCACCAATACCACCTGTAAATACTACGCAATCTAGACCATTCATTGCTGCTGCATATGAACCGATATATTTTTGTGTATCGTAAACGAACATCTCTAAAGCTAAAGCTGCTCTTTCATTTCCTTTTCCTTTTGCTTCATATAAATCTCTTGAATCTGAAGATACTCCAGATACTCCTAGATATCCGCATTCTTTGTTTAGATATGTAACAGTTTCTTTGAATGTCATACCCTTTCTATCTGCTAACATTTCAGCTGCGGCAACGTCAATATCTCCGCTACGTGTTCCCATTGGGATACCTGCAAGTGGTGTCATACCCATAGATGTGTCTATGCACTTTCCATCTAATACTGCTGAGATTGATGAACCATTACCAAGGTGGCATGTAACAATCTTTCTTGCTGGATAGCCTTTAGATGTTAAATATTTGATAGCTTCTTGAGATACAAAGTTATGGCTTGTTCCGTGTGCACCATATCTTCTTACGTGATATGCTTCATAATCTTCATATTTAATAGCATATAAACCAGCTTTCTTTGGCATTGTTGCATGGAATGCTGTATCTGGAACCATAACGTTTGGAACATTTGGTAAAATTGCTCTACAAGCTTCAATACAAGCAATGTGTGCTGGGTCATGTAATGGAGCGAAAGGAATGTTTTCCTTTAAGATAGCAATTACATCGTCTGTAATTAGTGTTGGAGTCATAATTGCTTCGCCTGCATTTACGTATCTATGACCGATAGCTGCGATTTCATCGATAGATTTAATAACACCCATCTTTGCATCTGTTAATGCATCCATAACTTCGTTAAATGCTTCTGTATGATTTGCAAGTGGCTTTTCGAAAACGAACTTTTCTCCATTTGCTTTATGTGTAACTTTTGTTCCGTTGATACCAATTCTTTCGATACCACCTGTGCATAGAGCACTTTCTGTTGTCATATCGATTAATTGATATTTAAGTGATGAACTACCTGCGTTAATAACTAATATTTTCATATAAATCCCCTTTATCTTATTCTGCTTGGCAAGCTGTTACAGCAACCAAGATAACAATATCTTCTACTACACATCCTCTAGATAAATCGTTTAGAGGCTTTGCGAAACCTTGGCAAACTGGGCCGATAGCCATATATCCACCAAAACGTTGAGCGATCTTATAACCAATGTTACCAGCGTTGATATTTGGGAATACAAATACGTTTGCATGTCCAGCAACTGTTGAACCTGGAGCCTTAAGTGCTGCAACTGTTTCAGAAACTGCAGCGTCGAATTGGAATTCACCATCAATCTTCAAATCTGGAGCAGCAGTCTTAGCAATCTCTAAAGCTTCTTGCATCTTTGGAACTGACTTGAAGTATTTATCATCGTTACCAGAACCCTTTGTAGAGAATGATAACATAGCAACCTTTGGATCAAGATTTACGATTGATTTTGCTGTTGCAGCTGAAGCAATAGCAATATCTGCGATTTGTTGAGCATCTGGCTCAATGTTGATAGCGCAATCTGCAAATACTGCAGCGCCATCTGGATTATATGGATGAGGAAGCTTTTCATCAGCAATTAAAATGAAGCAGCTTGATACTGTCTTAATACCAGGAGCTGTCTTGATTACTTGTAAACCTGGACGAAGAGTGTTTGCTGTTGAGTGGCATGCACCAGATACATAACCATCTACATCTCCGTTCTTTAGCATTAATGCACCAAACATTGTTCTATCTTTAGCTTGGATTGCAGCTTGTTCTTCTGTCATACCCTTTGCTTTTCTTGCTTCATATAAAATGTTTGCGTATAAAGCTGTCTTTTCACTTGTTTCTGGATCAACAATTGTAACACCTGTTAAATCAACATCAGGAGCAACTGCCTTGCATTCTGCTTCGTTACCAATTAGAACGATTTTTGCAATTCCTTGCTTTGTAATTTCAGCAGCAGCTTCGATTACTCTTTTGTCTTCACCTTCGCAAAGTACGATTGTTTTGTTCAATGTTTTAGCTTTATTGATAATGCTATCTACTATCTTACTCATGTGAGCCTCCAAAATGACTTTATTTTTTAAATATTTTCTTTTATAATGCTATTATAAACGCACGAATAATTATATGTAAAGAAAATTAAAGGAAAAATTGTATGCGAATTGGATTTATAGTTGCTGAATATAACCCTCTACATAATGGGCATATAAAACATATAAGACTAACCAAAAAAGATTTGTCTTGTGACGCTATAGTTTGCGTTATGAGCGGAGATTTTGTGCAACGTGGAGAAGTTGCAATCGCAGACAAATACACTCGTGCAAGATGGGCAATAGAGGCTGGCGCTGACTTAGTTGTAGAGCTTCCTGTAGAATTCGTTTTAGGCTCTGCTCAAATATTTGCTGATGGCGCTGCCAAAGTAATTGATTACTTTGATTGCGAAAAATATATTTCATTTGGAAGCGAATGTGGCAGCGAATATGTGTTACAAAAAATTGCTGAAATTATGGAGAGCGAAGAATTCCAATCTTACCTTCATGAAACCATACAAGATGGCAATAACTATGCAAGATCTTTAAAGGTTGCCCTTGAAAAATATCTAGATATTCATGGCATAGATAAATCTATAGCTGAAGTTTTAGATGGCTCAAATAACATTTTAGGTCTTGAATACATAAAGGCTATAAAATACATGGCAATTGAGCCTTATACAATAAAACGCGAAGGCGCATATAACGATTCTTTAGATGATGAAAACCCATCTGCAACACAAATTAGAAAAGCACTATTTGAAGGCAAGAGCGTTGATTCAAAAGTGCCTCCATTTGTAAGCGAAGAATTGCTAGGCGTTAAAGATTGCAAAGACAAGTTATTCTCAATTATAAAATATGAGTTTTCAAAGAAAGATAACCTTGAGAAAATCTTTGGTATGCAAGAAGGCTTAAATAATAGGTTCATAAACTTTTTGGAAAAAGCAAACTCGTTTGACGAGTTTATGGAACAAGTTAAAACAAAAAGATATTCTGAAAGCACATTATCTAGAGCGCTTATAAATGCTCTATTAGATAACACTTTAAAGTTTGAAGATATGTTCAATCACTTCCCTGATTATTTAAATATTTTAGCAGTTCGTGAAAGCAAAAAAGATTTATTAAAAATCATAGAAACAGATTTAGTTACAAAGCCATCTGAACTTGCAAAACTTGAAAAAGATAAACATGTCGATTCAACTTTAGATAAGAAAGCTTCTAATTTATTTAAATCATTAAATTACGAATACGAAAATTACATGCAGATAATAAAAGACTAATTGTTAAACAAAATAGCAGAGGTCGCCCTCTGTTTTTGTTTTTGTTATTGATTGAATTATAGTTTGTTTCTTTGAATCTTTCCAGAAACGGTCTTTGGAAGTTCGTCACGGAAAACAATGACTCTTGGATATTTATAAGGTGCAGTGTTTTTCTTAACATAGTCTTGGATTTCTTTCTTAAGTTCTTCTGTACCTTCAGTTCCCTTTACTAAAACGATACTAGCTTTTACTACTTGTCCTCTAACTTCGTCTGGAGCTGCAGAAACACCGCACTCTAAAACGTAAGGCAATTCCATAATAACGCTTTCTATTTCAAATGGTCCTATACGATAGCCTGAAGATTTAATAACGTCATCAACTCTACCAACGTAATGATAATATCCATCTTCATCACGCCAAGCTGTATCGCCTGTATGATAATATCCATCTCTCCAAGTAGCTTTTGTGCTTTCTTCGTCTCTATAGTATTCAACAGCAAGACCACATGGTCTACCATTCTTTATATTTATAACTATTTCACCTACTTCACCATCTTTAACTTTCTTTCCGTTTTCATCGATAAGTGAAACATCGTAAATTGGAGCAGGTTTACCCATAGAATCAATCTTATGAGGAGCCCCGATAAGGTTACCGATTATCATAGTTGTTTCAGATTGGCCAAATCCTTCATGGATTTGTAAACCTGTAAGCTTTTCGAATTGACGATAAACTTCTGGGTTTAACGCTTCACCTGCTGTAGTCATATGCTTAACTGAAGATAAGTCGTATTTTGAAATATCTTGCTTAATCATAAGTCTTAGCATAGTAGGAGGTGCACAGAATGTAGTAATATTGTATTTTGCAAACAATGGAAGAATATCTGCTGCATCAAATCTATCGAAATCGTAAACGAAAGTCGCAGCTTCGCAAATCCATTGTCCATACAATTTACCCCACATAGACTTTGCCCAGCCAGTATCAGATATTGTTAAGTGCAAACCATCTGGATCTACTGCATGCCAGTATTTTGCTGTATGGAAATGTCCTAATGGGTATTTATGGTTATGAAGAGCCATCTTAGGATATCCAGATGTACCAGATGTAAAGAACATCAAAAGTGGGTCATCGCCACATGGTGAATCTTCTGTTCTTTCAAAATGAGTTGAATACATCTTGTATTCTTCATCAAAAGTCTTCCAACCCTCTTTCTTACCATTAACTATTATTTTAATTTTTACAGATGGACATTTTTGCATAGCAAGCTCTGCTTGATGCGCTGTATCTCCATCAGCTGTACAAAGTATTGCCTTAACACCTGCTGATTCAAAACGATATGCAAAATCGTGTTCTTGAAGTTGATTTGTAGCAAGTATTGCTATAGCTCCAAGCTTGTTTAGTCCAAGCATCGCAAACCAGAATTGGTAGTGACGCTTTAATACAAGCAATACCTTATCGCCCTTTTTAATTCCTAATGATTTAAAATAGTTTGCACAACGATTAGATTCCTTTTTCATATCAGCAAATGTAAAACGTCTTTCAACCTTATTTTTGTCAAGATGAAGCATTGCTAGTTTATGTGGATCTCTTTCGCCTATTTTATCTACAATATCGAAAGCAAAATTGAACTTATCTGTATTTTTGAATTTGATCTCTATTGGAGTTCCATTTTCATCTTCTTTAACATCGATAAAATTCCTATATTCTCTCTCTTCTAAATCTTCCTTACGAGTAGCACCGTCGCCTTGTACAATCTCACTTTGGCTAAGATCTGGAATTGGTTCGCCAGATGGGTTTAGAACAATTGCATAGAATATGCAATCTTTTCCGCCAACAGCTATCATTCCGTGAGGAGTTCCACTATCGTAATAAATACTATCTCCTTCAGATAGAACTTCTCTATGATCGCCAACTTGAACCATAAGTTTACCAGATACAACGATGTCACATTCTTGTCCCTTATGTGTTGTGCATTCTATTTCTTTCTTATCTGCCCCTTCAACGAATTTAGATCTAACGTAAAGAGGTTCAGCAATTCTATTTTGGAAAGCATTTGCAAGGTTATAATATGTCATACCATGCGCTTTAGCGATCTTTTCGCCTTTTCCACTTCTTGTCACGGTATATGAAGAAAGCATTGGGCTTGAACCCTCAATGATATCTGTTGCATTTACAGAAAGTGCTTGCGCACAACGATAAATAAACGCAAAGGTCATATCTTTCTCGCCATTTTCTAAAGCGATATACTCTTCTTTAGAAACATCCGTCATTTGCGCCATTTTTTCAAGAGAAAGTCCTTCGATTTCACGAAGTTCTTTAATTCTTTTCGCCATTTCGGTTATCTTTTTTGATAAACTTTTTTCTTCCATTTTCTTCTCCTTGCGATATAAAAAAAATCGCCCCAAAGTCTAACTTTGAGACGAGTTATTACCCGCGGTACCACTCAAATTGCGATTTCTCGCCACTCTCGGAATCCGACAATTCCTATGCCATTAACGCAGCAATCACGGAGAGATTCTACTTGCTATTGCTTTCTTTCTCTCGACTCGGGAACTACATATACAAAATCTTGCCATCGGACTCACACCAACCGCCGACTCTCTTTGCGCTTTAATTTTGCAACCTTTCCGTCAAAGTCTTACAATTACTTTGACTTTAACATCCTTTAATATTATTGTCAACCATTTTGGCCTATTTTAGTTATTTTATAAATAAAGGACTGCTCTAACGTTTAAGTTAAGGCAGTCCGTAATATCATCTTTTGAGGTAATTAATCTTGTTGTTGTTGATTTGGATATTGTGGGAAAACTTTTGCTTTAGCTTGCATGATTACATCCACAATTTCTCTTGAGTGAGATTCTGCTTCATCATACAATCTTGCTAAATCGTTATAAGCTTGACCTACCATATTATTTGCGTATTCAGATGCTTGTTGTAGAATTCTATCTGCTTCAGCTTTTGCATCTTCAACGATCTTGTTTTCTGCAACCATTTGTTGGGCTTGTGCTGATGCATTATCTACGATTTGTTGAGCTTGCTTATTTGCGTTAGCAATAATATTTTGAGCATCCTTTCTAATTAATCTTGCTTCAGATAATTCACTTGGAAGCAAATTTCTAATAGCTGCAATGCATTCTAAGCATGCGCCTTCATCTACAAGCTTTAAATCGCTCATAAAAGATTTTTTAGCAAGTGTAATTTGAGATTCTAATTTGTTTAAGTACTCTTCAACGCTTTGTTCAATCATTTTTCTTTACCTCATATATTTTTTTAATTAATTTTACAGCATTTTTTGGGACAAGTCCCTTAATTTCTTCATTATGTATTAAAGCCTCACGAACTTTTGTTGAACTTATGCTTTCATCACACTTGTCTGCTTCGTATAGCTTTGTCTCAATGGCACCGTGCTCTTTATTATATTTTGCCATTTCGATTTCATAATCATAATCTTTTTTTGTTCTGTATCCTCTTGCAATTATATCAATATTTTTCTCATTTAGAAAACTAAATACATAACCTTCGCAAATTTCAACTAAAACATTCTTATATTCTTCAACTGCAGCCTTTGCAATTTTTGCTCTTTCTTCAAATGTGAAAAACGCAGGTTTTTGTTCATTTTGGGCAATTACAAGGACCAATTTATCAAAGTCTTTTTTCGCCTTTTCAATAATGTCTATATGGCCTTTTGTTATAGGATCAAAACTCCCAGTTATTGCACATATAGTTTTTGTATGTCTTATATAATCAACTTCAACTTTCCCAAAGACTTTTGTCTTTTCAATAAAAAACTCTTGAGGAAGAGAGTATCTTTTTTCGTTGTCGTGTTCGTAAATTATATAGCCATCACTTTCTAGTAAATCTTTATTTAAAACTATCTTTACAACTTCGTCTATACAATCAAGCTTATATGGGGCGTCTATAAAGATAAAATCTACCTTTCCTTGGATTGAGTTTAGAGCTTCTCTATAATCCCTATTTTGGACCTTATATTCGCCCTCAATGCCTTTTAAGTTTTGCTTTATTATATTTATGCTAGAAACCGCATTATCTGAAAAGAACACTTCTTTGGCGCCACGAGATATAGCTTCTATTCCTATTGATCCAGTTCCTGCAAATAAATCTACAAATCTAGAGCCAGCAACATTAAATTGAATAACGTTAAATATAGATTCTTTAACTCTATCAATTGTTGGCCTTACATCTTTTCCTTCAAAAGAAGCAAGAACTCTTCCTCTATATTTCCCGCTAATTATTCGCATAGGTTCTATCCTCTGTAATTACCATATCTAAAGTTTTATCATATGGCTCTATTTCGATTGCATCTAGTTTTTGAACTTCAAATGCAACGCCTATCTTTTTTGTATTGCAATTTGCAAAAAACTTATCGTAATAGCCTTTTCCTTTTCCAAGTCTATTCAACTTTTCGTCAAATCCTAAAAGTGGTGTTATACAAACATCAATATTTATTTCACTTGGCTTTATTTCTTTTCCTACAGGTTCTTTAATTCCAAAAGCACCTATTTTATATTGTGTTGTTTTATCTACCTTAATTGCCACCATATCTAGCCCAATTACCTTTGGTAAATATACGTCACACTTTTCAATATAATACTCAATTAGTTCATCAACGTTAACTTCGTTAGCTAGCGCTGAATATAACATAATGGCTTTACAATCAAGATTTAATGCTTTTATCTTTTTGCAAATAACTTTGCTCAATAAATCTTTATCGGATAAAAGCTCTAATTTTTCTCTAATTAGTTTTCTTGATTGTAATTTATCCATATTACATTTGGCTCTTATAGTAATTGATTAAGCAACCTTGTTTGATGATTTCTCTTTCATCAGCAGTTAGCGCGTCAATCTTTAGATGAGCATCTATAACTTTTCCATCTCTTACAATCTTTGCATCGAAAGATAAATCGTTATTCATAAGCTTTTCCTTGATATTTTCTATGATGATAATATCATCAAGTTTGAATGTATCTTCACTTATGAATGGGAACATACCCCAGTTGATTAAGTTACTTCTATAACGCTTTGTAGCATATTCTCTAGAGATGTTACAAATACCACCTAAAACTCTTTGACAAGATGCAGCTTGCTCTCTAGCACTTCCATCACCTGGCTTTATAGCAAAGATACCAGAGCCAATTGATGTTGTTCCATTTAGTTTTGCTTTAGCAAGTTTGATTGCATCTTCATATTCTTTTGCTAGTTTACCTTCACGTCTTTCGATTTCAGAAGAATGAATCTTCTTTGCTCTTTCAACGTATTTTGGATCCTTTCTAGATAGAGCAAACTCAGCAAGCTTTAATGGGTTTGATCTATATGAAGAAGTTTCACCTGATGGAATTAATTCATCTGTTGTTGTAACAGGGTCATTAATTTCAGCTGCAAGTTTAACAATGATGTTATCTGTTAATTCGATTTGTTCTGGCCAATCTCTAATGTTTGGACCGTATTGTAGTTCAGCATTCTCATCTGCCTTTCCATAGCCCTTATAAACTCTATTTGCATAGATTGTTGTATCGAAATGAGCTTGTGGAATTGTTGCGTCGTAATCAATATCTAGAGCGCTTGTTAAAACGCCACCGTTTGCAGCTGTAGCTGCAATTGATCTAGAGTCCATCAAAGCAACTGAAGCAATTTGTCCATTTGCTGGCTTACTTCCTTCTCTATTTTCAAAGTTTCTTGTAGAGTGTCTAATACTCAATGCATTGTTTGCTGGAACGTCGCCTGCACCAAAGCATGGACCACAGAAACATGTCTTTATAATAGCTCCACTTCTTAGAAGCTTTGTTAAAGCTCCCTTTTCTAGAAGGTCTTCATATGTTGGTGTTGATGCTGGATATACATTCAAAGTGAACTTGCCAGAACCGATGTTCTTACCGTCCAAGATTTGTGCAGCTTCGTAAATGTTATCATATGTACCACCAGCACATCCTGCGATAACACCTTGATCAACATAAACCTTGCCATCGTGAATCTTGCTTAATAATTTGAATTGAACGTTCTTTAGAAGTTCATTGCCTTCTTCCTCAACTTTAGCCAAGATATCTTCTGGGTTTTCAATTACATCTTTTAAGTTATATACATTGCTTGGGTGGAATGGAAGAGCGATTTGTGGCTCAATTGTAGATAAATCTACTTCAACTACTCCATCATAATATGCAATGTGAGCTGGCTTAATCTCTTTATAGTCTTCTAATCTTCCGTGAATGAAATAGTAATTTCTAACTTCTTCATCATCTGTTCTCCAAATTGAAGATAAACATGTTGTTTCTGTTGTCATTACATCAATTCCGTTTCTATATTCGATTGGAAGATTCTTAATTCCATCTCCTACGAATTCCATAACTTTGTTTTTAACAAAGCCAGATTTAAATACAGCGCCAATAATTGCTAGCGCTACGTCTTGTGGACCAACGCCTTTTCTTGGAGCGCCTGTAAGATTTATAGCAATAACGTCTGGGTATTTAACATCGTATGTTCTATTTAAAAGTTGTTTAACAAGTTCTGGACCGCCTTCGCCCATAGCCATTGTACCTAAAGCACCATAACGAGTATGAGAATCGCTACCTAAAATCATCTTGCCACATCCGCTCATACATTCTCTCATATATGTATGGATAACAGCTTGATGAGGTGGTACATAAATACCGCCATACTTTTTAGCAGCAGATAAACCAAATACGTGGTCATCTTCGTTGATTGTTCCACCAACTGCACAAAGTGAGTTGTGGCAGTTTGTTAAAACGTATGGAATTGGGAATTTCTTAAGTCCACTAGCTTTAGCAGTTTGTATGATACCAACGTATGTAATATCATGAGATGCCATAGCATCGAACTTAATTTTAAGTCCTTCTCCTTTTGCTGTTTGTGCGGCTGTGTTGTGATTCTTTAAAATTGAATAAGCCATTGTGCCTTTATAGGCTTCGTCTAGTTCTTTGTCGTGTAATCCTTGTTGAATTAAGTCTTGTTTTGTTAGGAATTTACCATCAACATAGTACATCCCTTCTGAGATTAAATTAATCATTTTATGTATATCCTTATGTTTTTATGTCTATTTTTTCTCGTACAACCATGTTTGATATTCACTGTCCGAATTAACTATAGATGGCTCCTTATATCCATATAAAGTCATCGATGGAGGCGTCGTCGTGGTTGTATAAACCGGAATAGCTATAACTTCTCCTGATTGTGGAGTGCCATACTTACTTATTATATAGTCTATTGCTTTACTTATTGTAGCTGAATTTGGATTATTTAGACAATAAGTTGCATCATTATATACGAACTTCATTAAATATGAAGGAACTAAATCCACATCGTCAGCATAATTTACACCATAAACACTATTTTTGTCTATATGATTGTTTGTATATCTTGCTACTTTATATGTTGTTAAGAAATTTTCAAATGAAAGAACTTCTTCGTTGCCAACAGTAACACTTGCCCAAGTTGGATCAGATATATACCAATATCCTCCAATTTCTAGTTCATTCCAAGTGTGTGCTCCTCCATTTCCTGTACCATTAACCTTGTGACAAGGAATACCCATCATATTAAGCATTGTTGAATATGCAGCAGCTATACCATTACATACGGCAAGTTTGTTATTGAATACACCTTCCATATAATATGAAGACCAACCATATACTTCATCATATGCATCTGTTCCTTGCCTTGATTCTGCTTCAGTTGCTGCGTCGTGGTCATAATAAACGTTAATTCCTAGCCATTGATATAAAGCAAGAGCAATCTCATAATCCGACATATCTTCATCTAAGATTCCCTTCAATAAATTCTTAATCTTGTTATAAAGATTTGTTAAATTAGTTCCATGAGGAATTGGATTATATCCATGTTCAAGCGCTAGATATAATTCCCTTGATGTATAAACATCTGCATTTCCTTTGTTTTGAAGTTCGATTGGGAATTTATAATCTGCTCTTGTGATGCCATTTGATTCATGGTAGAACAATACGTAATAATCTTGCTTTACATAATTATTATCTGTATTTTCTCTTGTCCTATTTACATTTGGAGCCATTACGCTTTCAAATTTAATACCAATCTTATATGTTTGTCCTGGGATAATACCAGTTGAAGACATTTGAGATAATACCAAAGAATATGATGTAGATTCAGATAACATACTTAATGTATCTTGAATCATACACAAAATAAACGTACTGTTATCCAATCTATATTCATCAGACGATAAATGAGTCGTATTGTTGTCTGCGCTATCTTTGTGGTAATAATACTTTCCAGATAGATTTAATTGCCATGCATCTTCAATATCAAAATCGAAGCATACATATAGTGCCTTATAATCTGCATACGTAGAAGTATCAAAAGTTGTTGTTATTGAATCATAATACAAAGCAGAATAGAACATCAAATCATATAATTCTTCAAATGATGTAATGAATGTATTAGCTGAAACTCCATAAACTGTGTATGAATTTTCTAGATAAGTTGGAACAAGTTCCTTCATAGTTTCTGCTGATAAACTAGCATATAAGTTGTATTTGAATGTACAAAGCTCTGACTCATATGAATCATCACCCTTTATTGCGATAACACTAAATGTTTGATTTTGCACCTTTAATAAACCTGATGCATCAAAGCAATTGCCATTAAACTTAGCTGGATAATCCAATTCAGAATAAGTTGTTGTATCAATCTTTACAGCAAAAGTTGCACCATCTAAATCACAATCCCATTTAATATATGTATATGGGTATTGCTCAATATCTGCCTTTACGTTATATGGCTTGAATTCCGAATTATTTGCAATAATGAAATCTTTTGAAAGAATTCCTTTATCTGTCATAACTTCAAGCAAGTGCGTTCCTATATTGAATCCATCAAGATTATCATTAATTGTAAGTACATTGCCTGAAACTGCATATGACTTAATATTGACGCCATCAATTTCAATTCTTTCGATTGCGCTATTTGTTATTGGATTTGCTGTACCAAAATACACTGAAAGATTTGTTGATGATCCTTTAGAGTATGGTGTTACAGCAGTAATCTTATATTTGCTTGAACTTGCAAGGCCAATTGAATACTTATCTGTTGTAGAATCATCATAATTTACTTTAATTGAATATCTATAGCCTTCACTCATTGAATTTACAACCGCATTTGCAATATATAAATTATGAGTTGATTTAGCATAATAGAATTGGCTAGCTAAAAGCGCACTTCCTTCATATTCGACAGATATAACATTCTTTTCATTTGCAATTGGAATATTTAAGTTCTTTCCTGTCAAATCTGCATCTGCAATTGAGATTGCTTTTGCTGAGCTTACCAATACACTTTTTGTAACAAGTTCTGATGTGACAAATGCAGGATAAAGATCTAAGTTTTGATAATAAATGGTATCTTTATTAAAGATTTCTGTTAACCCACTATCCAAATACCAAGCTGAGAAATAATAACCATCTTTTGAAGCCTCTGGTAGATTTAGAGGATTATCTTCAATTGTATAGTTATTAGGTGTTTCACTACATGATTCGCCTGTGCTCAAATGATATGTGATTAAATAATGCTTTATATTCCACTTTGCATAAAGCTTAACATCTTCACTTATTTCTGTGCCTGATGTAAATGTTGAACCAGCTATATTATCTGGGTTTGTATACCATTTATCAAAATCATAACCATTTCTTGTTGGGTTAGTTAAATCAACTGTTTTATGGAAATATGTTGCATATGTTGGATTTCCTGGCGCATTTGTTCCGCCATTCAATTCATATGTAATCATATATTTCGTTTCAGAAAAAACTGGAGTTAAATGCAAATCACCAGTATTTTTGATTGATGTATCCAACATGATACCATGAGCTTCATCTATATACCAGCCATTGAAATCATAGCCAAGCTTTGTTGCTTTTGGTAATAAAGATAAATCATCTTCAACGGTATAAGTTGTTGGCATTTCGCCATCTAAAGATTCCCCTGATTCTAATTCATATGTGATGTTATATGTAATAATTTGCCATTTAGCATAGACGGTTATATCGTCTTCATATAAAGTTTCAAAATTAAATGCGGTTAAGAATTCATCATCTAAATACCAACCTAAGAATTCATATCCTAACTTTGTTGGATCTTTTAATGTAAGGCCATCACTGAAGTTATATACAGCTGGATTATCTTTATTATTTGTTCCGCCGCCTAGTTCATATGTTATCTTATAGCCTGTTACGTCCCACTTTGCATATAGTGTTAAAGATGACCAAACTCTATCGTAATCAACATTCCAAGCTTTTGTTAGTTCTTCGTCCTTAAACCATCCAGCAAATGTACAACCTTTTTTAGTTGTTTCAATCAAAGTTTTTTTAACTTTTTCGCCGTGAGCTACTTCTTGAGTTGCAACGGCACTTCCACCATTTGTCTCAAAAGAAATAGAATATGGTGCTGCTGGAGGATTGACGAATTTAGCATACAAATTCACATCTTCAGTAAGCGTTACATCCTTAAATGAATATTCATGAACTTCCTCGTTAGCTAAACCAACCATTGTTTTATACCAACCGGCAAATACGCCATCTGATTGCGTTGGATCTGTTGGGAATTGGACAATTTCATTTCCAAAAGTTCTTATTGATGTATACGGATGCCACTCGCCGTTTGCTTTTACATTGAAAATAATTGTATGTTTAGAGCTTAGAGTAATTCCTGAACATGCGAAAAAACCCATTGTCAAAATGACAATGAATAAAAGAATTAATACAACTGATGCCAATCTTTTTTTCATCATAATAAATATATAATATTATTATTTCTAAGTCAAACAAGACTTCTTTTAATGAATGATACTATATATTCTTTAAAAAATACTTAAACGCGTATCCACATGGTTTATAAGAAAGCTTACTTTGACGCAAACCCTCATCTCCCATATCTTCTTGCCTATTTATTAATCTTGTGTCTTTTAAAACTTCTTTAGCATATAAATTTACTAATTTTGAATAGATTCCGTTATATTCAATATCTGCCTTTTCGATATGTACAATACCTACATTTGATGGGGTAATTTCGCCTAAGGTAAATCCTACGACTTTTCCATCGATTTCTAAAACATATGCATGCACTCCATCGTCAAATGCCATATCAAGCGATCTTTCAATTGCATATTTTTCATCGCTTTCATCTTCTTGCATATATTCGTCATCTTGAGTAGATTCCCACTTTGATAAAAGCTTCTCTACACAACATCTATCTTTATTATCATATGGTCTAAATACGTAATTTGGATATAGCTTATCAAATACAGATATGTGATTTCTTTTTGAGTGATATTTTTTACCTCTAAATTCACACAAATCTTGTGTTAAATATAGATATTCTCTTTGATCTTCGCTTTCAAAAAAGCTAAATGTTGGATCGCCATATGCATCGATATATTCTTGAGGTACACCAATCATGCCAAAAGTTTCGCCGTCAAGCTTTGCTTGATTCATCGCTAAATCAATCCCTTCTTTGACTTTTTCTATCTCACAAATTGGAGGTAAATAAATGTGTTTAAATTGCTTGAAAAAATCTGCATCTAAATGTGGAATAAAGCGAATAAAAATCATATCGTTTTTATATGCTATTTCCATTGTATCCCAATCGAAAAATCCCCAAGCTTTTAGGTAAATTTTTGACCATTCCGAACCATTATATTCAGTGTTTTTTTGGATATTTTTTATGTTTTCAAAATCCGAATCTTTAATTTTATTAAAAAGCATTTCATTTCCTTGTCACGTATTTTTTGCGTGTGTTATAATAGCGCGGATGGAAAAGCAGTTTATAATCAAGCAGAAAATATGGGTATATATTGTATCAGCGTTACTTTTTGTTGCGCTAATCGTTTCTATTATAATCAATCTACTTGCTCTTTTCAACATAGCAAACATGGCATCATCATTCCCTCCACTAGATATAGTGGCAGTTATTTTGATGGCAGCAATTGCTGTTATTTTGCCAATATTTGTTGTCTTTTCTAGATATGTTGTATCAAAAGATGGCATCACAAGATATATAGGCTTTTTCAAAGAAAGCATAAAGTACGAAGATATTTATCTAATGAGAGTTAATTCAAAAAAGACAATTCTTCTTTTATACGTAAAAGCTCAAGACGAAGAAAAAGCTCAAGTTAGAGATGAACAAACTGGATTAAATGCAAATCTTGTCCAAATATATATTGCACAAGAAAGCATGGATGAATTCATTTCAGCAGTTAAAAACAATGCAAAAGATTTGGCATTTGAAATATTGCCAGATAGCGAGGCATAGATGGACGCAATAGTTGCAACAAACAACAAAAATAAGCTAAAGGAAATCAAAGCATACCTTCAAGGCCACTTTGATTCTATTAAGTCTTTAAAAGAAGTTGGAATCAATATTGAAATTGAAGAAACTGGCACAACATTCTTAGAAAATTCAATAATCAAAGCAAAGACAATATCTAAGATGACAAATGCTGTTGCTATCGCTGATGATTCAGGTTTATGTGTTGATGCACTAAACGGCGCTCCAGGCGTTTATTCTGCAAGATTTGCTGGCGAACCTTGCGATGATTTAAAAAACAATGAAAAATTGCTTGCAACACTAGAGCAAAAAGGTGTTATATCTTATAAAGATAGAACAGCTCACTACACTTCAGTTATAGTAATCTACTACCCTGACGACCATTATATAAGCGGCGAAGGAAAAGTAGAAGGTCACATACTTGATCACTATGAAGGAGATGGTGGCTTTGGATATGACCCACTATTCTTCTGTGACGAGTTAAACAAAACTTTTGCTCAAGTAACTCTAGAAGAAAAAAATACTGTATCTCATAGAGCTCGTGCTCTTGATGACGTATTGAAAAAACTATGAAAAATATAGTAGTAATTTCAGATTCTCATGGAATGTTGCCAAAGGACGATGAGTTTTGGCAATTATTAGACGAAGCAGATCTAATCTTCCATTTAGGAGACGGAATTAAAGATATTGAGAAATTGCAATCTGTATACAAAGATAAATTAACATTTGTGCTTGGCAATTGCGATTCTTTCAATAGCGAACCTTTTAAAATTGTTGATGTTGAAGAAGTAAGATTCTTATTGACTCATGGACATAAGTTTGGAGTTAAAAGCGACCTTGACGATTTGAAATTTGAATGCGAGTATCAAAAAGCTCAATTTGGACTATATGGACACACTCATAAAGCTCAAGTTGATGAATGGCCAAATGTTACACTAATAAACCCTGGCTCAATTGGATACAACAACTCGTATTTATACATAAGCGTTGTAAAAAACAAAGCGGTGTACAAGATAGTACAACGATAAGGAAATATTTATTATGCAAAGACAAGACATTAGAAACATAGCAATTATTGCTCACGTAGACCATGGTAAGACTACCCTAGTAAACCAATTACTAGTTCAAAATGGTATTTTCAGAACAAACGAAACTGTCGTAGATAGAGTTATGGACAGCGGAGATATTGAAAGAGAAAGAGGAATTACAATCCTTGCTAAAAACACATCAGTTAACTACAAAGGCGTAAAGATTAATATCATAGATACACCAGGACACGCTGACTTTGGTGGCGAAGTTGAACGTATCTTATCTATGGTTGATGGCGTTGTTCTTTTAGTAGATGCGGTTGAAGGATGTATGCCTCAAACAAGATACGTATTGAAAAAAGCACTAGGCTTAAGCAAGAGTGTTGTCGTTTGTGTAAATAAGATAGATAGAGGTGGAGATCCTAACCAAGTTATAGACCAAGTTCTAGATTTATTCTTAGAATTAGGGGCCAACGATGAACAAATCGATTTCAAGACAGTATTTGCTTCAGGTAAGCAAGGTTGGGCTACACTTGATCCTACAAAGCCAGGAACAAATATGGACCCACTTCTAGATACAATCCTTTCTGAAATCCCTGCTCCAGAAGGCGATATGAATAACGGTCTTCAAACTGTTATGTGTAATATCGACTACGATGAATACGTAGGCAGAATCGGTATTGGTAAAATTGCTAGAGGCAAGATTAAATCTGGTCAACAAGCAGTTGTTTGCCATAGAGATGGAACAACAACTCAAGTAAAGATTGCAAAGCTTTATGTGTTTGAAGGATTAAAGAGAGTTGAATGCGAAGAAGCAGCAATGGGAGATATCGTTGCTATAAGTGGTATAGATAAGTTAAATATCGGTGAAACAATTTGTGATGTAGACAACATTGATCCACTACCATTCGTTGCAATCGATGAACCAACACTTTCTATGATGTTCATGGTTAACAATTCTCCATTTGCAGGAAAAGAAGGAAAATTCGTAACATCTCGTCACTTACGTGCAAGATTATTTAAAGAAGTTGAAACAAACGTTTCCATGAGAGTTGAAGAAACAGATTCTCCAGATAGCTTTAAGGTATTTGGTAGAGGCGAACTTCACTTGTCTATTTTAATTGAAACAATGCGTAGAGAAGGATATGAATTCCAAGTATCTCGTCCAAAGGTTATTTTCAAAGAAATTGACGGCGTTAAATGTGAACCAATTGAAGATTTGGTTATCGACGTACCAGACGACTATGTAGGCGCCGTAATGAGCAAAGTAGGCGCTAGAAAAGGCGAATTAAAGAAAATGGACCCAGATGGCCGTGGCGGCACAAGATTAGAGTTCTCAATCCCTTCTCGTTGCTTAATTGGATACAGAAGCGAAATGCTTACAGATACAAGAGGCTACGGTGTTATGACTCACGTTCTTAACGGATATGAACCATACAAAGGAGATATCCCAGAAAGAAATAGAGGTTCTGTTGTAGCTTTTGAAGATGGCGTTACAACAACATATGGATTGTTCAACGCTCAAGAACGTTCTACCCTATTTATTGGACCTGGCGTTAAGGTTTATGAAGGTATGATAGTTGGCGAAAACTCTAGAGAAGAAGATCTTCCAGTTAACGTTTGCAAAGAAAAGCATTTAACAAACTGTAGATCATCTGGCTCTGATGAAGCTTTGAAGTTAATCACTCCTACAACAATGTCTCTAGAACAATGTCTAGAGTTTATAAAAGATGATGAATTAGTTGAAGTTACTCCTAAGAGTATTAGACTTAGAAAAGTAATTTTAGACAAAGCTGAAAGAATGAGACAAATCGCACGTGCGATGCGTAATTCTTAAAGAGAAAATATACTAAAAAATACTGCGCAAATTGTTGACACACTCTATTTCCTTTGTTATACTTTTTAGGCATCGTGGAAATGCGAGTGTAGTTCAATGGTAGAATACCAGCCTTCCAAGCTGGCTGCGTGGGTCCGATTCCCATCACTCGCTCCAAAATGGGTCTGTAGCTCAGCTGGATAGAGCATCGCCCTTCTAAGGCGGTTGTCGGGGGTTCGAATCCCTCCAGGCTCGCCATTGTGGTGGGTATAGCCCAGTTGGTTAGAGCGCTAGTTTGTGGCACTAGAGGCCAAGAGTTCGACTCTCTTTACCCACCCCAATAAGAGGTAAGCCACAACAAAAAAATATAGGGGTATCGCCAAGTGGTAAGGCAACAGACTTTGACTCTGTTATTCGTTGGTTCAAGTCCAGCTACCCCTGCCAAAATGATTGAACCTTAAAAGATATATATCGTATGCACCATTAGCTCAGTTGGTAGAGCACCTGACTCTTAATCAGGGTGTCCAGGGTTCGAGTCCCTGATGGTGCACCACTAAAAAGTGTGCGGATGTGGCGAAATTGGCAGACGCGCTAGACTTAGGATCTAGTGTCTTCGACATGGGAGTTCGAGTCTCTTCATCCGCACCATTTTTTTTGCGGGAGTGGCTCAGTGGTAGAGCGTCGCCTTGCCAAGGCGAATGTCGCGAGTCCGAATCTCGTCTCCCGCTCCAAATGTTCCACTAGCTCAGTTGGTAGAGCACATGACTTTTAATCATGTTGTCCCGGGTTCGATTCCCGGGTGGGGCACCAAAAAGGTATAGTCAAATGGCTATACCTTTTTTTATGCTCTAATTTTGTAATTTTACTCGATAAACACATTGGGACAAATGTGTACGTCAAAAAATAACACTCTTTAACAAAACCCAATAGTCGTGTAAACTACCTTCGTGTAACAGCGGAGGTAT